>JAKSHT010000009.1 GCA_024399215.1 archaeon | reverse complement strand
AATGAATCTCCATTGATAAAGTCATATTCAAAAACAGGAATATGAGTTCCAATTTCTGCATTTGCAGGCTCTAAGCCTTGAAGATGACCATTTACCATTTGGAACCCAAGGCAACATATTCTTGGTGGACCATCAAAGTACGTTGGTGTTGAAAATTCTGGTGAGCATGGATATAGTGCACCATAGTGAGACCCTCTCATCCATCCCGGGACAAGCATTGTAGCCATAAAAGGTTGAAGATATTCACCAACTGATGGCATCCCATTTTGTGCTCTCACGACACACACAGGATCATCTTTTCCAACATACTTTCCAGCCATAAGGTTAAGTTTGTCTGTTGAAACAACGGCTACTGGACCTAAACCGGCACGACTTGAAATTTTCTTAATTGCGTACCTTGACGTATCGCCAAGAATACTTAAAATGTCAAGTGTTTCTTCTGGGGAAGACATAACAACTTTCCTATTGTCGATAACGTCATGTATCTCGATATCGAATCCCTTTTTGGCTTTCGCATCAATGACAAGTCCTGTTGTGGTAAAGGGGTCGAGAAATATTCTACTAAGCGGGAGGGAATATGCTGACGGTTCTGTTTTGTCAGCCATAAAAAACATCACAGGCTCAGATTCTCTCTCCGTAAAAGTTATTTCTGCAGATCCGGGACCTGCACCTTTTACATTTCCGGAAAATGCATCTGCTAAGAGATCTTGTCCAGCTCCATACAAATGCATTTTTTTGGCAAGGTGTGTTGCCTCCAAAAATGCGTTCCAGGCCAATTCGTGAATATTTTTGTTGTTTTCTCCATTGTAATGAATCATAAACAAATTGATATCATCGCCAACATGTGTCACGTAATAATCTGTTAAAAGACCGTTTTTTGTTGCATTTTTGAGTATTAGATCGCATTTTTCCAACATGGATGGATGTGGTCTTGTGTGACCGCATACTGAACCGACATCCGCTTTAATTACAGAAATTGTGACATTCTCCGTCATATAAATCACCAAGCACGACGCCTCACTCACTACGGAATCATATAATATTTTTTTCTTAATTTTGCTTGCTCTTGCGCAGAAATCATAATCGAATATGATTGTATGAGCACCAGGACAATCTTGATGAAGTTAATGAAACTCAGGCCATATATCAATCCTAAAATTTTGGGGCTCTGCATGGCTGCACTGCCAGTTCGTTGTTTTGTATGCCTCTATGTGTTTGGATAACGTTAATAACTTGTTTCACATTCGCGTTGCGTTCGTATGACTTGTTTAGTTAGGGATTCTAGCACTGTTAAGATTGAAGACAAAATTGTCACTGTGAAGGGGTGGGTTCAGGATATAAAGAATCTTGGGGGAATATCTTTTATAACACTGAGAGACAGGCACGGGACAGTACAAATTACACTTCCAAAAAAGAAGGTTGAAAAAGAGACTTTCAAAAGTCTCGTGACTCTTACAAGAGAATCGACTGTGATTATAACAGGAGAAATCCAAAAGAGTGATCAGACGGCGCTTGGGTTAGAAATTATACCCACAGACGTAAAAATTTGTTCCAGGGCGGATACCCCTCTGCCTATGGGAGTTGTAGACAAAGTTAATGTCGAAATAGACACACGTTTGAATAACAGATTTATTGACGCCAGAAGACCTGATGTTAAGTCCATTTTTGAGTTAAAAAGCATAATGATAAAATCAATCGTTGATGTCATGACAGAAAATGGTTTTGTACAGGTTAACACACCTAAAATTGTTGGTTCGGGAGCAGAAGGCGGATCAACACTGTTTAAAATTGACTATTTTGGAAGATCTGCATATCTAGCACAGAGCCCTCAGCTTTATAAGCAAATGTTAATGTCTACAGGTCTCGATCGTGTTTTTGAAATTAGTCCTGCTTTTCGTGCAGAAAAGTCGAATACTAGTCGTCATGTTACTGAGTTCATATCTTTCGATGGAGAGCTTGCCTGGATTGATAGTCAGAAAGATGTTATGAACATCCTTGAAACCGTTATTGACCAGGTTCTCAGAAAAGTTAATGAGAGAGGGAAAGAACAACTCGACATTCTTGGAAAGAAAATCAGGCTACAACCGGTTCCGTATCCAGTTTTAACGTATAAAGAATGTGTCAAAATTGTTAACGATTCTGGAATTGATCTTAAAGATGGCGATGATATTGGTACAAGAGAAGAAAAAATTATTGGAGACTATATGGCGTCTAAAAGAAAAGATTTGTATTTCATTACTGAGTATCCCTCTGCGTCAAAACCATTTTACATTATGAACAAGGACGGGACGTCATATTCCTGCTCCTTCGATCTTGATTTTAAAGGCCAGGAGATTTCTTCTGGTGGACAGAGAGAGCACAGATTTGATAGGCTCATTGCAAGGATGAAAGAGTTAGAGTTAAACCCCAACGATTTTGTTTTTTATACAAGCGCATTTAGATATGGAATGCCTCCACATGGGGGATGGGGGATTGGAATTGACAGGCTTCTTACAAAGATGCTTGACCTTCCTAATGTGAGGGAGGGGATTCTCTTTCCGAGAGACGTTTCGAGACTTTCACCTTGAGTGCATTTACTCGTCTGTGTCAGGTACTTGAAAAACACACTCTCCACAGTAGGGGCATTCGCGCATTATTGTGTTTCTGTTTATATTTGAGAAATAGAAATTACATCCATCGTCATCTTCAAAAGGAACGATTTTACCCATTCTGATGTGCTCTTTGAGTCGATTGCAGCAGAGTGTTATTTTAAAACTGCTAGAAATTGTAAGTTGACCGGTTATTGGCATTCCTTCCACAAGTTTTTCAACTACATGTTCAATGGCTTTTCTTGCTCCGGAAGATTTCATATTATATGCATGTCTATAAAGTGCATATGCAGTCCATAGATCTTTTTTGATTCCCCATCCATTTTCATACATTTTTCCAAGATTTAACTGCGCTTCACCATTGTTTTTAATTGCAGCGTCTTGAAGATAAATGAATGCTTGAACATGATCTATTTCAACGCCATATCCGTAGAGGTATGCCATCCCTAGTTGCGCAATAGCGTCTGGAACTCCACTTTCTGCTTTCTGTTTTATTTCATTAATGTCTCCGCAAATCATTTTTCGATCCCTTTCCAGAATCAAGAATTATATCTTTTTGCTTTTGCCTCATATGTTTTAGATACTCGACTTTTATGTTATTTGTGTTCGCCCAGTCCCTATGTGTGTAATACATCATCGTAGATATTGTAGATGGAGTGGGAGTAAATATCTGAATCTGCTCTGGGCTGATTTTAAGATAATTTTTGCAAAATGATGACAATTCTCTCATATGGTATTCATGACATCCTGGATGTGCCGCAATAAGATAGTACGTGAGAAATTGATCTTTATTTAGTTCATTGTTAATGGTATCAAACATTGATTTAAAAGATAGAAGAACATCAACCCCTGGTTTTCCCATTAGGTCAAGAACACTTTTAGATACGTGTTCCGGAGCTATTTTTAGTTGACCAGACGTGTGATATTTACAAACATTATACAGGAAATTCTTTCCATAACGTTTGTCAGCAACTATAAGATCATATCTCAGACCCGATGCTATGAAAATTTTCTCTACTTTCGGAATATGCCTCATTTTGTCTAAGAGAGCCATATATTTAGAGTGGTCAATGGGTAAATTTTTACAAGGATTTGGATACAGACACCTTTTATTCACACAAGATCCAGATACGAGTTTCTTTGCACATTCAAATCCATATGTATTTGCTGTGGGTCCACCTACGTCGTTAATAATCCCATTAAATTTTTTTCTAGACGCAATTCTCTCTGCCTCTCTTATTATAGAGTTCTCACTTCTGCTCACAACCGTACGTCCTTGCATTAAAGAAATGGCACAAAAGTTACATTCGCCGTAGCATCCTCTAGTTGTTGTAACAGAGTTCTTAATAGTTTCCATAGATCTAACTGGCCCTTGCTTTAAGTAGTATGGGTGGACAGCGTCTTCAAAATCCATTTCATATATGTGGTCGAACATCTCTGTTTTAATGACTTCGGCAGGTTGATTATGAACAAGATACCTACTTCCATGTTTTTGAACTAATCCTTTAGCTGTTATTGGATCGGTATTTTGATAAAATATTTTGAATGCTTTAATAAAAGAATCCTTTGACTTGATACAATCTTCGTAGCTTGGAATTTCAATATATTCATTGGGTTTGTTTGAGCTGATATAACATATTCCTTTTATTGAGCGCCAATTTTTTCCACTTTTCATATATTGCGCAAGAAGTAAATTACTGATTTCCGCCATACCATAGGTTATAATGTCTGCCTTTGCGTCAAAAAGTATTGATCTTCGAAGAGAATTCGACCAAAAGTCAAAGTGTACAATACGTCTTAAACTTGCTTCGATTCCACCAAGGACAATAGGTTTCCCCTTACAAAATCTCTTAATAAGATTCGTGTATGCAATGCATGCTCTGTCTGGTCTTTTGTTATTTCGACCTCCAGGTGTAAAATCATCATCCTTACGAAATTTAAGTGTCGAAGTATAGTTTGCAACCATTGAATCGACACAACCTGAAGATACACTCCAAAATAATTCGGGTTCTCCCAATCTTTTAATATCATCACTGGAAGTGAGTTCAGGTTGACATATAATGCCAACTCTAAAGCCGTTTTCGATAAGCCAATGGCCTATAATCGCTGACCCGTTGAATGCGGAGTCAATATATGTATCGCCTGACACTAAAATTATATCAAGTTTGTTCCAACCCTTCCTCACTACTTCCTCCAAAGTGGTTGGTATAAACATGTCAGCCTCATAGTCTTAACAATATATGATTCAGTCAGCATTACTTAAAAAAGATATTTAGAGATATTGCATGTTGCTTGTTGTGGTATAATTATATAGCCATTCTAGCGATGATTGTACTCCCGCACATTACTGATTCTTAACGTTTTTCATAAGGGTTTGAAGGCCTTCTTCGAAGTTTATTCCGAATCGTGTGTCGGTCCCTGCGTCATAAGTTCTCTTAATACTTTCTGCAGTATAATCTACCGCGATTCTATTAGCATCCGATAGTGACATTCCATTGAGAATAGAAGCTACTACAGTAGATCCAAAAATATCCCCTGCTCCGTAGTAGCAACCCGGTATCTTATTGCATAAATACATCGATTTTTCACCTGAACTGATATCGTACACCGCTGAACCAATTCTTTTATTATCAAAATATACCCCCGTTAAGACAACCCTCTCTGGTCCAATCTTAGTAAGTTTATTCATAGTAGCATCAATAAATTCAACTGTATAGGGACCACTAATGTATTTTTCTCCGAGCAACATTGCTGCTTCAGTCATATTTGGCACAATAATGTCAGCCCTTGCACAAAGTTTTTTCATCCGTTTAGGAAAGCGTCTACTGAATGTAGGATATAATTTCCCATTACTAGCCATACATGGATCGACAACAATAATTGCATCCTCTCCAAACTTATCAATTATCTCACACACTACATCAATCTGTGAAAACGAACCTAAGAATCCGACGTATATTGAGTCAAATTTAAGATTTAAAGTTACCCAATGATTAACTATATGCTTCACATCCTTTGTAAGGCTATGATATCTATAATTTTGGAATCCCTCTGTCTGCGTTGATAATACAGCAGTTGGAATAACTGTGCACTCTAATCCAACAGATGAAATTATAGGCAGGGCAACAGTCAGCGAACACTTACCTAAGCAGGAAATATCATGAATCGCTAAAACACGTTTCTGAACCACTGTCCTTTCATATAGACCCAAATATAAATAGTTACAATAAGGCTGAAAATACTAAAAAATGTCTTAAGTGATGTGGGCCCTCAGGATGTCACAGCGCGGAAGTCACATAAGCAGTCTCGTTAATAGCACATTTGTAAAATAAAACTGGTATCATTAATCATAAATATGCTTCTCCTAAAAATTCATCTCATTGTTAAATGAAAATGAACAATCTCAAAAAATATAGTAACCGGATGAACAACTAAACAGCTACGTTTGAATGTGGAAGTATAGGAATATCTTGTTGCTTATACGAACAATATCAATGATAGTGAAAATTGAGTGATAAACTACGACTTATAATTGTGGAATTAGTGATGTCTTGATGCGATTTCTTTTTGAAGAGTGAGTTTAGCTGTTGAAATATATTTTTTTATATCGGAATCACACATGCCTCTCAGGATTGTCATCGCTAGATGCTTATTGCTTGAGTAGTTGCTGGACAGATATATAATCGCGACTTCCCTGTCAAAGTTCTCTTCTATCATTTCCAGTTCTACTAACAGCTGTCTTACCTTCTCCTCAATCATATCTGGCAAAAATACCTGCATATCTACAATAAAACCCCGGATATCATGTTTAGAATAATTCCCCATGCTGACTTGATGTACTGATTGATAAATAAAGTCTACACGTTGCTAGGCGCGAATATTCGTTCTCAAAATGATGTACCGCTACCAAAATATCACAAACATGAACATAACATCTTTCTTAAGGATAATATTTTATGGAAAAGAAAATGCGCAGACGGAGCGTTAAACTGTTAAACATAAAGATACTACTCTATTATTTAACGGATTAAACTTCTTGACAATGCATATTAGAATGGTGTCTGCAGCGGAAATACATTTCAGTCAGTATTTAATACACGGATAATATCTACCCGCAGGCGGAGATAGCTAAGCCCGGACTACGGCGCTAGACTTGAAATCTAGTGGTGTTTCACCTCGGGAGTTCGAATCTCCCTCTCCGCGCCATCTTGTTGGTGACATGTCGTAATATTTAGAGGTGAAACTCTTCTGACTTGGTGAGCGTTTATATTTCTCGTGTGATATACCCCGCTGCGGTTAAATCTAGAAGATTTACACATGCGTGAGTTATTGATAAAGATAATATTTATAACGAAGAAGTGAATCGCCCCGACCGCCGTAAACTCTGGGGATATCATGATATATGCCTCGAGAGCACACGATAAAATGTCAGTAAGAATGGTGCTTGGCAACTTCCCGGACGGGAACATTTACGGAGGAAGAGCATGGTAGAGAAAGAACCTAAAAAACAGGTTGATGAAGAGAACTTCAATTTTATAGTTCGCATAGCGGATAGCGATATTGACGGTCAGAAGAGTGCTGTGATAGGGATTCAGCAGATCAAGGGTGTTGGGAAAAGAGTAGCGCACATCGTTGTTAAGAGAACAGGCATCAATCCAATAACTAAAATTGGATCGCTTGCGGACGAAGATGTTAAAAAATTAGAGGAGTCTGTTACGACATATGCGGAATATGTACCTGAATGGGTTATCAATAGACAGCTTGATTATGAAACAGGCGCAGACATGCATCTAATAGGAAGCAATCTCGAAATCGTTCAGAAAGACGACATCAATAGGATGAAAATGATTCGTTGTTACCGCGGAATTAGGCACGAGACACATCATAAAGTTAGAGGACAGCGGACGAGGTCCAATGGGCGTCACGGCCTCACGATGGGCGTTAGCAAAAAGAAGGCGTAAGGTGTCTTAAATGGGAGATCCTAAGTTTTCGCGTAGGTCATATGATACCCCCTCACATCCTTGGCAGGGAGAAAGGATTAAGGCAGAAGGTATTCTCGTCAACAAGTACGGTCTTAAAAATAAGACAGAAGTCTGGAAAGCGCAGTCGGTCCTAAGAAACTTTAGGGGACAGTCTAGAGACTTGCAAGCACGTCTGAGGGGTGGTGAGATACAGGCTAAAATAGAGGCAAATGCGCTCCTTGCTAAGTGTGGGCGTATTGGAATTTTGCCATTGGAAGGTGCAACACTGAACGATATTCTGACGTTATCGGAGGAGGCCGTTCTTTCACGGAGACTTCAGACAGTTGTATTCGAAAAAGGATTGTCGAATACAGTTAATCAGGCAAGACAGATGATCACACACGGACATATTTTCATGAACGGTCATAGAGTTACGATTCCGGGATATATTGTTACGAGAAAAGAGGAATCTTCTATCATGTATGATCCAGCCTCACCGTTCAATAATGAATTGCATCCGATGCGGGTTTCCACGAAACAGACACCGGCTAGTAATACAGAGAAGTCGTCAAAATCAGGCGCAGAAGCAACTAGAAAAGCAATGAAAGCTAAAAAAGATGCAGAAGAAGCCGGAATTGGTGTAGAAGATGCCAACACAGTAGAGAGTGATCAATAATGACAGCAAAAAAAGGAATTGCCAACATTTACGCCAGTTACAATAACGTTATGATCACACTTACAGATATTACGGGTGCTGAGACGGTAACAAAAGCTACGGGCGGAATGGTTGTTAAACAAGCAAAAGATCAGTCCTCACCTTATGCCGCTCAGAGAGCAGCAGAGAAAGTCGCAGATGTTGCAAAGGAAAAAGAGATTGTTGAAGTCAATGTTAGAGTCCGTGCGCCTGGAGGCAATGGTGCAACATCTCCAAGTCCGGGAGCACAGGCAGCTATTCGTGCACTTGCCAGGGCCGGCCTTAAAATCGGCCGTATTGAAGATGTGACGCCGATACCTCATGATGGTACCAAGAAGAAAGGTGGACGTAGAGGACGCAGAGTTTGAGTGGGCTTTATTATGGATGTTAAAATTATCGAGATGAATGAGAGAAAATGCAAATTTATTCTCAAAAATTCTTCACCAGCTAGAGCTAACGCGCTGCGGAGAACGATATTGTTCGATATACCGAAGATGGCTATTGACAATGTAGAGTTCTGGTTGGGCCATGCAGATTGGGGGAATGAAACTAACACGCCATTGTTTAATGAGATCGTTGCTCATAGACTTGGCATGATTCCTATTCCAACTGATGAGAATTTCGAAGTGGATAATTTAAGTCCAGATAAAGACTACAGGAGCAGTGCGATCAAATACGTTATTAAAGAAAATGGTCCTAAGATTGTTTATTCGGGTGATCTTAAGCTCGTCGACGGACCTGTTAACGTTGAGGACAAATCTCTGTTAGAAATAAGAGATAAGGGCATTCCAATTGTTGAACTTGGCAAGGGACAGTCAATTCTCGCTTATGCCTATGCTGTGATGGGAACGGCAAAAAAGCACATAAAGTGGCAAGTCGCTAGTGGCGTAGGGTACAAGTACATGCCGGTTATAAATATCGACGATGGAGAAATTGATTTTGTCCAAGATATTGCAAAATCTTGTCCCAAAAATGTGTTTGATGTTAAGAACGGGAAACTTGTTGTAAGAGATGCGCTTGTATGCTCGTTGTGTAGGACTTGTGAGGAGTTAAGCGGTGGATCGGTCACTGTTGTAGGAGATAGTTCTCAATTTTTATTTACATTCGAAACTGATGGTTCACTGACAGCACAACAAGTCATTAACAAGGCTGTGTCAATACTCTCCAAGAATGCAAAAAAAGTTGCGGATGATGTCGCCGCTCTCTGAATACCTTGTTCGCCACGTCTATTAGATGTGCGACTGAGCCTTTAAAGTGGCGTTTTAACATCAGAGGAAGTCAGTCAGTTTGCATTTTTTGATTTTATCACTGTTAAATAGTGAATTCATGCTGATTGCCAGAATTTCTATTCTTTCTTTCACATACCGAGGTAACTGGAACTCTTCGCATATTTTTTTAGAAATTTCAAGATATTTTCTTGCATTCGCTTCGTGGACTGTAAGTGTAAGATTATTTCCACAATGACATTTGCCATTTAACGGGATTCTACGATATTTCTCACCGCATTTTACACATCTAACACTTTGTGTGGAGAATGTTCTAAGATTTCCTATCATGTCCGGCATAAAATGTTGATTAATAACTCTTAAGGCAACATCTTTAGCATCCACAGCTCGAATTTTACGTCCAAGATCTAGTTGAGCCATCATTTTATCTTCCATAGTTGACAGCGTTGTATATGCAGACTGAGTTGGGCCCTCTGCAATATCGTTGGTATCGTGAGTAAATCCAATTTTTTCGTATTGAAGATTAGTTCCTATTCTTCCACTTACAAGATCCATCGATTTTTCGATTTCTTTTGCGTCCATAAGTTGTTGTGCAGCCTTGTATAACTCTAATGGATATTCTCTGAGGCAGTCAATATTATGCGCCTCTTTATCAATCTCGTTAGGGTCTATTCTTGTCGTGAGGACAAGAGGGGTGTCCATAAGTCCTCCCCTTCTATCTGGAATGTATGCTCTGGAGAAATTTAAAAGACCGTCCAAGAGGAGTATTACACAATCTTCATCTCCATCACAATTCCTCCTTTTTCCTGCATGAAAAAACGGGTGACCGTAGCATCCAGATACATTTGTGTATCCTATTATCCGACATAGAATACCTCCAGATGTATGTGGTGCTAATCCTATGCCTAGCTGCCCAATAATATCACTTTCGTTTTGTACATTGTAGTAGCTTTCCATGTTGTAAAATCTAACTAATAACTCGTCAACAAAATTAGCAACTTTTACAAGGTGTTTTCCACAATTAATATTTGGAATTATATCATGAATTTTTAACTCACACAGCTGTGTATCACTAACAAGTGGTTGTCCATTCCAATCATGTACATATCCTAGATCTCTCGCTTTCTCAACAGACAGGCCTATCTCTTTAGGTCTAAAGTGTGTGAGAGGGATGTCAGTCATGTCAAATCGAATTGTTCCATCTTTATAGACAGTTACATCGTGCTTACATCTAAGTATTGCTTTTTCTAGTGCTTCAGGTACTTTTAATTTTGATGGGTACTTGTCAGCTAGTTTGACCTCCCTTGAAAGATCTCCTAGTTTTAATAATGCTATAGCCTCACTTCGTTCTTTGAAAAGGTCCACAGGCATCATTTTAATAACTGGTTTTCCACCACTAACTATAGTTTCGGTATGTGTATTGCAATTTCTACACCATGTACGATATGTTTCTTGCCCGCATTTTGGGCATTTTCTCGCTCCAGCCTGCAATAAAACACTACCGTTCTTATTAAGCAGAACTAAATTTTTTTCTCTATAGGTTTCATTCCTTGTCATATTGAAATTACGAGATTGTTTTATAGCTCTGTTTAATTCCTTTTTAAAAGGTGTGGCTTCAGAAACTGCAAATAGACCATGCTGGACAACAGAATTTGATTTCCTATCTTTGGCTTTCTCTGGCCTGCCCATCCTAGTTCCAATTCTCACACCGGCTCTAGCACGAACCTCTATCCCCATTGCTTTACTTACAGCGTCTAATGGTCCTTTTCCAGAAAATTTTGCTTTTTCGATTATTTTTTGATTATTATTACTTAATCCGAGACCCGCAAGAAGTGGAGCAGCATATTTTTCAATTACTATACATCCATTTTTTATAATATGTAAAACACCAAGATCTTCCAAAATCCTTTTCTGTACAGTGTTACTGTTTGGCAGAAAAAGTTTGTTGTCATTAAATTGTCCCTCTTCTAATATTGATCCACGAAGTAATGAAAGTCTGTCCAGGGAAATGTCCGACCAGTAAAGATTAAAGTCTGGATGTAGCGGAACTCGCATACTAGTTGACATTTCAAGAGCACGTGCCCATGTAGGATGTTTCCAGTCGGTAGGTAGAGAATCTATTGTATATCCACATGGCACGAGAAAGTGATTGTTTTCACAAAATTCACCAAATGGTATCAATATCTCTCCACAGTCTGTGATTTCTGATATCATCGGTCTATACTCTAATGCGTCTTTTTTAGTATTGCATTGCACAAGATCTCCATTTCTGAGAAGAATGGTGGGGCCTTCGAGTTCGTCACATGGCGTAACCACACATGCTTTACCTGGCCTCTCAATCTTTAATTGTGTGCCCAGTGCAAGGAAATCATCCAAAATGTACATGCTGGCGGGAGAGTAAGCTAGCGATGCCAAGCCACTAGTTCTCGCTCTCCCGTAACGTAACCTGAAAGCACCAATTCTTGAGGGGTGCCCGAATATTGGGCGACCGGCAATGATGTCCTTTAAGTATTTTTCTTCTGGTTTTACCTCTCTAGAGTCGTTTTCAGAAGTGGAAACATTTTTTCCTTTGATATATTCAATTATGAATTCCCAACCTTTAATACCTAGTTTGCTAACGTGCTTGTTTATTTTTGCTGCTTTTTGGCATAAACCTTCGGCAATAACTAAACATGCTCCTCCTCGAACTTGATTGGTTTCAATTCTTGGGAGATCTCTAAAGCCAGAAAGCTCTAGTTTTTCCGTACCTTCTCCATCGATACAAACAGGGCAATTTCCAACAATTAATCGTATTTCTTCAGGTGTAGGAGAATATTGAAGATGTTGACATTGTTTGTATAGGGGAATCTCCTCGATGAATCTATCGATCTCTTGTTGAGTAGGTATATATTTCCCAATACCTATGGCTTGTCTAACAACATCAGCAATAAGAACACTCATTGCCTGTGCTGTACCTCCTGCTGCACGAATTGGTCCAGCGAATATGAGATCAACATATTGTGATCCATCTGTGTTCCTTTTAACTTTTGTAGTTGCTAATCCTTCTAGAGGAGCAACTAAAATGCCTTCAGTGAGAACAGCAAGGCCCACTCTAATGCCTTTATCTATAGCGGATTCAATGTTGTCTGCAGATCTCTTTGCTACTTCCTCGGCAATCTTTAAAGATACAAGCTCTCTATTCTTAAATTCCTTGGCAAGACGTCGGATGTCGTCTGCAATTTCACCAATATTATAATCATCTAGTAACTTCTCGACCCTAGAGGCAAGATCTTTAGCTCTTGGTATTTCTACTCTTGTCTCAACATCCCTTCCGAGCATTCTCGCCTGAGTCGCTATATCATAACATTTATCACATTCTGCAGAGAGATTAGAAAGATATTGTCGTATTTCCCCACTAGAGACAGGTTCTTCTGCTGGCATTACGCCCCCTCTTTGAGTTCTATCTTTCTTAATTCAGAGATTAACTTTTCACGAAGTTGATCTATATTATCTCCAGATTTTGCAGAAAAATTAATATTGTCACTTTTTGTAATTATAATGTCATTCTTGCTTTCGGCAACTATAATAGGAATTCCTATGAATCCTTCCCTGACTGATTCTAACAACGCATTCTGTCTTTCTATGCTGTATCCACACGTTTCCGATGGATCTAATATAAACAAAATAATATGCGTGAGGTATTTTAGAGCTAGAACAGCTTGCCTCTCAATGTCATTACGTTCATCTGAATCCCTGTCTAAAAGTCCTGGAGTGTCAATTATCTGAAATTTTCTCCATTCGTCCTCAATGTGTCCAACTATGATACCTTTAGTAGTAAATGGATATGGAGCGACTGTTGGCGTCGCTGTGCTTAATTTCGATACCAATATACTCTTTCCAACATTTGGAAATCCAGCAACGACAACTGTTGCTATTTTTGGATCAATGGATGGAATAAGTTTAAATTTATTCTTACATCCTTGAAGGAAGGTTAGTTCGTCACTGATCTGGTTAATAACAGATGAAAGCCTTCCATAGAAACTCTTCCTGACAGAATTTATAACATTTACATCTTTTGAGCGCCTAACGTTTTTTATAGCCTCGGTCTTGAGTTTTTCTATCCTTTTTTCTGCCCATCTTATCGCACCAAGGGACTTTTTATAATTATCGATACCGATTACTAAATCAATTAATTCTGGAAAAAAATCTTCTTTTTTATTTATTCTTGGAAATTTGTCTATGCATTTTGATAGTGCATTTTCTATAATATCTCCTAATGCTGTGATTTTAGCCAACGTCGTTTTTTTATTTCTATCAAGAGCATTGACCCCATTTACACAGATCTTAACTACTCTGTGAAATCCTTTATTCTTAAGTTCTTCAGCTGAGAGAACAGTTGGAATCTCGAAAGATCTCACCATACTTCCCCTCTATAACCACAATTAATTAAATCTTTCATATCGACGGTTTCCCTGAGTAGTGTCACAATAGAAATATTTATACTACTTGCCTTTGCCCTTTCGTATATAAATATTTGGCAGGTCTGTAGAGGCTTATTTTCTCTAGTGATGCGTGAGAATGATAATGTATCTTTCAAACTAGCGTATGCATGATGTTCTAATGTATGTATGGTGTTTGGTGAGAACTTTGCGGATCTTTTAAAGATTTTGGAGATATTAAAAATAAATGATAACAGTACGTGTGTTCTCATACCACTATGGAGTGGATATTTTGAAGAATGTGATTCTGGTACTGACTGTTTTATTGAGTAGATAATTGAAA
>JAKSHT010000008.1 GCA_024399215.1 archaeon | reverse complement strand
CCGTAATTCAATGAGTAGATCGGAACAGAGAAGGATAGAAAATTTAGTTGATTCATTGGGCCTGGAGAAAGTATTGTCAAAAGATATTGATAGAATCTAACAAGGATTGACGTACGTGCCTTCAATCTCTTTTCCAAGGATTGCATTCTTTAATTCTTTGATATTTCTTCCGTTCACCACGACAAGATCAATTTTGCATTCTTTTACAATACTTACACCCAGGGGATCGAAAACAGAAGATTTGCAGGGAACATGTTTGTTGTATACGATCGTACTAAGCTCGTCTATTGTTATTTTTGAATATTTTGTTGCTTCAGGATTTTTTTTCGGGTCATCAGAATAAATCGCATTAACGTTGCTTGCATTGACTATACGATTTGCTTTGTATCTTTTGGCTATCATTGCTGCTACTGCATCAGTTGTGTGTCCAGATTCTGTGCCACCCATAATAGAAACTTTGCCAACACTTGTCATATTGATACAGTTTTCTATGTCAGTGTGAACACTTTTTAATCCATCTCCTCCAATAGCCATTGATAGAAGACCGGCATTAATTCTAGTAACTTCAATACAGAGTTCATCAATTTGCTTAATACTACCTCCAAGATTTTTTCCTATGTCAGAATAATATCTAGCAACTTGACCACCTCCACATACAACTATAAGATAAACCTCATTAGAAACTTCCTTTAACACACTCGCAAGTGATTTGATATAAGTTGAATCTTCTTTTCCAGGAATTAGTACTGAACCACCGATTGAAACAATAACTCTGTCCACGTACTACCGACACTTTTATTATAATTATTAGTTTGCCTGAGTCAAGAGTGTTTGTATGGTGGAATCTGAGTCGATTCAGAAGGCGAGATATGACTTTAAAAAGGTAATGCAAGAAATTATGGGAGTGCGAGGTCATGGTACTGAGCTCATTTCTCTATATGTCCCAGCAACAAGACAAATTTCGGATGTTATGGCATACCTTCGGGATGAATATTCACAATCATCTAATATCAAATCGAAGTCTACTATGAAGAATGTTCAAGGGGCTATTGACTCCATAATGTCACGATTAAAAACATATAAGGTGGCTCCTCCGAACGGAGTTGTTGTTTTCTGCGGAGAGATTCCACGGGCTGGAGATCAAACTAAGATGGTTCAGTATGTTGTTGATCCCCCGGAAGCAATTACGACATTTCTGTATAGATGTGATTCTGAGTTTTATACAGAACCGCTAGAGACAATGCTGGCTGATAAGAAGTCATACGGTCTGATAGTTATTGATAGACGGGAAGCCACGCTTGGTATTCTTACAGGAAGCAGGATAGTTCCTATGAAACACTTTGATTCTCTTGTTCCGAGTAAACATCACCAGGGAGGGCAATCGTCATTGAGATTTGAGAGACTCATTAGAATTGCTGCACACGAATTTTTCAAAAAAGTGGCAGATAGTGCCACAGATATTTTTCTTTCGAGGACAGAGCTTGCAGGACTTCTAATTGGTGGTCCTGGTGCAACGAAGGATTTCTTTACTGATGAGGAGTATTTACATCACGAACTTCAAAAAAAAGTTATTAGCACATTTGATGTGGGATACACTGATGAATCTGGATTAAAAGAACTTGTTGATGTAGCAAGGGATTCGATCCAAGATATTGACTTGATGGAGG
Organism: archaeon; assembly: GCA_024399215.1. GTDB lineage: Archaea > Thermoplasmatota > Thermoplasmata > Methanomassiliicoccales > Methanomethylophilaceae > Methanarcanum. The sequence continues at coordinate 15,282 of JAKSHT010000008.1, read as the reverse complement.
AAAAAGAGTATATTCAGAGATTCTTCAGGGAAATTAGGAAAACTGATGGCGGTCTTTCGTCTTATGGGGAAAATGATGTTAGGAATGCCATTTGTGTTGGTGCAGTGGATATTGTTCTTCTTTCAGAGGATATTAATAAAAGGCGTATTTCTGTTGTATGCCCATCGGGGCATAAATATGAAGATACTGTGTCATCGGTGGATGATAGGGTTAGGTGTAAGGTATGTGGGGCGATATCACCAGTTACAAAAAATGAGGATCTTATCGATGATTTTTTCGAACTTGCGGCTGAGTATAATACCAATGTTAAAATCGTATCTTCAGAGTCAGAAGAGGGTCAAATGTTGATGACAGCTTTTGGTGGAATTGCCGCTATTTTGAGGTATAAGGTGTAGCAATGCAGATTATAGATTCGTTTGATGAAGAAGTAAGAAACGCTGTTAAGAATGCGCTGTTGGAAATAGGGATGTCTGACGTTGAATTTGATACGGAGATTCCTTCAATTGAAAATGTAGACCTTGCAGTTCCATGTTTTTCTATGTCTAAGATATTTGGACAAAAACCGGATTATATTGCAAGTAAATTAGCTGAAAGTATTAATCCCAGTGGATTGATAGGCTCAGTGAGCGCATTCGGAGGTTATATCAACTTTTCTGTAAACGAGAGTGCACTTGTTTCGAGTACAATTAGAGATATTATTGCGATGGGGGATATGTATGGGCGTTATCCTCCAAAAAAAAAGAAGATTAACGTCGAACATACTTCTACGAATCCTACTGGGCCTATTCATGTAGGACGGGCAAGAAATCCCATTATTGGGGATACATTGGCAAGAATACTCAAAATGTGCGGATATGATGTCTCTACAGAATATTATGTCAATGATGTTGGAAAGCAGGTTGTCATTCTTACGTGGGGTATTAATAATTTAAGAGGAGAGATCTGTTCTGAAGTTGCCGACCAAAAGGAAGGAGGCCAGAGGGATAAGATTGACCATAAACTTGTCGCATTATATCGTGCAGCCAATGATATGATTGAAAAAGATCCGGCAGTTAGGGAAGAGATTGCAGAAATGCTTAGAAGGTTTGAGGCTGGTGAAGAGGAGATAATTTCGGCTGTTCATAAGACTGCAGAAATTATGCTTGATGGGCTGAAAGAGACACTAGCTAACATAAATGTTTTTTTAGATACGTATACGTGGGAGTCTGACTTTATTGCGGATGGTTCCGCTAAGGCAGTTGTAGAAACTCTTAAAAAATCTGTTTATGCAGAAAAGATAGATGGGGCTTGGTCTATTGATCTTAAAAATTTTGGTGTGCAAGGGAAGAGTACTAAGTTTATATTTTTAAGATCGGACGGTACAACGCTGTACACTACGCGAGATCTAGCGTATCACATTGACAAGTTCAGAAGGGCTGATGAACTTATTGATGTTCTAGGTGAGGATCAAAAGCTTGGAAGTAAGCAACTTTGCTCTGTTCTGAAAATTCTTGGAAGCAAAAAAATGCCAGAACCATTGTTCTATGCATTTGTGAGACTTCCACAAGGAAAAATGTCTACAAGGAAAGGGATTGTCGTATATCTTGATGATCTTATAGATGAGGCTATTTCTAGAGCGTATACTGAAGTTAAATTGAGACATCCAGAGATGTCTGAGGAAAAAGTGAAAGAAATTTCGAAGGTTATCGGTGTGGGTGCAATTAGATATAATATTGTTCGTATACAGCCCGAGAAGCAGTTCACTTTTAAGTGGGACGAAGCCCTCAACTTTGACGGAAATAGTGGACCGTTCCTTCAATATTCATATGCAAGAGCTTGCAGTATACTTAAAAGGGCAGGTAGGTTTAATGAAGTTGCTGATGCATCGAAGCTTGTAGATGTATACGAGATTCGCCTGGTGAAAATTCTTTCCAGATTTGGGAGCATAGTTAAGTTAGCAGGGGAGCAGAGACGTATTCATCTTTTACCTGCGTACGGGCATGAAATTGCATCTGCATTTAACCAGTTTTATGTGACAGTGCCTGTTATCGGTTCTATAGAAAAAAGAGATGCTCGCTTGACACTTGTTAAGTGTTTTAAAATTGTTCTTAAAAACGTACTTACGTGCCTTGGTATGGGTGCACCAGAAGAGATGTAAATATGAATATACGCTTAATGAAGATAAAAGACATTGTGAAGGTTAGAGAACTTGAAATTTCATGTATTAAAGAGTATTTTTCTAGTATACTTGAAAATAAATGGGAATCTCTTCCACAACAATGGAAAGATGATCTTGGTGCTAGCAGTAATAAGTCATTCAAAATATATCTCGAATCGGGGTTGAGCTTTGTTGCCGAAGAAGATGAAGAAATAATGGGATTTATATTCGCACAGATGCTTCACCACGTAAATAATGCTGAGAATCTTGTTTGGATTGAGAATATGGGTGTTCACCCTTATTTAAGGCGGAACGGAATAGGGTATAAACTTCTTCGCACAACTGTCGACGAGGGAGTCAGACAGGGCGCAACTGTTGTCCATAGTTCTATTCAGCCAAGTAATGTTCCGTCGATTATGCTTCATAAGAAATTTGGGTTTTTTATGGATAGACGTGAAGTGGCTTTGTACGATTGTAGTTCAATCAAGGCAAAGCCACATTTTGAGACAGTGACCTGAACGAATACGACATTAACTCGTAGGCAATTATGTAAATTTTAGTCTTTGGGATTGTACGATTGTGCATGATTTAGCTGTTCTACGTGCTATTTATTTGCGTGTTATGTGACAATTTCATCCATGCGTTCTTCGTCTATTGCTCTTTTGATTTCCATGGAAAGCCTTCTTCCCGTACTTACCTGACGGCGCCAGAGAGAATTTGCATATGCGTGACCCATTGCCATATGAATATTGGTTCCTCCTCCAATACGAGGTGCTACGTCGTATATGTAAAAATTAAGATCTTTGTCAACACATGTTTGCAAGCAGAATGGCCCTATGATTCCAGGACTGTAATATTTTTTAGTTGCGGAGACGTACTTTTCTGCCAATTCAAAGGCCTTTTCTAAAAGAGATTCCCTTAGTGTTGCGGAATTGTGACCGCAAACAGTATATTCTGGAAGAATTCCATCATTTTCAAGCTCAACTTGTTGTTTTCCGGGAAGCCTACAAAATCCATCTAATGAACTTTCAAACCGCCAGTCAATACCTAGTAGTTCGATTTTTTCTCCGTTTTCCATAAGAGGGGAATAAAAAAAATCAAGGTTGAATACTGGGCCAATAACGTATCGTTCCATTCTTGCACATTTAAGGAAATCCTCCTCAATAACTCCATTTTTAATTAGGTCTGCCGACTTTTGGCAAAATTGTTCGTATGACCTCGCCGTAAAAAAGCCTCTTTCTAGTTTTTTCTGCTTATGGTGAACTTTGATAATGGTAAGTCCGACATCGTCAATGCGTTCCGGTGTTTCGACTTTTTCGGGAAATGGTAGTTTTGCCTTGTCAAGAATCCAATAATAGTCTCTGTCACCCCCTCTCTCCTCAGATCTTAGTAAATTCCTACTCCCAACGAGAGGAACTTCGAAATCATTCTCAACGGCATTAATGCCACAATACGATACGAACGAACGATTTGGCACAAAGAGAATATTATCTTTAATTAGCTTTTCTTGAACGTGGGGGCCAAGGATATCATCAAATCTGTTAAGAATGATGGTTTGATCCACACATCCTCGGTTATAGTACCCGCTGGATGTCGATTTGAAATATCTATCGAATGTTTTCTCTCTGCCACTCTGACATATTGCAACAGCCTTAAATCCCTCTGATTTTGCGCCGTCACACACATCGAGTGCGGAGTGGGAGGCAATCACCCCAACTTTTACATTCTTAAGGTCGTACTTCCTGAGGTTTGTTAAAATTTTATCTCTATCGATCATTAAGGCCATCTCTTGTAGGGCATTTCCTTTGAACATATAAATGAGGGGGAAATCACTCGTGGGAAATTATAGTATAAACTATAATGAGGGTTGCTGTTGCTATTACGTCTATAAATGATGATGCGACTGGAATACAACAGTCGTCAGGGTCAAATTTAAATTTGATGGCAGTTACCGCAATATAATATGATATGAAAATTACCGCTGCGACGACGATAAACCCAGCTAAAAGGATGATAGTGATTAATGATGTGCATGGGATGAGATATTGTATGTTTACGAGAGATATCATTCCCATGTAGGGGAGTGAAACAGCAGCTAGCATACACGTCGTAATAAAGCTTTCGCGCACTTTTTTGGATGGCATTATTGTTGGTTTTAACATACCTAAGTGAAACATTGAGCCAAATCTTGATGTAAGCATACCGGATAGTGCATTTCCTTCGTTGAGAAATGCTGGCAGTAGCACGTATATGATTGATTTACTGGATATATCTTCTGTCCAGCGTTCGGTAATTGTTCCGACTATAATTCCAAATAGTATGCAGGCGACAAGTACTAGAAAGGATTGTTTGACGATTCTTTTTGTTTCGTTTTCTATTTGGCTACTAATAATTTTGAGAGTAATGCAGATCATGATAACGGAGAATACCATACATATCGAACATGTGTGCAAGTAACTGATTTTCTTACTGGCTAGCATTGCAATACGGATCATCATAATTGTTGCAATGTCTCCTACTGCAGCAATAATTGGAACTGTAATGTCATCAACATTCCAATCCATTATGTGCCCAATGTACGCGACGAGAATGTTAAATATTACCACTATTGCCCCTGAGAGGAGACCACCAAGGATCGAAATGAAGATGTAAACCTCCATTCCTTCATTACTAGTTGAGAACATTTTTGAAATGACCCATCCAGCTACACCTATCAGTAAAGAAAAATCAAGGGTTAGTGCCATTGCAGCTTCGACATTAGATCTTAGAATACTTCCCTTTTTAAATGATACTTGAAAAGTTCCTATATGCATTGAAGTTCCGAGACGACTGCCCATGGAACAAAAAATGTATCCTTTCATGGCGGCGGAGCAGCAAAAAATAGTTGCTATTCCACTTCTCTTGTCATTCATTGCATCGGCAAAAGCATGGCCAGCCACGATTTCAGCAGAAATGGCAATAGCGAGTGCTATTGATCCCATTACTAAGACTGATCTGTTGCGTCTGAAGAAATTTTTGGTATCAGTCTTGTAACCCACGAAAGATCGCCTCATGACATTTTCGTTTCTGCCGTGTCCAGGAAGTGAACATTAATATATAACTGAAATGAAAAAATCGTGGACTTATTAGTTTAAATATGTCAAAGTTGTTGCGGTGCGCGTTAGGTTAGCCATGCAGGTGACCGTTTTATTGGCTTACTCCGGGTACGAGGAGAGCGGCAGCGACTTTTCAGGCGGCGCTGCGGGGGATGCTTCTTGATGAGTGGCATCTGTGATGAGTATTCCGATTTGGATGAAGCAGATGTGACTGTCCGGGAGCTTCTTACAGAGATAAAGGATAAGTCCGGAGTTATTGTGGATCTCGCTTATGCTTCGCTGATGTACGACAGTCATGACATGGCGAAGAAGGTTGGTGAACTGAAAGAAGATATGGAGGGCCTGGAACATGCCATACGAGTTAAGATGCTCCTTGCAGTGAGAACAATGGAGGAGGCAAAACAGCTTTCTGGGATTCTTCAGGTTGTATCTGCTGCTGAGAGAATTTCCAGATCGGCTGCGAATATTGCTGAGTTAATAGATCTTCCGTCAGAGAAAAAGCCGTTTATTATAAGGATACTTTGCGAATCCGACGAGAAGTTTGATATTGTCCGTATTTCGGAAGGGTCGGATATGGTTGGTAATACCCTTGGTCAATTGGCTATAGAGGCATGTACTGGGACGAGAGTTATTGCGTTGAAAAGTCGTCGTGGGTGGATATACGATCCAGATGACGGAATGAAGATTCACGCAGGGGATGACATTGTTGTTAGAGGCCTTGATGAGGGATTTCTTCGCCTGAAGGACTTTACGACTGGAAAATGTCCGTGGGAGTTTCCAGATACTGAGAAGAGTTAAGATGAATAAAATCGAGTCTATGCTTCTTGAACTCAAAGATACATCGGAGTTTATGGTGGATCTCGCTTATGCTTCGTTACTCTATAATGATGTTGAGATTGCTAAGGAAGTTATATTTCTTGAGAAAAAAATGAATGAATGCAGTTCTGACATTCAAGAGCATATTGTAAGTCTTGGAAGAGAACAACCTAATGAAATTTCTAAATTTTCGGTTATATTGAGGCTGCAGATGGCAGCGGAAGAGATTGCAGACGCTGCTGCATCTATAGCAGATGTAGTTCTTCGGGGGTTGGGCGATCACCCTGTTATACAAATGAGTATTAATGAGTCAGAAGCTGCCATCGGAAGAGTTGTCGTCAGTGATAGATCGATAATTGCAGGAAAAACACTTGGAGAAATCAATCTCGGAAGTCGTTGTGGAACGTACGTTCTTGCTATAAAACGCGGAGATAGATTTATGTATGGCCCTGGTAAGGATGCTTTGATTGTTGCTGATGATGTATTGATAGTAAGAGGTCCAGAAGAGGGCTCGGATCTTTTTTCAGATATTGCTAATGGGATAAAGACGGAATTTTGAGTTGGAAATATTAGAAATTAGGTACTTTTGATCTTTATGTGGTCTGATAAATTTGGTAGCCTCGTGCAGGTTCGAACTGCAGTCTCCGGATCCAGAGTCCAGAATGATTGACCACTACACTACGAGGCTGTTGCGGCGTGCTATACTAACCTTGTTTTAATAGATTTCGACAGTATCTTGTAGATTCCTATCCAGAAATATTTTAATTGCCTAGCGTAGCATGAAAATGTTCGCGATAGCTGCCGCTGTGTGGGTTTATATGTCGGATTTTCTGTTTGTGACTAGTATGGTTTAGATGAGCATATGTTGTAATCGATTGAATGAATCAGGCTAAGTGCCTCGCTTCTGACGATACTTAATCAGTCTAATACATTACCGTACCGATGATACCTGGATTTTGTAGCATATAAGAATTGGAACCCGAGACCTCTAACCCTCGAGTGCAGCTTTAATCCTTTCGGATATACTGTTGATAGTGCCTTCGTTTCCGTTGATAATGACAAGTTTATTTCTTTCATCGTAGTATTTGATGAGTGGTAGTGTGTTTCGACGATACACCTCTAGTCTGTTCATTACCGTCTCCTCTTTGTCGTCGTCTCTTTGGTATAAAGTTGTGTTGCATTTGTCACAGATCCACTCTTTTCTTGGTGGTTTGTTTATTAGATGATAAACTGCTCCACATTTCGAACACATTAGCCTTTTTGCAATTCTATTGACAAGAACTTTGTCTTCTACATCGATACTAATTGCAAGATCGATGTCTATAATGGATGCGAGGGCATCTGCTTGTTTAACTGTTCTTGGATATCCATCAAAGAGAATTGCTCCTGAAATGTTTTTGATTCTTTTTTTTATCATTTCGACAACGATTTCATCTGGCACAAGGTTACCGGATTCTACATAAATCTTAGCTTTTTCTCCAAGCTCTGTTCCGTTTCTGACTTCTTCACGGAGCATATCACCAGTTGAAAGCTTTGTAAAACCTAACTCTTTTTCAAGAATTTCTGCCTGTGTTCCCTTTCCAGCGCCTGGCGGACCAAGAAGAACAATTCTCGACTTCATGACTGGTTATGATTTTTTGTGCTTATTATTGTTACCAAGCTTATAGGTTGTTAGATTGAGACATTGCATACGGGCGGTTAACTTATTAATTTGAAATTTTACGACCTTTGACTTTGTCGAGCTAATAAATTTTCTGTATTACCGAGACCATCAAGAAATTGTATTTCAAACTACTTTTATCGTCTTATTAATTGGCTCCTTTCTTTCAGTATTTTTGTTTTAATTGATTCTCCATGCGTTTCATTCTGGAAGATGTAGTAGATTCATGAGAGACTCATACTTCGCATGCATCTGGCATATTCTTACTAAACGTTGGAATGCAACTTATGTATATGTCGATTTTACTTGCTTAGTGAGTAAAATATGTCCAAAAAAGTGTCTGATTTACTCGTACCTCGTGCACCGTGAGGATATATATGACTTTTTCAGTTATGCTTCTATGCCCAAGATACTGGTGTGCGCAGCGTGGCCGTATGCGAATGGGACTATACATTTAGGTCACTTGGCCGGGTCGATTCTCCCACCCGACATTTTTAGCAGATACAATAAACTTCTTGGGAATGAAGTTCTCATGGTATCAGGATCCGATCAGCACGGCACACCTATTACGGTAAGTGCAGATAAAGAGGGAGTTGCACCGTGTGTTATAGCTGACAGATATCATGAAATTAATAAGAAAGCTATTGAAGATATGGGTATTGAGTTTTCTTTATTTACCAAAACACATAGCAACAATCATCGAAGTGTGGTTAACGATGTTTTTAGCACACTCCTGAGTAAAGGATATCTCTATACTAAAAAGACCGATCAATACTATTGTGCGAAATGTGAGAAATTTCTTCCGGATAGATATGTTGAGGGTGTTTGTCCAAAGTGTGGAGTGGAGAGATGTCGCGGGGACCAGTGTGATTCGTGCGGTACTATGCTTGAAGTTGGGGAACTTAATGAAGCACGATGTACCAATTGTGGAGCTGAGCCTGAGATTAGATCAACTGAGCATTACTTCTTCAGACTTAGCGCGTTTAGCGAACAACTTTTGAGATATTTGGATGAGAAAAAATGGTGGAGAGCGAATGTTAGGTCATTCACATCTAACTGGCTTAAGAACGGTTTAAATGACAGAGCTGTAACGAGGGATATGGAATGGGGAATTCCTGTGCCTGTTGAAGGATGGGAAAGAAAGGTTATCTATGTATGGTTTGACGCGGTGATAGGGTATCTTTCTGCTTCTAAAGAATATTCAGCAATCATTGGAAAGCCGAACTATTGGGAGTCTTTTTGGAAGGATTCAAAAGCTAAACATTACTATTTTCTTGGAAAGGACAACATTCCTTTTCATTCAATTATTTGGCCATCTATACTTATGGGGTATGGTGGGCTGAACCTTCCGTATGACATCCCAGCCAATGAATACCTTATGTTTAATGGGGGAAAGTTATCGAAAAGTAGAGGAGGAGCAATTGATGTGCCGACAGTCCTGAAAGAGTATGATTCTGACGTTGTAAGATTTTACCTTTCATCTGTGATGCCTGATACGCATGATTCCGAATTTACGTGGGAGGATTTTCAAGTAAAGGTCAATAATGAACTTGTTTCGAATCTTGGGAATTACTATCATAGGTGCCTAAGTTTTACTCAGAGTAATTTTGAAGTTGTTCCTGATCCCGATGAGGATGAGCTAAGGAAGGTTACTGGTAAAATTGAGGAAACTTTTGGTGAGTATTGCGGGTATATGGATTCGTGCGATTTTAAAAAGTCCATTAAAGTCGTTATGGATCTTTCAAAATTTGGTAATAAATACTTTGATTCTATGAAACCGTGGGTTCTTATTAAATCGGATAAGAATAGATGTGGCTCTATAATGAATGCAAATCTTATACTTGTAAAGGCGTTGGCACTTATGTCATGGCCATTCATGCCAAAATCGTCAGAAAAGATATGGGGATATTTGGGAATGGAAAGGCCTCTTAGAGAAGTTGGGTTTGCGAATCTCGTAAAGCCATTGATAACAAAGTCTTGTCTGACAAAGCCGATGCCAGTTTTCCGAAAGATTGAGTTTGTTGAAGATAAAAAAATATCTGAATTAGGAAAGAAGGGAGGAAATTTGAAATTACCAACGACTTCATTTATTGATTTTAAGGCACTGGATATAAGAGTCGGACAAATAGTATGGGTAGATGATCATCCGGACGCAGATAAATTGTATCACATGAAAGTCGACGTTGGCGAAGAACAGCCAAGGTCAATTGTTGCTGGACTTAAGCGGTATTATAAAAAGGATGAACTTTTTGAAAGAAAGGTCCTCTGTTTATGCAATCTTAAGTCGTCAAAACTTCGTGGAATTGTGTCAGACGGTATGCTTTTGGCAGCTGATGACGGAGAACTTGGGGGATCGACAGTTCTTCTTCTTAAGCCATCAAGAGATGTCCCGGTTGGAACTAGTATTAACTCAGATTTCAATAGCAAGTGTACTAAAATTCGATACGAAGATTTTGCCAAAGTAACACTTAAGGTTGTGTGTGTGAAAGACGGTAAGTTTGAACTTAATGGTAACAGTATGGATGTAGAAGTGCCTGCTAACGCCCCAGATTACGTTGCGGTGACCGCTGATGGTAGTAAAGCTATAGTTCTGTCTGATGGTAGGGATTGTTTTGTGACTGTTGACGGAGAGCTTATGAATGGTGCAAATATAAGATGAAGGCAGACCTGCATATTCATTCAACATATTCGGATGATAGTTGGCAAACACCTGAGGATATAGTAGCCGGAGCTGTAGATTGTGGCCTTGGCTGTGTTGCAATCACCGATCATAATAGTTTCGAGGCATTTTTCAGAATTAAGAGTGACGATATTATTATTGTTCCGGCAGAGGAGATATCTTCCAATTCAGGACACATTCTCGCGTATGGAATTAATAGGAAAATTGAGGGCCATATGTCGATAATAGATACTATTAATGCCATTCATGAAGCTGGAGGAGTAGCGATTGCAGCTCATCCCTATAGGATTAGAACTGGACTTGGAAAGAAAAATATTGTATCGGAGTTTGATGGCATAGAGGCACTTAATGCAAGATCTACAAAAAGTGCAAATTTAAAATCAAAAAAGCTTGCGGAGGGTTTTGGAAAAATTATTACGGCAGGCAGTGATGCTCATAGATGTACATCGATTGGTAAGGGCTATCTGGAAATACCAGATAGTTGTAAGACATGGCAGGACGTTATTCAAGCCATTAAGGACGGAAAGACGAGGGCTTTTAGTTCAAATTGTGGGTTTATTGGTGGTTTGAAGTACATGACAGAAGCCCTTTTGTGCTGGTTTAGACGGGGCTTTCACTCTGTATGAGGCATTACGCTTGATTTTTTAAGTTCACTGGTGCTGGGACGGAAGCTGTGATAGTATTGAGCAATTATGAGAGTTAACAATTTACAAACTGCCTGAGAGAAATACACAGTAGACTTGTTTTGCTCACTACTCGCTGAAGTTTATAGCAGGACATGGCCCAAAGCAATCCTGACACCTTATGCACTCATTATGCTCGATTTCGACTTTCCCGTCTTTTATATATAACGCTTTCTGTTTGCACCTGGATACACAGAGACCACAACCAACACATTTTTCGGATCTTATGATAAGATTGAATAATTTATCGATATTTTGTCGTGCATCGTCTTTTACATTCGCTTTAGAAACTATAGCCCCTTCCTTGTATATAGTAATATAATTGACAGATACCCATTGTCCATCACTGTCTTTTTTAACAGTTCTACCCAGCATATACATAAAGTTTGAAAGTCGCTCGATGTCGATTGGCCTAGAAAGTGCAGCCTCAATGCTGTAGCCTATTACGCAGGGAGAGTACCCCTCCTGTATGTTTATAGAAAGGTTATTTTTTGATGTGCTTACCTGTGTTGTTGATTTCAAGATGTCTTTTCCGGAGATTTTGTTCACTTCCTCTTTTACTGATGGTGGTATTTTTTTCCATCTCCAAAGGCCATACTCTTTCCACTCTTCCGGGAGATTTTTTTGTTTTATATAATCATCTAGATAGGCATTCCATTGAGAGTATTTACTAGATCCTTCTGAGGCAATATCAAATTCTGCGATATCTGAGGCAGGACATAAAAAGCAACCTATTCTGTCAAGACCTCGCGTGTATAACACATTATATGGTTCTTTTTTTAAGAAGATATACATCCACACGTGAATAGAATTCCATGATTGTATTGGTGATGCCCCTATTTGTCCAGGAATCCATGGATTATTCCAAATTCTAGGTTTATTGTGTCTTGATTCGGATTCGTACTTTCTTTGTCCGATGAATGAAAGGACTCCCGTTGGAAAATTTTTGTTTATTGCTTTAAGGGTTGGGCTGAGTTTATTGGTTTTACAACACCATCTGAAATCTTTAGCGGGAGGCCCAAATTGGACTAAATTGTTAAAAAATACATCTGATGATGCTGCTTCTTCGATGAGCTTGAGGTCATGTCTTTTAGTAACTTCTCTGACGTGCTTTACGGTTTCATCGAATTCTAGCCCCGTATTGATGAATAGAACAGGTAAATTATATCCAGCGTCGATAGTAAGAAGAAGTGTCGCTAAACTGTCCTTTCCCCCCGAAAACGACACAATCGCTGGTACGTCTACAGATTCAATAGTCTTTTTTATAAACGATATCGCTTCGCTGGCTCTCTTTTTAATTACGTTTTTATTTGCTTCGATGACCTCATTCCATGTATGGCCAATTTCAGATAAAACAAGTTTTTCTGGTTTTGTCCATTTGGTTTTAACGGCTACACCACGACTTGTTTTTATCATTTCCTCGGCTGACATTTTTGCTATGCCGGTGCCGACAACACTTCTATCGGGAGTTACAATAACGACTTCATCGCCTTTCTTGACTTCGGGAGATGCATCAGTAACTCCCGGCGCCATAAGATTCTTACTGTTTTGTATGAATACGACGGCAGTAGGGTCACACACAACGTATCCTTTTTTTATTGAAGGAGCCATTCTCATCGCACTTTGCATGCGGTTGATAAATACCCATCCCTTACCAAGGTCGAATCTTATTGATGCTATGGGTTTGCCATCGATAATTATCTCATCCATTCGATCTAATGACGGCATCTTATTGAGTAGGACAATGTGGTTCTCGGGAATGATGAATAAACCCACTCCGTTACCATATTGCGAGTCCACGATTTCTCTTATTAAATCAATGTCATGATCAAATGCGGGTCTTATTTCTCCAGGTGGTGTGACTTCCACTTCTAACGTATTATTTCCACAAATTGGACATAATTTTGTTTCTAAAATAGGAATGTTGCAATAATAACACCATCTAAGGTGATTTTTACCTAGTCTTATAGCTGCCACTGATTTTCCAGATTCAGTCGATATCTATAAAATATATCTTTGGACCAGATAGTCTAACCTAGTAGCAATTGGGGATTATTCTGGGACGGATATGTCGCTGGAAATCTAAGGACAGCCATTGTCCTCGCTATGACTTATGCAGCTTGTTTTGCGTTCGAATAAGTGTCATATGACGTGTGTTTAAGCGTTATAAGATTGTTTTCTGGTATTATGCTTGATGTGCTAGTCCTCGGCACATTTTTAGTTACAATCTTGTTGTTAAAGTTACGCCTATTTGGAGAGTGATTAAGAGACGGCGCTGCTTTTACTTATTTATTAATGCTAGACGCTTCAACCTTATTTTATGAAAGTCTATTCCGCGTGTGTTTTATAGAATACTATCAGTCTGACCTACGTGAAGCTTGTAGCTTTTGATACTGGGTGTTCAAGAGATTATAACAACTTTTGTGAAATGTGTTTGTTTGGTTTTGTTATAGCCAACGAGAATTTTGAGATTGAGACGTCAGAGTATATGTTTATTAAGGCAAATAAGCCGACAGGTCGGCTCAGAAATATTGTCAGAGTTGATTCCAAAAAACTTTCAATAGCTCCAGATTATGGAGTTGTTAGGAAAATCATATCTCAAATTTTTGGTTTGGAGGATGTTGTATTCATTGCGCATTCACCAGAAAACAATTTTCGTCACTTATGTATAATGGATAGAAGGTACGGGATCTCACCTATAAAGTGCAAGGCATACGATGTTCTCGTTTTGTTAAGAAATTATGTTAATATTCCTCTGTATAGCTTGTCCGACATTGCCGGTACTTTCGGAATTAAATTTGATCACTCTGAGAGTAATCATCGAGCTAAAACCTGTATAAGAATAGTCGAGTACATATGTAAAGAGGAAAGGATTTCTTTAAAGCAATTTATAGAAGTTTGTGGCAGGGGGGCATTGGTAGATTCTGAAATAGTCAATCATAGGGTACTCATTGCATTTAAACAGAAACGTATGGAATTATTTTATTCGGGTAAGATGGTAGCTAAGAATGGGAAATTTAGCAATATGAAGTTCGCTATGTCTGAATCTTTCGAAAATGAGAATATCGAAGTTGGATTTAGGATTGGCGAGTATGTTACGCATAATGGAGGAATAATGACTAAAAGATCTTCAGAAGCTAATGTCTTTATCTGGGACGGAAATGCCACATCTAAGAGGCTTGGGCCCATTTATTCTATGAATCATATTAAGGTAATAAAACCTAGTGAGCTATTTACGATTGACGTTGCAGCTTTCTCGTTGGATTGCAGCCAGTAATTATGTCATTGTTAAAATCGAAGAGAATTTTTTCTTCTGTGTCCGTTTTAAGTGAGAAAATTTGAGAATCGTTTACCTTGCCAACGACAGCCCCCTCACATTCAACACTTTTGAATATATCAATAACTTCCTGGGAGTTCTCAGGGGAGCATGAAAGTACAAATCCGTATCCTTGATATGATAATATCCATTGGATAAGGTCAACATCACCGCTTGGGACGGGAATCTTGTCGATATTAACATATCCTCCTTTCCCTGAGGATTCTAGAAGCATGCCCATTGTGCCTATGCATCCTGGGTTGCTTATATCCTTAGCCGCGTGCACCAATTTTTTTGAAGCAATTTCACACATTGCGTCTATTTGGTTACGTACTAGCTTGTCCTCTTTGTTAGTCGTAGTATCATATGCGTATTTCAGGTCTGGAGGAAAGAATCCGCACGTGTCCATCGCGAATATTATATCATCGTCACATTCTGCTGTACTGCTAAGAATTATGTCTGCTTTAGGTACGGTGCCTATGATGGATATATCAATGGCATGGTATTGACAGTCAGGATGTGTATGACCTCCAACAATGGGCACATTGAATTTTTTGACGGCATATTCCATGCCTCTGAGGATTTGGGAACATACTTTTTCGTCTTTCATCGACATAACGTCAACCATTGCAAGGGCTTTTCCTCCCATTGCGGCAATGTCGTTTATGTTCACTAGAACTGCGAAATAACCGGCGTAAAATGGATTTGTTTTTAATAATGACTCCATAATACCGTCGGCGGCGAAGAGAAGATAGTTGTCTCCGTATTCTATGGCCGCAGCGTCTTCTCCTTCATTAGCTGCGACGTTGGTAAAAGAGTTGGTTGGCAGATATTTTACAATTTCGTGAATAGTGTGCTTTCTTGTAACTCCTGGGAATGTTCTTATTGCCTCAAC
>JAKSHT010000007.1 GCA_024399215.1 archaeon | reverse complement strand
ATTGCTTAACAGAATCCAATCAGAAAATGAATATCATCTAGACTCTGTATCGCTTTTTACGAATGGTTCAAGGAAATGATGGCTCTACGTTCCTGTGCAATATCTCTTTTCCAATGATTTTTAAATTGCTGTCAAATTCGTATATTAATGGGATGCCTGTGGGGACATTTACGTCGATAATGTCTGTGTCCGATATGTTTTCTATGTATTTCATCAACGCTCGCAACGAATTTCCGTGAGATACTATTAAAACTCTTTTTCCATCCATGATTTTTGGAATTATTTCAGAGTTGTAATATGGAATTACACGGTCGAAAGTATCCGCAAGGCACTCTGTCAATGGGAGTTCATTTTTGTCCTCTTCACGATACATATCTTGTAAAATTGGGTTGCGTGCATCATCTTCATTAAGTGCTGGAGGTTTGATTGCATAAGATCTTCTCCACAACATTACTTGCTCTAGACCAAATTTTTTAGCTACTTCGGATTTGTTTAAACCCTGGAGGGCACCGTAATGCCTTTCATTAAGTTTCCATGTTTTAACAACTGGCAACCACTCTCTATCCATTTCATAAAGAATGTAATTCAAAGTTTGAATCGCTCTCTTTAGATACGACGTATAGCATATGTCGAAGTCATAACTTTTGATTTTCAGCATTTTGCCGACTTCAATAGCTTCTTTTTTTCCAATATCGGAAAGGCCGACGTCTGTCCACCCTGTAAATAAATTGTCCCTATTCCAAATGCTTTCACCATGTCTAACGAGCACTAATTTCATGTAACACCTATCGACTAAGTTAACACAGTTACTGTAAACTTTCGTTATTGCGTTTTTTGTAACTTTGAATTTCAGTAAATGCAATACCTATTACGGATATTCCTCCAAACACTTCAATGGCAAGAAGACTCCAATAGATATATCCCATTGTTACTTGGAACATGAAATACGATGGAAAAGCTAAAAGCCCTACAAGAATCACACCTCTTATTAGTGCTAGTATCATGGATATGTGCGCCATACGTAGAGACTGAAGTATAGACGATCCTACATCTAGAAGCCCCATGAATGGAAAAAATAGGGCATATATTCTAAGTCCATGAGCAAGTTCAGATCTATATGGAGTCATTGTATCAGCGTAGCTGAATGGTAGGACACAAACTTCAGCGAATATAAATACGAGTATAGCAAAAGCCGTCATGGATAATACAGTCATTTTTGTGGCGTATTTGTAACCAATTTCTGCTTTTGTATAATTATTTCCACCTAAAGCTGCAGAGCAAACTGGAATTAGGGCTGAACCTATAGCTTGCGAAATAACCATTGCTATTGCAACATATCGCCATGGTACACTGTAAAACACCACTCCAATCGTTCCGGCTATGGATACTATGAATATGCGTTGCACTAGTGAAAGAACGTTTATAAGTGTAGATTCCACAGCACGTGGGGTCCCAACAAATAGAACATCTTTTATTTCGTCAATTTTAAAATGGAAGTTGGAAAAAGAAACATTAATGTACATCTTGTTTCGGAAGTACCACTGTAATCCGACAATAGTTGAGATTGTGGAAGATATCACAGTGGAGTATCCTGCACCAGACAATCCCATGTTAAGACCATAGATAAGTATTGGATCTAAAATTATATTTAATACGGCAGCTGTCAGGAGGACGATCATTGACTTTTTTGTGGCACCTTCTGAATTTAATATGCCAATGATAGAACCGTTTAGCACTAGTATTGTTCCAAATATGGTTACTGGGTCTATATATTGTCTGCATAAGTAACTCATTGAATCTGCACCTATCCAACTAATGATTGGTTCTGTCATAAAGTATAGAACTGGAGAAATTACAATGCCCGTTAGTATTGAGAGTGCAATAGTTTGAGTGGCTATACTATCTGCTTTAAATTTTGAACCACTCCCTATACTTCTTGAAATAGATGTCGAGGCCCCTACATTGATTCCTGTTCCTAATCCTGCAATGATCCAGTACAATGGAAAAATTGAAGAAATCGCAGAACTGGCATCAGATCCTAATCCTGAACACCAGGAGATGTCCGCAAATATATTAATTTGAACAACAAGGTATGAGATAATAAATGGGATGGTCATTGTTGTAATGGCTCTTTTTGAGTCTCCAAGCATAAATCTTAGGTCTTTTGTTAGAACCATACAATCTTCCTGATTTCAACTGTCAAAACAAAACTATATTTCCATATTTTGTTTGATTCTCGGATGGACATGCTACTTTGAATTACTTTCAATAAATTATTGATTTTTATTTTTTTAAATTTTTGAATAAAAATGAATACTCTCATCATTTACAGATATCTCATTAAGATAGCTGTTACTCATAATTTTTCTTATTTATGTCGCAAATCAAATGATCCATTAGAACCAATGTGTTAAGTCATAACAGTCACACTCTGGAACAAAAGAGTTGTATTGCTATAGTAATCAAACATCGCTTACACCAATCTTTTAAATGATGAAATGGTGGGGGTCTGTCATGCCGAGATAGCCAAGCCTGGTATGGCGGTGGTCTCGAAAACCACTGGTCACAGACCTCGGGAGTTCGAATCTCTCTCTCGGCGCTTTTACAGTGTTTAGAAATGTACTCCTGTAGCAATGCTGAATATTCTGTGGATAGATCCAGCAGAGAATCCGAGTAAAATGCCTAGTAAAACTCCACTGATAACTATCCCGAAAACTGTTTTTCTTCTTCCAAGTACGATTATTAACGGGATCAAGAGGAGTGCTATGTAGATGTTCAAATTTATAAAAATTAATGATACCACAGTAGATATCATAGTAGAGATAGTAAATAAGATAAAACATTTAGTTTTTGACAGTTCAGATGCTCTGACCATAAATTGTGGCATTCCACATTCTGGACAATATCTGCGATTATTTTCTAAATATCGACCACATTTTGTGCAAAATTTATCATTTAAAATCATGTCAATAACTGTCTCCTGTCAGTCCACTGCTTACTTATTAAGCTTACCAGTACCCTTAGGTCCCATATTTAACGCGGAACCTCTATATTTAAACTCAAAATCTATCTGCCTAGACACTGATTAGTGTTTTCCTTATTGCGAAAGATTAGGCGGGCCTGCCGGGATTCGAACCCGGGTTCTCGGTTCCGAAGACCGAAAGGATAATCCTCTACCCTACAGACCCATACTTTAAGTTAATACTGCCCCGCTAATTCACTCAAACAATAAAATATAGTATGCTGTCAGTGTGCTGTTTATGGAAAAAGTTGTTATGAATCATGGAGCGGGTGGAGAAATTATGCAAGAATTTATTGCAAAACATATTATATCTCACTTTCCAAAAGTGAAGTTCGAGGTTCCTCTCGATTCATTTGACGATTCAGCTGTGGTAGATGATGTTGTATTTACTGCAGATGGACACACTGTTAATCCACTATTTTTTCCGGGGGGCGATATTGGATCGCTATCAGTTGCGGGAACAGTCAATGATGTATCTGTAATGGGTGCGATACCAATAGGTCTTTCATGTTCCATCATTCTTGAAGCAGGATTAGAAGTTGATATTGTAGACAAAATTCTTGAATCAATGGGCAAAACGGCAAAGGATTGTAATGTCCCAATAGTTACAGGTGACACAAAAGTTGTAGAAACTGGAAAGTTAGATCAAATGCTTATATGCACGTCATCCATTGGAAGGAGATCACCATATATGGATCAGAATCTTGCCACAGCATCGCAATATAGGGTCGTTGATTCAAGATGGGCAACAGATAATAATGTTAGGCCAGGGGATGCGATAATTGTATCAGGTACAGTAGGAGACCACGGAATTGCGTTGCTTTCATTTCGTGAAGGATATGGTTTTGATAGTGAAATAAAAAGTGATGTTGCACCTCTAAATGGAGTTATTGAGAAGGGTCTTAAAGTTGGAGGAATCGTTGCCATGAAAGATCCGACAAGAGGTGGGTTAGCAAATACACTCAATGAGTGGTGTGTCAAGTCTAATATTGGGATGGAAGTAAACGAATGTGACATACCGTTAAATAATGGTGTAATAAGCGCGTGTGAAATGTTAGGTATTGATCCGCTCAATATTGGAAATGAAGGGAAGGTCGTCATCGCATGTGTTCCAGATATGGCTGATGAAATTGTTAAGAATCTAAGAGCACATTCACTTAGTAGAAATGCGGCTATTATTGGATATGCCGTTGAGTCAAAAACACCCAGGGTAGTTCTCAAGACAGAAATTGGTGGAAGGAGAATTTTGGAACCTCCGACAGGGGACCCTATCCCAAGAATCTGCTGAGGAGACCAGAAGAGCCGCTGAGGAGAATTGAACCCCCGACCTACGCCTTACCAAGGCGTCGCTATACCTCTAAGCCACAGCGGCACTGGCGGGGCATGAGCATTTTGGTAATAAAAGTTTGTGAGAACATGTTGCGTCGTTTTTCACATGACAATGTTGTATATTGTGCAATTTATGGAATACTAAACTATATATTTCGAAATTGAGGCCAATTATTATTACCGGTGTACATCCTAATTGTTCATGTGAAGAAAGAAATGAGTTCCTTTGATGTTCACTCTATAGTGAACGAGATGATACCTCTCGTGGGTTCGCACGTAGATAATGTTTTTCAATGGGGATCAAACATTCTGCTCAGAGTAAATGTTAGTGGTAAGGGTAAGAGGAATATATTTTTCAAAGAAAGAAAGTGGCTATATCTCCCGGAGAAAAAACCTGAAACTCCAGACGTATCACAATCATTTGCGATGTTTCTCAAAAAACACATAAGTAATGCACGAATAGGAAAGATTTATCAGATAGGATTTGATCGTATCGTAGTAGTAGAAGTCCTGAAGGCAAATTTTGATTATAAAATTATATTCGAAATGTTCGGTGGAGGAAATGTCCTTCTTACTCTTGATGGAAAAATTTTAAACTGTATCGTATGTAAAAGCTTGAAAGATAGAAGTATTAAACCAGGTGAGATTTACCGTCCACCGAAATCAAGATTTAATCCGGTTTTGTCATCATTTGAAGAATTCGCATTAATAGTAAAAAGTTCTGAAGCGGACATTGTGAGGACGTTGGCAACTGGCGTCAATCTCGGTGGACAATATGCTGAAGAAGTTTGTATCCGGTCTGGAATATTAAAAAATACAAAAGTCTTTAGTTTAGATAATGACGATATAAAAAAATTATTTGACTCCGTGAAAAATGTGATTGCACAGATGATAAATTCTTCATTTGCGGTAATTTATAGTAACGACAAAGAAATAGTGGATGTCACCCCAATTAATATGAACATCTACGGCCGTTTCCATATGGAAGAGTATGATTCTTTCTCTAAGGCTATGGATAAGTACATAGATGATATGGAAAAACACACTGATGTAGAAATATTAAAACTTCAAAAAAGAATCAATAAGCAAGAAGAGGCCGTTAAACAATATCGTGAAGGTGCTAGAGAATTAAGAGAGGAGGCAAATGCGATTTATACTAACTATCAGCCAATTGATGAGTTACTCAAAATATTATGCATACAGTCGCAGAAACTTTCGTGGGATAAACTGAAAGAAAGTGCAATGAAAGTATCGTTTGTTTCAGAAGTTGATCCTTCAACAAGTAGTATTACTGTTGTGTTTGACAATCTCAGGATTCCACTTGACTACACCAAAAAAATAGATGCTAATGCATCAAGTTTATATGCGCGTAGTAAGGAAATTTCTGACAAAGCTTCCAGGGCAGACATTGCTCTAAAAGAAAGTGTTGAAGTTTTGAATAAAAAACAAATCGAAATGAGTAGTGCCGTTGCTGTAACAAAATTTAGACCGACCAAACGATTTTGGTTTGAGAGATATAAATGGTTTATTTTACCATCAGGTAGGATGGCTATCGCAGGAAAGGATGCTCATACTAATGACGATGTTGTGAAAAAACATATGGAAGAGGGAGATATTTACGTACATGCGGATATTCATGGTGCACCCTCTGTTATATTGAAGGAAGGAAAAGGGTCGCCCAAGGAAGATTTGAGGGAAGTGTGCACCTTTGCACTAGCACACTCAAAGAGTTGGACGACAGCGTTTAGTGACGGGAGTGCATATTGGGTATATCCAGACCAAGTTAGTAAAACACCTCAAGCGGGAGAATTCATTCCTAGAGGAGCCTTTATTATTCGTGGAAAAAGAAATTATGAGTTTCGACTTCCTATAGAACTAGCAGTGGGAGAAATAAAATTCGAGGGCGTGAGGAAGGTTATGTGCGGCCCACTACAATCGGTTCAGAAACTCTCTAGTAAGTATTTTGTTATACGTCCGAAAAAAGATAAAGTTGAAAAAATCTCGGCCCTAATGGCAGATGAGTTTCAGGTTCCAGAAGAAGAGGTGTCTAGGGTATTGCCTCCTGGAAATTCGGAAATTGTCTCAAAGGTATGGATAGGGATCGAGAACGACCAAACATAAAGAAACTGGCGCTCGCGCCGGAATTCGAATCCGGGTCAAGAGATCCGCAATCTCACAGGATATCCAAGCTACCCCACGCGAGCTGGTCGTCATAAAGTTAATAAGCGGAGTTGTTCAAAGTTCTATATGCTTAATATAACGAGTTACGTAACCAGCAATGCGATTCCGCATTGTAATCGAAGAGACGTCAGTCAGACCATTTACCATGGTTTTATTATCCTCAAAGTTGCTGCCGAATGCTTTCGGATATTTGTTGACCAAATCGATTGCCACTCTTTTAATGTATGTAGGTCTGATTCTTCCCATCAATTCCACCAGGCACTCTCCGCTTAGTTATGCGCTTTATTTAAATGTATGCAAAACCAACTCTGTTAAAGGGCAAGAAGAACATACCTCTGTCAGAGTTTTTTGGGGTGCCCACATGAAAGTTTTCCTTCAGGACATATTCCTCTAACGCATGGAGGGCCTGCATTTTTGAATATAATAGGGGAGGCTTTCTTACAAAGTACTAACATCTGATCTGCCATATCTCTGATTTCCCATTGCGCACGATTACAACATCTAAGTGAGAAGAAGTGGAGAAGTTCTCTTGCATTCATTGTAACGGTTATGTTGGTTGTGCAACCATTAGGAAGAATATATCTTGCATCTTCTATTGGAACTTCATCTTTAAGTATACTGTAGGACTGCCATATTTTTGTCATCATCTCATCGTAAACTTTTTTAAGCTTTGAATTTGCACTTATTGTTTTTGGTACAACATACGATGGAATGTTCATAGAAACGTACCTCTGGCTTTGTTGTGAAAACGATGCGATACGATGCCTTACGAGTTGATGAGTAAGCGATCTTGATACATTACGTATGGAAAATGTGAATGAAGCATGTTCAATAACTGAATGATGACCCATATCGATAATTTTACCCAAAATATTCGCTGAACTTTTATTTTTAATAAGTTCCGCTGAAGAGAGATGCGAATAACATGATTCGCCTGCAGATGCACAAATTAAGTCTGCGTTTTGGGTGTATGTTAGTAACTCAACTTCCATTATTTCCACCTTTATCATTCCATATTTCAGAGCGGATGTTGTTAAATCTATTTTTATTTATTATATCTCTGAAACGAATCTCCCTAACATTGTAGTTTCTAAGTAATGATACGATTCCAGTAATATGCGCGTCACCAACTACTACCACCATATTATGAAATTTTTTTGCATAATTTTTTATTTGTTTAGCCATATATGCGTCGCGTTCATCAATCAATTTCTTCATGATAGTGGGATATTTACGACGTAGCTTTACCATTGTTTTTTCTTCATTTTTTAGAAGCTGTGAGGGTTGTTTATTTTTCCTTCTTATGCTTACAGAGTCAATAACTGTTGAAAGAAAGTATCTAATTTTTTCAGGAATGGACATTTCTATCCAAGTATCTTTCATTAGATTTTTTATGTTTGTATCTATGAGCCCAATTTCTGCACCTATAAATCTGCCGATTTTAATAGCCGTAAACATATCACTTCCGACATAAGACTGGTGATATTTTGCTATTCTATTTTGATGTTTTATAATGCTACGATACATCCACGAGACCTTTTCTAATTTCTTTTCTTCAAAAAGCTGTCCTTCTAGCTCGTTTTTATCATTAATAAAACTATATCTTTTATCGTCCAGTTCCACAAGTACTGCATCCGGCCAGTTACACTTTATTATGAATTCTATTGGCTCAGAAATATCAAAAGTATGATTTGTACCAACAATTGTTATCATTCCATTTCACATTTGATTGATTGAACAGATTTCAGGAAACTATTAATGCACGAGGTAACACTTGAAAAGGCTAGCATAACGCATTAGCGAGTTAAATGTTCTAGGTTATTGGTATCCATTGTTTCATCTTTCCGTATATTCTTACAATGTCTCTAGCCTCGACAACACCTCTTGACACAACACGAGCTCGAGACTTTATCGCATGTATATAACACTCCATGTCAGATAGAGCTAACTTCTGTCCAATTAAAAATTCGTCATTTGGTTCCGCATTAATGTACCTAGAATAGCTCCTAGTATTATCATTGACTGTTACTTTTATACGAAGGTTGTCAAACTGTTTCGCCCAAATCGTTTTAATATCCTTGGCATGGGCTTTCTTTTTTCTTTGACCATTACCAAGATCTAATGAACATACCTTTAGACATTCCCCACTCTCAAGTAGGAATTCATCGTCGATCGTGATAACTTCTTCTACTTCAACTTCTGTCGAACTCATTTTAGATATTGAACCATTACTGATCACAACTGGAATTCTAGTACTCTTGGGAACTTGAATTGTTGAAGATTTTGTACATTGGCAACACTCACAGCGGAAAATTCCTTCGAGAAAATTTTTCCCAAGTCGCCCGTTGAGTACTTTATGCTTAGTGTAATCATTACAGTATAAACATTCAGTGTAAACTTCTTTGGGGATGTCTTTTAACATTTATTTCCACCTATTATTTTGTTTTGAAACATGTATCATGTCCCGGTACGACAACATCAGCGTATTGTGATATCATTTTAAGACTCCTTTCTGCAAGACTTCTACATACATGAAGTGTCGGGGGCATACATCTTGTAAAATTATCTTTTAATGGTATTGCATCTCCCGCGATTACATATTTTTTATCTTCTATATCGACAAAAACACTCATGGAACCTAATGTG
This sequence comes from archaeon, assembly GCA_024399215.1. Taxonomy (GTDB): domain Archaea; phylum Thermoplasmatota; class Thermoplasmata; order Methanomassiliicoccales; family Methanomethylophilaceae; genus Methanarcanum. Next base: position 10,691 of record JAKSHT010000007.1, on the reverse strand, counting down.
TGTCCAGGAGTATGTTTTAGTTTCACACCTTCAGCCACCACTATGTCTTCTTTAATAGCCTCTGCATGAGAAATCATACTGGCTTCTTCTGCGTGAATAAGTATTCTTGCGTTGGGAAATATGTCGTTATTAGACGTGTGATCTGTATGAGAATGTGTTAAAATTACGATGCTAACATCATTTGGAGATACCCCAATCTGTTTTAAGGAAGACATAATAGTATGTCTTTTGCTGTAACTGCTTGTGTCTACTACGATAATTTCATTTTTTGTTCTAATAAGGGTTGACGTAGAATATGCATCTAAAATTTCTCCGGTTTTGTCCCTTGTAAGATTTCCAACAACTAGAAGACTTAATCGATTCACGGCTGGTAACTGTCATATTAAATAATAAAATAATGTTGGCAGAATGATGAATGGTAAGGGTATATGATATACTGTCCTGAGCTTGTTATTGAAGGGGAAGAGGATGTTTATCCACCTTCGGAGGATAGCATACTTTTAATTGAATCTTTAGATGTCAAGAAGGGCGAGCATATTATCGAAATTGGTTGTGGTTCTGGAGTGGTGTCTATACACTGCGCTGTGAACGGGTGCGTTGTCACTTCTGTTGATATTAACCCATTGGCTGTCAAATGTACTAGAAAAAACGCCTATCTTAACGGTGTGAATATAAACGTTTATTGGTCAAATCTTTTCGAAAATGTTAATGAAGTTTTCGATACAATAGTTTTCAATCTTCCTTATCTTCCAGTAGATGAAGAGGGTGAACTTGCAAAAGCATGGTCTGGAGGGAAAGACGGGATAAATTTACTCTTAAGACTGATGTCTGACTGTGGGAAATATTTAAATCCAGGAGGGAGAGTCGTTGTTGTCGTTTCTTCATTGATGAATCAGGAAAAATTAAACGCATTGCTGTCGGGATACAAGGTTATCAAAAAAGGAGAATTACCTCTCTTTTTCGAGAGGTTAGAGGTTCTGGAGATCATCCCGTAAGTTTTTTAATTTCGTTGGCCAAAATCTCACTAACTTTCTTTCCATCGATTTTACCTCTTAGTTTTTTCATAACAGGTCCCATGAGAGGTTTAATCGATGCAAGGCTACCTTTTTCTATTATGAATTTCTCACGTTCTTTGACAACCTGAGCAATGACCTGTACTGCTTCGCTTAAGTCAATTGCCAACAAACCACATTTGTTAACCGCAGTTTCTAAATCTACTCCGGATGCTACTTCTCTTAGAAGATCGGGAATTGCTTCTTTGGCGAAACGATCTTTTTTCAGCATTTCAAATATACTCATCACAAGATCGTCTGAGAAAGAAACATTTATGCCCTCATGTTCCAGCTCACCGTATACATTTAAGAATATAGTCACAGCAACAGATATCATTCCGTATTTTTTTATAACCTTTTCAAAAAGATCGACATTGCCCTGATGAATAATTTGTTTTGCTTGCTGTGTATTAAGTCCATATAGTAGCATTAGACGCTTCTCAGTTTCATCAGGAAGTTCTGGTAAGTTGTTATGAATTTCATCTATTCTTTCTTTTGTGATTTCGATTGGCGGAATATCTGTTTCTGGATACATTCTTGACGATCCAGGGAGTGGTCTGGAATATCTTGATGTTCCATCGGGAAGAGGATCACGTGTTTCCTCTGGTATTCCTTTAAGTGCAATATTTACTCTTTCTATAACAGCTTTTAATGCATTCTTTGCTTTTTCTTCATTGGCAGCGCAAATAACAAATGCATCGAATTCTTTAGTGATTTCGAGGCGTTCATTTATTTTGTCGACATACTCTTTGTCAATACCATAATTTGGTAGTTCATCTGAATGTAATATTCCGTTAACACTTTTTGTTCTCGCTCTTTGTGCCATTTCCGATCCGAGACGAAGAGTACCATCAGCACCATTCATTACTCCGGCAAAACCTGGAAGACGAGCAGCAATAACTCTTCCCCTCTTGGAAAGTATATCTTTAACAACCTTAGATTTACAATTTATGAAAATATCTGTAATATCTATAGCTCTAAACTCAACCTCTTCTACTTTCCTTTCCGCTAGTATACTTTTAACATTCAGGAGCATTCTCTGTCTGTTGGCCTCGTTTTGGACATAGAGGGGAATAAGTCGGAGTTCTTGAATTCCTTTGATTTCTACGCGAGCGCCTCCAGGTATTGAGATATTCAAATCTTCTCTAATTGTTCCAATACCACGCTTGACGCTTTTTGTCGCTCTAAGATATGTTCCAATTTTAAGAGCGACTTCCATGCATTCCTCTGGAGTTTCAATGTTTGGTCCAGTAGCAACTTCAATTAGCGGTATGCCAAGTCTATCTAGCCGGTATGTAATTTCTTCATCTGTCGTTTTAATTTTGCGACATGCATCTTCTTCTAGACATATTGAAAGAATTGGAATTTTTTTCTCATTGACATTAATTTCACCATTTGTAGCAATTAATGCAGTTCTTTGAAATCCAGATGTATTCGATCCGTCAACAACAATTTTTCTCATGAAATGAATTTCATCAACAATGTGCGCTTTCATCATCTTAGAGAACGTAAGGGCTATTTCCATTGCTTTGGTGTTAACTTCATGTGGTGGTTCTTCATCTAATTCAACAAGACAGCTAGATTCCGGAACAGATTGATATCTATACCCGAAGTTTCTCTGAAATTGTGCCAATGCTGCTCTATCAATTTCTCCCGTTTCATTTGTCGTTGGTCTAAGCTCGCGGTAAATCGAGCCGTATCCATCATCAGATAGACAACTCTTGCATGAACAAAACAATTTTTCAGTGTCTAGTTGTTGGTGTATTTCAATTCCGCAGATGAGTTTATCTGTCATTAAAATATCCTCCTATTACTGAACTCGCGACATAGAGGAGTTTTCATAACCTCTATCACCTTATTCCTACTGTGATTTGCAAGAACCCATGATAACTTTACGTATGCAGTTTCCGGTAGTATATCGAAGACGGAAACAATGCCTGCACTGGCAAGATCTCTACCGGTATTGTAAACATTCATGTTAGTCTGTCCATTGATGCATTGAGATGTCATAATAACTACTGTTCCATTCTTAATCGCTTCTCCGACAAGAGGGGCCATAGTATCACTAACATGACCAAGGCCAGAACCAGCAATGACGACTCCTTTGCTTTTCATAAATACTTCTCTGAAGACACTGGGGTCCATTCCTGGGTAATACTGTAGAAGGACTGTTGACGTTTCCATATTGGTCTTAGCAATTGCTCTTGATTTGGAAACGGGTGGAAGGTCCATATTGAATATTATGTTTCCACATTTATCGATGTTAGCAGCTGGTTTTATGTTAATACTTTTGAATGCATCACGTCTAGACGTGTGCATTTTTCTTACTCGGGAACCAATATGAACAGCAAAAGAATCATCGCCAAGTGTGTCATGCATTACGACATAAACTCCAGACTTTCCAGATTTGACACAAAATTGAGCACATGCTATTAGATTGGCTGGAGCATCTGACGACGGTCTATCAGATGACCGCTGTGAACCAACAAGAACTACAGGTTTAGGAACATTTCCAAGCATAAATGAAAGTGCAGCAGCAGTGTATCCCATAGTATCTGTTCCGTGAGAGACAATTATTCCGTCCGCACCGTTATTGATCTCTTCCGCTACTGCTTTTGCAATTTCTTGCCAATGTGAGATATTCATATTTTCAGAAAGTACAGAGAACAGAACTTTTGTACGAACATTGGCGATTTCGTTTATTTCGGGAACAAAATTAATCATATCAGACGCGGAAAGTGTAGGATGGACTGCACCAGTCCTGTAATCTATGTATGATGCAATAGTACCACCAGTGCTAATAAGAGCTAACGTAGGGAGATTTTTGTTTTCTTTAATTACAGTTTTAACTTTTCGACTTACTGACAAAGGTTTATCAATTACTTTAATTTTTGAATCCTTGTTGATTCGGATTCCTATGTTATACCCGTTCGCTAATTTTAATATAATAACATCTGGGGAACTGAGATCCGGATGGGGCACTATAGTTCCTATATATGTCATACCATTTTTTTCTACGGATATCTTGGAATTTTCAACTATTCCGAATTCTTCCAATCTTTTTGATAGATCGATAGAGTAACTCATGTTGCTTGGGTGGGAATAGTTGTAAAAATTTAATACCTATCATGACACGTTGTCAGATTGAAGTTATTTTTCGAAGTTGATGCTAAAGGAACGTAGATTTGTTGTTGTAGGGGGCAACACAGATCAAACTTTGTATGTGGAAATAAAGGGGAAATAGTTTGTTAAAAGCTCGAATTTGATACTTCTGGATCAGTCTTCTACTTTTTCAACAGAAAGACAAGCGCAGATAGATGCCACGACCATCAACAAGAATGCGAGAAGCCACAGGCCCTGGAATTGTGCAACTGTCTTGTTTGTTACTATGTATCCAGACACCGTTATCAAAACGGCACCGCCCGCAAATGTGAACAGGTTAAGTGCAGCTGTTGCGGTTCCAGTCATTGCGACAGGATAGAGTTCTTTGATCTGTGCGTATGACACGATATAAGCTCCTCCAAGGAATCCTATGAGGAAGTTAATTACACACTGGATACCAACATTTGTAACGATTTCAGTTTCTGTACAGGTATAGAGAATGACTGCCCATACGATGGTATACCCAACCGTACCTATAATCAGGACCTTTCTCCTTGACTTGAGAACAGTATCGGAAATTTTTCCGGACAGAGGGCATCCGAAGACCATACCAAGACCAACCATCATGAGAATCATAGAGTACGTTTCCTTTGACATGTCAAACGCACTGTAGAAGGATCCTGCTTGTGATGCCTGCCAAAGCATGATGGTTCCGTATGTACAGAAAGACCATATGGCTAGAGGCCAAAACTTTCTACCACTGTTGAACGCGAGTGATAATGCCTCCATCGTACCCATCTTGGCAGCAGTCGACTCTGTTGGTGCCTTTCCAGTCTCTTCTGCAACAATCTCCTCCACTCCCGGGAGACCTAGTTCATGTGGATGATTTCTTACGAGAGCATATGTAGCAACGCCTATAACCGCTGTAACCGCTGCCAGGACAAGGTATGTGTTGGCCATTCCCATGAGGTCTATCATAGCAATCATAGGATATGCTGCAGCGATACCTCCGACGTTACCAATTAGCAGCAGTATGCCGCTCATTGTGGCGAACTCATCCTTTCTAAACCATACAGCCAGAACCTTCATAATCGGTATATATATGACAGCTGCGCCAATGCCGATTACGAATTTGCCCGCAACCATTAAGTCGAAATTTTTGACACCGTCCATCGCAGATACAGCGCAAAGAATCGAACCGCATGCTAGGAGTATTATAAACACCGATGCGGCTTTTCTTGGACCAAACTTATCAGTTAGAATACCGCTTGGTATCTGCATCAGCATGTACGCGTAGAGATACGCGGACGCCAACAGGGCCACCGAAGTAGGACCTACATCAAACAGCGCACGTATGTCCTCGGACACGGCGCCACCGGTCGTCCTGTGGAAATACACGAAGAAGTAGGCGACGGCTAACATGGTGAATACGACCAAGCCGTACTTACGAACCCGATTCTTCTGATCCGTAGTTATAGTCATTAGGATTTCCTCCATCACTTGGACAAAGACCTCGGATAATCCTGCCGCGTCGATCAATGTAGCCAGTATATATTTAAAAGTACGAACATGTTTGTTAGACTTAGATGTGTCATTAAGGTTACACACCGTGAGAGATAGTCTAGAACTATCGAAGAATCATAAACTTAGTTTTCATATACGCTGGTTCTATATGTTCCGTCATGCAAATTGTAAAAATGCTCGTAGATAGGCATACTAGGAAATCACCTGAAAATTGCATATGTTGCGAGCTGTTGCCCGTGAACATAGGCAAGATAACAAGAACTGAAGTTGTTCGATGCTCTTCCATAGACTGCAATTCAGGATATTCATTGATTAGGATAACTTCTGATGCCGAACATAATGTAGATAAATTCATTTGGAGCAAACCTGAAACGGCCGAAAAGTGTTCAGTTGTAAAGATAGGTTATAATCAGTATTTGGCTGCAGTAACTAATAACAACTGTCGATTAGCACGTTTTATTACCGAATCTGGATGTTTTATGACATCTGCTACCTTTAATCCGAAGGTGAATTATGGATATATCTGGACCCTATTAAGCCCAAATTCAACATGTATTACAAATTTAACTGACAAAATGAGAGATGCCGGATATATCATCAGAAAAGTATCATCGAAGAATCTTAATATGGATCTTACTTTGACGGAAAAACAGGATGAAGCCTTAAAATGTGCATTTGACGCCGGGTACTATGATGTTCCGAAGGGGGTTCGGACCGAAGACTTATGTAAAACTCTCGGGCGCTCTAAATCGACGGTTTCAGTTATGCTCAGAGACGCCGAGAAGAAGGTTATTGGTTTGTATTTGGGGCTGAACATTGGTTCAGCCTCACGTTAGTAAAACAAAGAAGTCGTTTATTTCTTGTAGTTAACAATAGCGTCAACCATAGCATGAACATTCTCTTGCTTGATTAGTGCTGACATCCCACAACCGGCAGAGATTATATTGAATCCCGCATCTGCGCTGCGAATCGCCGCTTTTTTGACGTCTTCTGGTGTTCCCATTAGCAACGGTTTGACGACTCCTACGTTCCCTACAAGAGCCGCCCTCTTATTCGCGAGCTCTACAGCTTTGTAAGGATCTGTTTTTTCTTCGAGAGAGCAAGCAGTGGCTCCAGAGGCAATCATATTTTCTAGCATCGGAAGCATATTTCCGCAAATGTGCAGAATCTTCATGGTTTTCTTTAAGGGCTTGTATACCTTCTTAAGGTTCGGAAGTGCATATTCGTCGAACATCTCTGGCGGAATCATGTCCCACGATGCTGTTGGCTCAGACATCTGCACACTATCGATACCTATTGTTTCAACGTGCTCTAACCACATTTTCTCATAGTCAGCTGCGTAACCAGAAAACTTCTTTGCCATATCAGGTTCTGTGATTGTCCATAGTATCAAGTTCTCCGTACCGACAAGGTGTCCGGCAATTGTAAATGGCCCTGTGACTCCAAGAAGAGTTGGAAGATCTTCCTTTCTTTCCTTAATGATGATACTAGCTGCTTCTAAGATCTCCTTGTTCCTTGGAATTTTCAACATTTCTTCTGGACTCATAAGTTCTAAGTCCACGTCCGGGTTTTCCTTAAACGGATTTGACTTCACCATTGGTGTTGAATTTCTTTTCCCCAAGTCGATCCTACATCCCAGCGCTTCTGCCTCATAAGTTAAACAATAAGGCACTCTTACAGATTCAAGACCTAGGAATTCGTACGCTCCGAGCGCAATCTGTGCCATTTGCCTGCCGCTTGTGTGCGCTTCAGGCCACCATGCCTTGACATGATCCATAAGCTCCACCGTCGCAGTCGTAGTCATGCCGCAGACCGGTGGGCGGTCGGTTTCTTTGCAGTGCATAGCCTCGAAGAACCTCTCCCTTGGCGTAATTACCATATGCTCTACCCCTTTCGGTTTCCCGAAGTCCTTGTCCGCGGAACGATCAGTATGTCCGTAAATAACGAGTGGTACGAATATGTTCGGGTGTAATGCCACTGGCTTGACGTAATGCGCCCTGATGATATTTACAATTAAATTTCTTATAAGGGTAAGAAAGTTACGGAATATAGAATAGTTCTCCCTTAACTTCAATAACTTTTACTCTTTCGCCTATTCTGGAATTTGGTGGAATACGTATATCCTGCGTAGAATAGTCTCGTGGATGTAGTATTTGTATTTCATCATTAGATACATGTACAACAGTTGCTTCGGCAATTTCTTCTGTTTCAGCGATAACCTTTATAGAAGGAGTGGCCGACTTCTTGATAAAAAAATGACGGAAATTCGAGAGATCTGTTGCCTGAATTCCATTTCGTCCGATTGAATTGAGTTTGCACACATGATCATTGTGGAAAACAATGTCGCCCACCCGATAACTTGGGATCCTAACGAGAAATGTAGTACGATGAATCTCCCGTCCGTCGGATGTTGATCCAATTAAGGATGCGGATTCTTTCATTTCAGTATTGTACATGTTTGCGATCTTATGTGCAAGAGATTTGCTGAGTGAGGTCGAGGAAAGATATACATTTATTCCACCGGGAACATTTTGAATCTTACTGATGAATAATTGCTGATTTGTTTTTGCACGGATTTCTACCATATTTTTTATCCATGTAATAGTCTCACTGCATAGATCTTTACAAGATTTTCTTTTTCCAGGACGTATTTGAATAATGGCTTCGTAGTAATTTCCAAGCTGTCTAGAGCATTTTTTGCATACCGAATTTTTAAGACGAACGATAGTGCTGCTTTTATCCGATCTAATAGATCCTCTAATGTCAATGGCCGTTTGTATAGTAGTGAGAAACGTTCTCTCATCCTGTTTTTCAATGATAGGTTTTATTTCAATGATTTTCGCTGTGGATATGAGTTTGATGGTACTAAGTACGATGTTTACAATAACCTCACTCTCTACACCCTCTATCCATTGACTTCCAATTAGATAATCTCCACAATTGACACACTTCAAAAGGTCTACATGGTGCGGCAATTCTACTATCTTTTTTCCTTCGAGGAAGCAGTCTACACAGAGTCCATCTATGATGTTTTTGTCTTCAACGTTACAGTTTACGCAAAAAGTCAGTTTCTCACAACCATTATGATATGTTAGCGACAGCATTCCGTGGATTATAACCAATGTTTTATAGGAGCACTAGTCCGCTTTGCATTTGCGTCACATGATAAAAACTTACCCTGTTGTCATATAGTTATATATAAACGAACTTGCCAGGGGTAGGCTCAAAAATATATCCGTTCTCATTCAGCCATTCTATAGCCTTTTCTATCTCAGATCTAGACACCTCCCCTTTACACATGCCGATTAATTCATCTACAGTAAACGCACGTCCCTCATTTTCTTTAAGGACTTGTTTGACTGCATTATTGGCACTCATAATGCTCTTTCGTTGTCGATGATTGAATTGACCCAAATTATCTATGTCATAGGAATCATCTGAACGCAAGATGGAGTCCATATAGTACTTAACGAGGTGTATGGACCTTTGAGCATCTATTTCTTCAACGGTGTTGGACCATCTCGATTTTGCAGATGCTTCTGATAAACGAATGTACGCTTCTAGCTGCCTTACTGTAATCGGAACGGACTTTTCTATGTTTTCCCCAAGTTTCCGCATACTTAGGTAGGCTTCCTCGATCATGTCTCTGGCTTTTTCTGAAAGTATCGGAAAATAGTTTCGCTTTGCATACGAGACATATTTTCGGATGGTATCGGCCGAATAGATAGGTCGGATAACATCCGTTAATTTTAATATTTCATCACACCGTCGGTCCTGGGTTTTATTTTGGAGTGTTCTTGCTTGTCCTCGCATGTGCGTTTTTAAAATATATTCTGTGATACTTCTATCGTTGTCACTGTCAGGATGATCGTATTTTACAAAAATAAGATCAAAACGAGACATTAACGCTGGAGGGATATCTATCTGTGAAACTATTCTTTCTCTTGTGTCAAATCTCCCAAACTTAGGATTAGCTGCCGCTAAAAGTGAACATCTACTTTGAAGTGTAGCATTTATGCCAGCTTTTGCAACAGATACTCTCTGAGATTCCATTGCTTCATGAAGTGATGATCGATCTTGTGTGGACATTTTATCTAATTCATCTATACATGCTAGACCTTTATCAGCAAGAACAAGTGCTCCTGCCTCTAACGTCCATCCTCCTCCGCCAAACTCATCCTTAACAGCTGCTGCGGTGTTATGAATAACAAAGCCATTTCCGATGAACGCATGTACCGTTTTTACGGTAAGGTCGTAGACATAATCCGGAAGGTTATCGGTAACAATCTCAATATTAGAAATTGGCACAAAACGCATGTTATCGAGGATGATTGCTGCCATATCCCCAACTTTGAGATTTTTTGCTTCTATCCAATCGAATCTTATTCCCTGCATCGCCTGAATTTTAGTTTCTGCTGTGAGAACTAGTGATGTCGAACCTGCGGTTATTCGATACAAAACCTCTGGTGTTTTGATTTTCCAGATGTACGAAACTGGAATGTATCTCACTCCGAAGTCAGCAAACGACTGAATTTTTACGCCATCAACAGCCTGCCGCCAAACTCCGGGCTTGTATTCCTCAGGTTCAACCATTAATGAGTTAACGAAGTTGCCTATTGATTCGACATGGCCTTGAGCATCAACAATTGAGGTATTCGCATCGACACATAAACCAGCCGCAGACGCAGATTTTCCTGAGGCATAGATCCCCCTTGGTGCGAGGTGGCTCATATAGTTAAGAATTTGTGATTTTGCGACACCTGGGTCTCCAACCATTAGTATGTGGATATCGCCTCTAAGAATCGATCCATCATCCATTTCTTTTCGAGTCCCTCCAAATAACTGCAGCGCAACGCCCTGTTTTTCTTCTGTCATACCGTAGACAGTTGGAGCTATGGATTTGATGAGATTCTCAAAAAAGTCGGGGTCTGCTGCCATCCCCTTAATTTTTCTGATATCTTCGTTGTTTAGTTCTACTTCATCAAATTCGTGTTGTTCTGATTCTAACGAGTT
>JAKSHT010000006.1 GCA_024399215.1 archaeon | reverse complement strand
ATACTTGTGCCTTCGGGAGGCATAGACTTCGGTTCAAATCCGGGAGGGCCCACTGTGCATGTTAGTCAATCTACTTCAACACACAAACCCTCAAAACATTCTACCTTAGCACTAACCATTCTAACAGCGAACACTTCTCCACTCACAGCTATAGAGGCATCTCCCATTCTTCTCTTTGATAAATTTGTTTTGAATCTTCTTATGAACATTTTTCTTAGACTTAAACACGTCAACAATAACATCTATTATCAATTTTAACATATCCTAAAAATTATTTTCCTAGTGATAATAATATGATATTCAGAAAATACAGCAAAATTCCCAACTCTCATAATTCGATATCTTCTCAAAGATACAGAAAATCCATTGCAGAATGTATTTGTGACCTACAGAAAAGTAATATTTCTGGATGAAACTTCGCTTAGCAATGATTAAAATTTATTGTGATGGGGGATCTAGAGGCAATCCAGGTAAATCTGCCTGTGCTATTGTTATCATCAAGAACGAGACCATTGTTTTTGAAGAAGCGTATTTTATAGGCATAGCCACTAACAACTTTGCAGAATACACAGGACTAATTGCGTCCATGAAAAAAGCTATCGAAATGAAAGAAAAAGAAGTTGAATTCGTAATGGATTCCCTCCTTGTCATCAAACAAATGAATCGAGAGTATGAAGTAAAATCTGAAAATCTCAAAAATCTCAACTTTGAGGCAAACAAACTTTCATCAAAATTCACAAAGACAAGATTCACACATGTGCGGCGTTGTGACAAATTCATCTCACGGGCAGACTACCTTCTTAATTGCGAAATAGATCGTCACTGAATCTCCTCAACAAGATTGTTGACTTCTACGACCTTTTGCTCTCCGGAGACCATATTTCGCAGCATTACAGAGTCTTGTTGAGCCTCCTTTGCTCCCACAATAACAGTATACTCTGCTCCGATTGCGGCAGCGTACCTCATCGCCTTAGAAACTTTACGTCCCATTATTTCAATGTCAGAAGCAATGTTCGCCACTCTAAGCTTTGCCACAACACGCGACGCATAAACTTGCATATCTTTAGATGTCGGGAGAACATATACCTTGACACCCTTCTTCTCATAAACTTGGCCCTCTTTTTCTGCAGCTATAATGGCTCTATCAAATCCAACTGCAAATCCAGTAGAAAACACTCTCTCTCCTCCAAACAGTTCGGAAAGTGTATATGACCCCCCTCCACATACCTGCTTCTCAGCGCCAAGTGTTGGGGCTTCAACTTCAAAAACTATTCCTGTGTAATAATCGAGACCCCTAACGACACCAAGGTCAATCATAATATTCTCTACGCCCATAGCTAGTAGTAAGTCAGAAACTCTCCTCAGGTAATCCCCAGTCTTGCCAGACACGTACGAAAGAACATCCACGCCCCCAACTGTTTCTGTAAATTCAAAAATGTCGCGTATCTTTTCCTCCGAAATATTCATCTCCAGAAGTAACAACCTAGCTTCATCGTAAAGTTTTTTATCTAATTTTTGAAGAACTCTAACAACACATTCTTCTGGTACTCCTGCATCAATTACCTTTTGCTTGAGAATTCCAATATGTCCTATTCTAATCCTATAGTTCTTCAAGCCAAACGCCTTAATCATAGATGATGCCATAGCGATAACTTCTGCATCTGACTCTGCATCCAAACTCCCAATTAATTCGGCACCAAATTGAAAAAACTCTCTGTATCTCCCACTCTGTGGTCTTTCATATCTGAAACATTGACCAAAATAAAATACCTTGATAGGCCTTAGTTCACTGCTCATTTCATTGACAAACATACGAATCGTTGGAGCAGTCATTTCTGGACGAAGTGCGATTTCTCTATTTCCCTTATCCTTGAAAACATAAAGTTCCTCTAGTACATTGGATCCAGATTTAAGAGTAAAAAGCTCGGCCTCCTCAAATATTGGCGTTGCAACCTCTCGAAAACCAAAAGTCTTCGCAACGTTTCTCAGAGCGGCCTCATAATATCTTCTCTTCTCCATCTCATCCGGAAGAAAATCCCTCGTTCCACGTGGACGCTGAATCATACCCACACAAGTACAACGCCTCCATAAATGAACTTAACGGACGAAATAAAATTCTAAAAACTTTTTCTAACGACAATACAGAGAATATCTTCATCCATGACAACATGTTCTAGTCCAACAGTTTGCCCAGGGAACTTAACACTTTTACCCCAAATCATTGCATATCTAAAATTTGAGCGAAACTGTCTATGAATCAATTCACAAATATCCTCGACAGTATTTCCACGTTTAACAATAAGTGGAATATCCATATCCGCCTTCTGTCCCTGAGGCTTAAGATAAACACGAATCATGTCTATAGTATCGTAGAGGCCCTGCTTCAACTCCTCCATACCGGCCCCCGTAGCCGCAGAACATAAAAATTGCTTGTACTCTCTGTTACACTCTTTAGCTCTTTCCAGCTCATTGCGAGTTGCAATATCGACCTTATTTATAGCCATTACAGCCTTTATATAAACACGATTTCCCGCAAGAACATCTAGCATTTGCTCAACATTTATGTCTTCTCGTATCACAACAGTAGCATTGACATAGCCATACGCTGCAGTCATTTCCCTAACTGTTCTAACATCAATTTTTGTCAGTTTCATTGTGGGCTTAACTTGAATCCCGCCCTGATCACCACTCGTGATTGTAACGTCCGGTTTATGTTGATTCAAGCGGATTGCGGCATTGTACAATTCGTTGAAAAGAACCGAAATATCAGAATTAAAAACGTCTACAACTAGAAGAATAACATCCGCAGATCTAGCAGCCGCAATTACTTCTCTCCCTCTTCCCCTCCCTCCAGACGCTCCTTTTATAAGGCCTGGCATGTCCAAGATCTGGATTTTTGCATGGTTGTATTCCATTATCCCCGGAACAACATTCAGTGTCGTAAAATTATAAGCTCCCACCTCTGACTTAGCACCCGTGAGTTGATTCAGAATAGTAGATTTACCTACACTAGGAAATCCTACAAGAGCTACAGTTGCGTTTCCAGCCTTTTTGATATAGAAGCCTCTAGTGCTAGTCTTAACAGATTTTCTTCTTTCATCCTCCGCAGTCAAACGAGCAATTTTGGCCTTTAGCTTTCCAATATGACTTTCCGTAGCTTTATTATACTTAGTCTTAGAAATTTGCTCCTCTAGCTCCTTAATTTGCTCCTCAATTGTAGCCGTACCCTATCTCCTCTCGGCTAAGTGACGAGGCATGAGTATTTTTACATTTACATAAACGCTGACAGAAACTAAATACGGGAGTTTAATTCTCTCTCGTGGGAAGCATGGCTGGGGAAACAGATGTCACAAGATCTACCGAGCGTAAGGCTACAACGATAATAGGCTTCCTCATCACACTTATTATAGGCATTTTTCTGTACTACGCAGGTTTGTTTACATCTTTTTACGGAATGGGTTTTATTTTCATAGGCCTAACTCTTCTCATTATCCCTAGATCTTTCGGCTGTCGCAATTTTAAACTAATGGTTTTGTTCGGAATAGCATTTTTCCTAATTACAACGACTATTGGCGCACTTGCTGTGTCAAAACCAATGCTTGAAACAGACAATCAAACATCCAATTCAAATCTTGTCGTACAAGAAGAATACAATGAGACAGCAAGCCTTTATGTTAATTACCACAACATAGTAAACATGAAAAACATCAGTATCAAACTCGAAAAGGTTGCGTGGGTTTGTTATAACCATTATCACACATTATCGGATAGCAGTTGCCATTACAAGTTAAGCTTATCACATGACTTCTGGGAAGTATCCGATATCAAAGTATCAACAAATGATGTCTATTTTTACACGTTTTTTACATTTGATGAATTAAATGAAGAGAGACTGATAAAATCGGGTTTCTACTCCTTTTACGAATCTAACATAACAACATTAGCATTAGAAACCAATGCGTACTACGTTGGAATATCTGCTACAATATTCTTATTTATGCTTTTCCTTGTTAGGGAATTCAGAAGAAGGATAGATAAAATAAGAGAAGCAATGGAAGCAGAAGGACGTCTTTACCCTCAGGGACATGGTCGTTGTAATCATTGTGGGAGCATTGTCCTTCCTGGCGAAATATACTGCAAAAAATGTGGAACTCATGTCGACATACCAGATAAATTTCAAGATATGAAGACTGAATTTTTCCAGTGCTCCGAATGTGGTGCTGAAATCCCAATGAATGCAAATATATGTCCCAAATGTGGCATTAAATTCGATGAAGAAGACGAAATTATTTTCTCTAACAAACCCGAGAAGGATGCATCAAATTGAAATAAGACATTTTCGCTCCCGTCAGATCTAATATCTCCCACCAGGAAATTACTAACAACACCTTAGGCACAATACCGAACAGAAACATAATCTGAGAATATTTAAATAACGATTCAAAAAACATTAAATTTTATATTCCTAGTCCAACTCCAGTGCCAAAATAAATATGAATTCTCAAACGTCTACGAGCGAAAATAATCAAACTACATCAGATCCAGAAGAACGCAATACTTCCACAACTCGAAAATTAATTGCCAAGCAACAAGAAATATCTGTCTCAGAGTTTTTTGAGAAGAACAAACACATTCTCGGCTTCGGTTCAAAATCTAAATCTCTTCTTATGGGCGTAAAAGAAGCTGTAGATAATTCATTAGACGCTTGCGAAGAAACAGGGATTCTCCCCGATATTACCGTCAAAATATTGCGCTTTCCAGATGATGAATACAAAATATTTATTGAAGACAACGGTCCAGGCGTACCTCATGAAATGATACCGAATGTATTCGGGCGACTTCTTTTTGGATCTAGATTTCATTCACTCAGGCAATCTCGAGGGCAACAAGGTATTGGTATTTCAGCAACTATTATGTACGGTTTTAATACAACAGGAAAGCCAGCACACATAAGATCTAAAATTAAAGGCAAAAATGAAATCGCATGGGAAATGGATTTATCCATCAATATCAAGACAAATCGCCCCATTATTTCGAACGAAAGATCATTTGCTTGGGAAGACAAAGCGCATGGTACGAGCATCGAATATACTACCAAAGGCAGATATATAACAGGAAAACAGTCTATTTTCGAATACCTAAAAAATACCGCGATAGTTAATCCACATGTTAAAATTGTTTTTGTCGATCCTGAGGAGAAAATGTATGTTTTTGAAAGAGCATCAGATGTGATGCCAGTTAAGTCAAAAGAAATTAAACCACATCTATCAGGGATGGAAATTGGTGACATACTACGATTATCACAAAATACTCCACAAAGGAACGTCAGAACATTTCTTTTGAATGATTTCTCATCAGTAACGTCAAGATTGGTTAAAGAAATACTTCGCAAATCCAATGTATCGGAGGAGAAAAAGCCATTTGAACTCACATACGACGATGCGAAAAACATAATCAGAGCAATTGAAACATGTAAAATTATGGCCCCTCCTGTTAGCTGTCTTTCTCCTATCGGGGATGTGTTGATTAAGAAAGGATTGATGAACGTTCTTGAAGGAATGCGTCCTGCGTATTATGCCCCACCAGTAACAAGAGCCCCGAAATCAATTAGCGGAAATCCATTTATTATAGAAGTTGGAATTGTTTATGGCGGAGACATACCATCCGACGGCCCAGTTACCATTTTAAGAATAGCGAATCGCGTCCCACTTTTATTTCAGTCAGGGGCATGTGCAATAACCAAAGCCATTGCCGATATAGATTGGCGAAGATATGGATTAGAACAAAGAGGTGGCAAAGGCATTCCATACGGCCCCGCTATCTTCCTAGTTCACATAGCTTCAACTAAAGTCCCATTTACATCTGAGGGCAAAGAAGCTGTGGCCGATATCCCAGAAATAAGCCGCGAAGTTCAATCAGCACTCAAATTTTGTGCAAGAAGTCTAAAATCACATTTGAACAAAACAGATAAAAAAGAAAAAATACATACGAAATTTAGAATTGTCAGAGAAATCCTTCCGAACATTGCAAGAAAATTATCTGATCTTCTTGATCGACCCATTCCAGATTTGAGCGAGACAATATCAAAAATTATGAATGTAGTATGGGTCGAATCCTCAGCAGTGACTAACAAGAAAAATAAAGTCATAACATATGGAATATACAACTATACAAACACTGAAAAAAGCTTGTGTATACATACTAGAGCACCCAAAAATTCAGTAAACTCAACTTTATTTCAAAGTCCATATTTCACAGAAATTAGCGAGGATGGCAAAATTACATGGACTATAGGAAACATTCCACCGGCGAAGTATGTTGAAATATCTTTTGAATTAGAAGGTAAAACGACTGGAATCTCTCCAGAAAGTGATGTCTATGTTTCTGGTATTAACTCCCTTATTGTCATAGGTGCAGAACAATTACCAGGAGATTGGAACATAAAAGAAACGAAAATTACCAAAATAGATTCTAGCTTTAGTAGTAATACTACTATACAGAGGCAGGTCGAATATTTTGGAAACGAATAAAAGACAAAAAGTTGCCATTGACAACCTAATAAAAATAGCCACATCAGCATACGACCAAATTAACATGGGAGATATTCCACGCCTATCTCTTCCTCTCAGGGACAAAAAGAACATAGAATTTGATACCAGATATAATGTTTGGAAATACGGCGATATTCAATCTATCCGTTCTGCAAAAACGGCTCAGGGTGCAATGATGATGCTTAGGACTGTTTACACGGTGGATTTTATTAGAGAAATGATCAAAACGAACAAATCATCCACCCTAAGAGAAATGTACTACATATCGGAGGGATGGAAAAATGCAAAGTTCTGTTCGCAAGACGAGAGTAACTCGCTTGCTGAAGATCTAGAAGTAGCCACAGGTTGCATGCGAGAAGATTTTAAGCTACGTCCCGAAGAGTCAGGAGCCAAAGTATACGGAGATCTAAATTTTTCTATTCCCACAACCAAAGGTGTCTGGAGAAAAAGTAACTGTATTGATGACGTCTCCGCAGAAGGGTTTTCTGTTCCATACAAGGTCGAAGAAGATTCATTCAAAATCGAATTAGGCAACGCAAAATTCATAATTGCAATTGAAACAGGCGGCATGTATGCAAGACTGGTAGAAAACGGTTTCTCAGAAAAAAACAATTGTATTCTAATTCACCTATCCGGTCAACCAGCAAGATCAACTCGACGTCTCATAAAAAGACTCAATGAAGAATACAGTTTGCCAGTATCTGTTTTTACAGATGGAGATCCTTGGTCATTTAGAATATACGCGTCTGTAGCATACGGTGCAATCAAAACCGCACATATATCAGACTATCTTGCAACTCCGGCCGCTAAGTTTATAGGTATCACGGCATCAGACATTATAAACTACGAACTTCCGACAGATAAACTCAACGACAAAGATGTTAATGCTCTAAATGCTGAACTCACAGACCCAAGATTTGGAAGCGCGTTTTGGACAACAGAAATACGAACTATGCTTGAAATCGGAGAAAAAGCTGAGCAACAAGCTTTGGCTAAATATGGTCTAGATTACGCAACTGACAAATACCTTCCTGATAAACTTGTAAATATAGGAATTCTACGATAACTCGCGTCGAACTACCTGCTCAACACCAAATCTTATAATAATATCAGTGCAACATAAACAACCGAATAATATGTCATCTAGTGTTGCCAATAATCATTATAAGTCGAGAATGCAATTTCAAACTCATGCAGGGCTTTCTCAGACCAAAGGCAATTGCTATCATAGGAGCGACCAACGATCAAACGAAAATCGGTGGAATGCTTGTAAGGAACCTCATTAATGCGGGATTTGACAAGTCCAAAATATTTCCAATTAATCCTAAAGGCGGCGAAATTCAGGGTATAAGAGCTTATAAATCAGTTCTAGACGTAGGCGAGCCCATAGATCTTGCCGTTATTTCAATCAAATCTGCATACGTTGTCCCGGAAATGGACAACCTCAACAAGGCGAATATTAGGCATGCGATAATTCTCACCGCCGGGTTTAAGGAAGACAGCAAAGAAGGTGCAGAACTTGAAAGGCAACTTGTGCTAAAGGCAAAAGAGTACGGCATTAGAATTCTTGGCCCGAATTGCTTCGGTATGATGGATCCCAAAAATAAGATCAACGTCACTTTTGCAAAGAACATGCCCAAAGCTGGAAGTCTTTCTATATTATCCCAATCAGGTGCAGTTGGTTCTTCAATGCTTGATTGGGCATGTCAGTACGATGTTGGAATTGCAAAATTTATAACGTTTGGTAACAAATGTGACACCAAAGAAACAGAATTTTTCAGTTCATTATCAGAAGACGAAAATACAAAAGTCATTGGAATGTACTGTGAAGGGATTCCTAATGGTAAAGAGTTCATCGAGGCGATAGAGAACCGACCACAGAAAAAACCCATAGTTATCTTCAAAGCAGGATCCACATCCGCCGGAGGCGCGGCCGCATCATCGCACACAGGCTCAATTACAGGCTCAGATGCTGTAAATGATGTTATTTTCAAAAAACTCAATATAATAAGAGCAAAAGACCTAGACGAATTGTATGATGCATTTGGAATATTCCATGTGTTTAGTCACATGGATAAAAATGGCATCGGAATAGTTACCAATGCGGGTGGTTTGGGAGTCATGTCTGCGG
The DNA here is from genome assembly GCA_024399215.1 of archaeon. Classification (GTDB taxonomy): domain Archaea; phylum Thermoplasmatota; class Thermoplasmata; order Methanomassiliicoccales; family Methanomethylophilaceae; genus Methanarcanum. Next base: position 11,367 of record JAKSHT010000006.1, on the reverse strand, counting down.
ACGCAGCATACAATGCCAAGTACATAGAGGCAGCTAAACTCGCAGATACTACTATTCAAAAAATTCGGACCGATGTGCCCACAGTTGCGGGTGTCACTAACCCAATAGACGTTAGAGGAGATGCTAAAGCAGAATATTTCGAAAAAACCATAAAAATCATTCAGGAAGATCCTACAGTAGGAGGCCTCGTTGTTATGGGATCACCCCTTGACACCGCAGATCTTGAATCTGTAGCTACCAATCTCGTCAGAATTAAAGATGAAATCAAGGTACCATTCACAGTTTGCTGGGCTGGAGGTATCAAATGCGAGAAAGCAGCTGATATTACAAGGTCAGGCGGCATTCCTACGTATCCAACACCTGACAGAGCTATTCACGCCCTTGATCTCCTCAGAGGGTATACTGTCCGTGAGCAAATTCCTAAGACGCCTATGACTACTCCGGCAAAAAGTGGCAGATCAACGGTATTAGAAATTATCAAGAATGCAAAAGAAGAAGGTAGAAACACACTCACGGAGTCTGAGGGTAAAAAAATTTTTGCAGCATATAACCTCCCAGTACCAGGAGAAGCAATCGTAGATTCTGCAGAAAAAGCAGCTAAAGCATGCAATGAAATTGGTTATCCAACTGTCATGAAGGTTGTTTCTCCTGACATTCAACACAAATCGGATGTGGGAGGTGTTATGGTCGGTGTAAAAGACGAAACAGAGGCAATGGGTGCCTTTAACAAAATCATGACTTCTTGCAAGACAGCGATGCCTAAAGCTAATATTGTCGGCATTTCAATCCAACAGATGGTTTCAGGTAAAGAAGTAATCTTGTCCATGATTCGTGATCAACAATATGGGCCCATAATTTCATTCGGTCTCGGAGGTATATTCATCGAAATTTTAAAGGAGATCTCGCAAGCCCATGCACCCATGACAGAAGAAAACCTTGATGAAATGATCAAATCTACAAAGGCATACAAGCTTATGTCTGGAGCCCGCGGCACGAAAAAATCCGACATATTGGCCGTGAAAGACACAATAAGAAAGCTTGTCCAGATTTCAATCGAAAACCCCGAAATCAAGGAGTTAGAGATCAATCCTGTCATAGTCGGCGATGAAGGAAAGGGTTGTTGGGCGGTAGATGCTCTAGTTACACTCGTGTAATCAGAAAGGGGAACGTGTTCCCCTCTTTTCTTTAATTATCTTAAAAACGCAGCATAAAGTATCTCACTCGCGAATAGAACAACAGCCCAATTCGTTAGTGCAAGTCTTAATCAGAATACAACCTGACTAGACACTTGTCACACACGGCCATACAAAACAAACAAATCACTGCTTGGTCGCCGTATAAATACTAACTGCTCCCATCGATTTAGTATAGCACTTAGTGTCCACGAATCCGGATTCTTCGAAAATCTTTATCATGTCTTCTCCATAGGGAAATCCTTCAATAGACGATTCCAACCATTCATACGCAGGTTGTCTACCATCGATAACCTTCCCTCTATCATGATCATGTCCACACTTTCTGACTCTTTTCATATACATGTCGTACCCTAGAAGAAGAATCCTGTTTTTTGGTTTAGAAAGTTCTGCAACTACAACTTTCCCTCCTGGAACAACAACTCGATACATTTCGGATAAAGCCTTAGAAATGTCTGTGACATTTCTAAGCATGTAACCTGAAGTAACCAAATCAATAGAATTATCCGGAATATCCAGCTTCAATGCATCCCCTATACGCCAATCAATCTTTACTGGAAGATTTAATCTTGTCTCTTTTTTTTTCGCTACCTCAAGCATGTGAGGCGTAATATCTACAGCAATAATTGTTGAAAACGGACCCGCTTCTTTAGCAATTTGAAATGCGATCTCTCCAGTTCCCGTTCCAATATCAAGACACTTCTTTCCATAAATGTCTCCTGCTTTTTTTATCATAAATTTGTGCCAGCTATGAATCATACGCAACGACATAACATCATTCATTTCGTCATAATCATCAGCTATCTCAGTAAATACGTCTTTAACATACTTTTCTTTTCCTTCGAACTGATTGCCTTTTTTGGATCCAATCTCGACCATTGTATGTCAACATCCTACAAATCTACTCGCAGTATATCCCAAAACAAGAAGTATGCCAAAGTGCCAATTTAACCTGAAACAAATCGGCACCAACATAAAACTAGCGTGATTGTCAAAAGGAGCTTCCTTGCTATTCGCATATAATAAATACTCATCATACAACGCGATAAATCCAATTGAACACAATAATGGCACAACACCTCCAATAACCAATCCAAACAATATTATAAACGGTACAAGACTTTCATACAAGTACAACGCCATCCCATGCTCATAGGACATACATCCACTAAGGGTTTTTATCTTTGATTTCTTATCCTCATAATAATCACGCATCTCATTTCCAGCAAGGACACCTGTAATAATAAGTGCATTTGGCAAGCAAATCAAAATATGCTGCCATGTAAACATTTGACCTGTCAGAAAAAAATACACGCCTGACGGCATCAAAAAACCAAACATGATAAAAACCATTATCTGGCCAAATCCATGATATTTATACGAAACTCCGACAGTGTACATTGTCGAACTAAAAATCCCTATAGCTCCATACGCGATTATAACACATAATGCAAATAAATTATCCTTCCAGTACCACAGAAAGATAGACCCTATAACGCACAGAGCGACGATACAAGAAATTCCAGCAGACAAAACCTGTTTCGTTGTCATAATGCCCGACACAAGCTCTGGAGAACGGGCTTCGTTCTCTAGTGTATCTGCCCCCTTAACAAAATCACCATACGTATTAAAAATGTTCGCAATTGATTGAAATAATCCACAGGCTACAAGTGCTAAAACAAACAACAACAATTTGGAAATACTAAAATCAACATCGAATGCAAGCATTCCGCCTATTAGTGCAGGAACTATCGCTCCATGAAGACTCCAAGGCCTGAATATATTTCGCCATCCAGCTTTAACTGGTTCCCCAACTGATATACTACCCACAGCGATTTCAGAAGACTAAACAATATAAACTATTTGCCATCCATCACAACTTAACGTATAACACTAAATCCAATGTTATAAATCCCGCGCATAACGATACCTACGTAGTTTTCAGAAAGATCGTCACATTCTGTAATAATCACAAGTACTTTTGTAAAGGCCTCATACTTCCACTCAGCTAGGATCTAGACGAATTAACTTCTCCACCTCAAAGTACTTTTTACAATGCAGGGCTCCACAAGTCGTCTTATCCACTCATAAAAGAGCTAACTAATTGCCAGTTCAACACGACAGGCGCCCCATTCAATGTACACAGGACAAATAACACTACAGCACGCCAAATCGAATCCATACCATCCAAGTAGGCCTAGAACCGCACATAAAAAAATAGGGGCATTAAAGCCCCATTTAAATTTTTGACAATCTGATAAGAGTGTTCCATCTACGATCAATATCGGCCTGGCACTGCTCCACAAGTTTTACATTTTCTGGTTTGAGCATGTGCTTATACCGACCCTGTGCCTTAAACCACTCAGTTATCGGTTTTTTCTCCTGTACACCGTCCGCAATCTTCTTCGACTCTGCAGTAATGCTATACTTACCATTTTCGCATTCGTAGAGAGGCCACACACACGTTTCAACTGCAAGTTTTGCCATATTGACCGTATTCTCCGGTGCAAATCTCCATCCTCTAGAACATGGGGAAACAGCATTGATAAACGCAGGCCCCCCACATTCGAAACCCTTCCTACACTTTGTAATAAGGTCTCTCCAATTATGAGGTGAAACCTGTGCCACATACGGGATGTCATGCGCTGCGAGGATCATCGTTAAGTCCTTTGGATACTCAGTCTTACCCTGAACAACACTTCCGGCTGGAGACGTAGTCGTAGATGCCCCAAATCCAGTTGCGCCAGATCTTTGAATTCCAGTATTCATATATGCCTCGTTATTAAAGCAGACATACATAACCTGCTGACCTCTTTCAGCCATTCCTGAAAGTGCTTGGAACCCGATGTCGTATGTGCCCCCATCTCCTCCAAATGCTACAAATCTGATCTCTTCTTTGATCTTTCCCTTCTTTCTAAGTCCCTGATAAGCTGCCTCAACTCCAGAAGCCGTAGCGGCAGCGTTAGCAAACGCTGTGTGTATCCATGGTATCTTCCACGCCGAGAACGGATAAATAGTGGTAGAAACTTCAAAACAACCAGTTGCGCTAGACGCAACAATCGGCTTATCGGTTGCCATCAGAATCTGTCTCGCGATTATACTCTCTGCACATCCCGCACAAAGTCTGTGACCGGACGTAAGCTTAACTGGTGTTTGCACTAGCTCCTTGATAGACAACGCACTCATTCTCTCACTCCCAGGTAGTTGACTGCTTTCGCTCTTCCATTCATAATGTCTTCAAATACACTCATGTACTCCGAAATTTTTACGTCTCTCCCACCAAGTCCATAAACAAAGTTGTATGCTTTCGGAGTATTCTTACACTCCACCAGAGTCGACGTAACATCTGAAAACATTGGGCCATACGTCCCAACTGAAAGATGCTTGTCCATAACCGCAACACCTTTTTTCCCATCTAGTATTTCCGCAAGCTGTTTAGCAGGCCATGGTCTAAAAATGCGAGGCATGCAAACTCCTACTTTTACTCCCTTCTTACGGAGCTGGTCAACTGCCTCTTTCATTGTCCCAAACGACGAGCCAAGGATGACCGCAACATAATCTGCGTCATCACACATGTAGTTCTCCACAATATTGTACCTTCTTCCTGAAACATCCGCAAATTTATCAAAGACATCCTCAATTACGCCAAACGCTTTATCCATGGCCTCCACAAGCTGATACTTATGCTCATAATAGAACTCCGGGCCATCCATCAAACCTTGTGACACTGGATTCTTATAGTCAAGCAATGGCATAAATGGCTTAAACTCCCCTACGAACTTTTTGACAACTTCATCATCAAGAGGCGTTATCCTTTCAATGGCATGAGTTAGAATAAATCCATCAAGATTGGTCATTATCGGCAACTGAACATCAGGATGTTCCGCGATTCTCGGCGCTATTATGGAATTATCATACGCCTCCTGGACATTTTCAGCAAATATCTGAATCCATCCTGTGTCTCTCGCAGACATAACGTCTCCATGATCGTTATGAATGTTTATAGGTCCACTAACAGCCCTATTGGCTACGGCCATAACCAGTGGGACCCGCATTGCAGATGCTATCGGCAACATTTCCCACATATAGGCTAGACCTTGTGAAGACGTCGCAGTAAATGTTCTCGCTCCCGCAGCGCAAGACGCAGTGCAGACAGTAAGCGCCGAATGTTCAGACTCCACACAAACAAACTCCGTCCCAACCATTCCATCTGCTACATAATCGGAAAATTTCTCGACAATAATCGTTTGTGGTGTGATTGGATATGCTGCACACACGTCTGGGTCAATTTGCTTCCATGCAAGTGCAACTGCACTGTCTCCATTAATTGCTAGATCTTCCATGCTACTCACTCCATAGAAATAACACTCTTAGGGCACATTTTAGCGCAGATGCCGCATCCTTTACAATATGCAAGCTTAATTCCTGTTACCTTGCCATCTTCAACAACGATACAGTCATCTGGACAATAAATCCAACACGTCATGCAGCTAATACATGAATCCGTGTCTATGGTGGGTGTGAGAGACCTCCAATCCCCCGTTTCAAACTTCTCTGCAGAGCCTCCCGTTACACGAGATCCTATGATCATATCTTTACGATTCATTAAACCACCTCATTAAACGCTCTTTTGAGTGCTGAAACGTTGGCTTTAATAACCTTCTCACTCAGTTTTCCGGAGAATCTCTTTGTAATTTGAGACTCCAGTACATCATAAGAAACAACATTTCGCAGCTTGACCAACGCCCCTAACATCGCTGTGTTAGCTACAGGCCTTCCAATTTCCTCTATAGAAATCTTCGTCGCATTTAGGGTATGACACTCTGCGTCAGTCCCCAGAGATTTCTGAAGATCCTCTGGAGATCCAGGGTAATTCGCGAGAATAATTCCGTCTTTTTTAAGCCCTCTTGCAACATCCACCTTCCCGATCAACGTCCCGTCAATGACAACCACTACATCTGGTTCGTAGATCTGTGTGTGTACTCTGATTGGTTCATCCGAAATTCTAGTAAACGCCCTAATAGGTGCACCCATTCTTTCCGGTCCGAATTCTGGAAACGCCTTAACGTACTTATTTTCCTCTATAACCGCCCCGGCAAGAATCTCGCTGGCGGTGACAACTCCTTGTCCGCCCCTTCCATGCCAACGTATCTCTGTATCCATAGACAGATCAAATCCCGCCACCCAAACGGGACTAAAAGATATAAAAGTGTCGTCTCATCATTTCCATCAGATCCAGCACTTAGTACCTCAATCAGAACCCACTAGAACTCCCGGCACATAGCCATGGCTTCCTTGAGTCTTTCGACTACAAAGTTTCTATCCATAGACTCAAGGAACGTTCCAATTCTAGGGCCCGAAGACTTACCAATAAAAATCCTATACAACACCTGAAAACTGTTTTTGAGACTAAGACGATTTTCTTTCGATGACTCTAAAATTCCCTCATTGATTTCATCTGCCCTCCAATCTATGGACATAAACTTTGTAACTAAACTATCAAATAGCGCTTTATCACCTGCCGAAAATTCTAGCACAGGTATAGTCTTACAAATAGAAAATTTGACTATATCAGGAGCAAATTTTTCAAGCCAGTATTTGATACAATCACACTTAAGTCTAAGTTTACTAGCGTTCACACTGTCAATATACACATTCTTGGTACGCTTAATAATATCTAGAACACCTTCCAAATCCTCTGCTACCTGAACAACATTCGCAAGGTGTCTATACGAGACTTGCAGAGGTTTAACGACAGATACATCATTACGCTGTGAAATTTCGTACGCACGTACCTGATTTTCTTCAGCTTCCGTAAAATTTCCATCAAAATATAGAGTCTCCATTCTGTCATACTCATCAGAGATATCTAAAACACCCGTCCTGGAATCATACTCAATCGACCTATGCGGATTAACCCTCAAAAAGAGATAATTAAGGACCTCCGGAGGTGTAATTTTAACCGCATCTAATGCTGTTATTGGAGATCCTGTCGACTTGTGCATTTGTCCAACACCCTTTAGTTGAACAAATTCATATGGTACAGGATATGGTGCCTTTCCCCCAAAAATTTTTTCTACAATTTCTTTGCCGGTATCGTATGAACCTCCAGCTGCGGCATGATCTTTTCCAAATGGCTCCACTGTCACTCCAAAAATCTTCCATTTAGCTGGCCATTCAAGTCTCCAGGGAAGTTTTCCCTCCATTTTGCACACATTTGCCTTACCTGTATGGCCACATGCACACTCATACTCAACATATGGAAACCTATACGTTTCAAGGATAGGACTAGAGAAACGTCCGCACTCCTCACAAAGCGGGCTGTAAGGTACAAACGTCTTATTTCTTCCAGATACTTCTTGCAAAATATCCGCAACTTCTACTCTCTTTTCTATTGAAAGATTAATGGTTTCAGCAAACCTACCACTCTCATAAAGTTCGTGAGTCCAAATGACATCACATTCCATTTTCATCTGTTTTATAACGTCGAATAATGGTTGAATAAAATGATCGGCGTAGTTATCATGTTTTCCACACGGACAAGGAATGTTACAAATTGGCATTCCTACATATTTTTCGAACTCTTTTGGAAGGAACTCGTATCTCCTTCTAAGAGGATCAAAAGAATCAACGAGATAGACTAACCTAACAGCATATCCTCGTTCTCTGAGTACGCTGCACACGGACTCCCCTGTAATTGCCTCTCTAAGACTTCCAACGTGAAGAATTCCAGTTGGACTAATGCCAGCCGCAATTACAGGATGTTCATTCTCCTCCACAGCCTTTTCGGCAATAACATCTGCCCAGTGCATACCAATCAACCCCTCCGTCTTACGGACATTATATAAAAAGGTTTATATCTCAAAACCTACAGCCAAAGCATTTGAAAATTATTGATGTGACAACGAAGTGAAACAATCAACTTTAATCAACCAGAACCCCAAAACCGAACAACAAACCTTTTTACAGACTCACTATCATGCGCCCCTATGCCAAGAAAGAATAAAAAGTCCCAAACCAATCCTACTCGACATTTAGGAGCTGAAGAGGACAGATCTCTTAGAATTAGCCCTCAGGCAATCATCATATCTGCAGCAGTTTTGGGAGTTGCAGTAACGATCCTAAACATATTTTTCCAATGAGGCAACTACACTTCTGGAGATGTGCAATCTACGACTTTGATGACAATCTCACACCATACTTTTTTCTAAATGCTGCCAGTAACATCGGCGGTATGATTATTGTTGTTGCCACAGACATCAAAACCACAATCGTATAGAGTTCAGGTGAAATCGCCGTACTGCCATTCACAACTGTATTAAGACCCAACGTTGCAACTATAATTCCAACTTCTCCCCTTGGAATCATTCCAAGACCAACTATATTCATTGACTGTCCGTCTATACTCCTATCTCCAATTTTCACACCCAAACCACACCCAACATATTTTCCAATAATAGCAAGAGCAATGACAAATAGCGCTGTAGGGATAATTTCAAGAGTCACTTTAGACACATCAATCTGAAGCCCAACGAATACAAAGAAAAACGACACCAAAAGCACATTCACAGACTCGATTTTACTACGAAGACTCTCTACACTGGAACACTCCGAAAAAAGTATTCCCGCGAGAAAAGCTCCAATAATCGCAGCCAGTCCAATAATTTCTGCAAGAAGAGCCAGTCCCAGACACACCGCAACAGAAATTATTAATGTCGATTTAGTAGACATAAAGCTATCTTTCACACACACTCCAAATTTGTGACTTTCCAATAGTTTGCGAATTTTCGGAATTACAGACAGAGACAACAGCATAATAACACCTACAAATGCCAACGCCTCAAATGTCACAATAAAAACATGTCCAATATCTAATGTATCCGATTTTGTCATTCCAGTGACAATTGCCAGAACAATCATACCTAAAATATCATCCATAACATCGGCACTAATGATAATTCTCGCTTCCTTCGTATTTGTAAAATTGTTATCCTTGATCACGCGAGCAGTAATTCCGACAGATGTTGCAACCATTGCTGCACCCATAAAAGTAGCGTGATAAATGTTCCCGTCGCCAAGAAAATAAATGTATGTGTATCCCAAAGCGAACGGGAGAATAACTCCCGATACCGCAACTAATAACGAAACTCTACCAACCGAAAGTAGATCCTTTATCCGCGTTTCAAGACCTATCGAGAACAGAAGAAATATAACACCCAGATTCGCAAGCGTGTCAATAAGATAAAACTCACGTTTCCCACCATTGACACTGTAGATTTTAAGATACTCTGCGATGGAATAATCTCCAACCATTATACTCGCTAGTAAGATTCCAACAAGAATTTCACCAACAAGTCCAGGAATTCCAAATCTGTCGAATAATGCAGCTGCAATTTTAATCAACACAAAAATAACTGTCAGCACAAGCAGCGTATCTTTGAGATCCATAGATGCCAGATTATGAAAGAGAATATAAAACGACGGATAGGCAAAAGTCAAATGTAGATAGGATATCACACAGATATGCGAATCTCTGTTCCTCTTTAGTCAACAACATGAGAGATCTAAAACAAAACAATTCGTCCACAAGGCCGACTGTTATTCTACCATTTTGAATAGGGTGCGACAGTACTTTATCAGTGTCGAAACGCCTCGAAAATCATCATCACTCCTATCATCAAACACATCTTCGTCATTCACCATGTTTAATTAGCCACCTGTCTACACCAGACTCGCCAGCCAAACTTCGCGATATTATGCATTTAGCAATAGACCATGTCTAAACAATTTCTTTAGCCACGGGCAACACACCTTAAATTCTCCTCAGCCACACGAATCATCAAATCAATCTATAACACCTGCCGCTAACATCTTCAAGACATGATTCGCTAAGTTATCGACAAAATATTAATAACGGCCAATAATGGAACATGCATGCAAGAAATATTGATGTTTATCGCCTGTATGCTAGCAATAATTGCTATTTCAATGATGGGGGCCTATGTTCCCTATATGAGATCATTATCAGACGCGCAAATTCATACACTCATCGCACTCAGCGCTGGCATTTTTATTGGCGTATTATTCTTCTTACTTCTTCCAGAGACCATACATGAATCCGAGGGCAAACTTTCAGAAACTCAGACTCTGGCATGGATTCTCTTTGGATTCCTTGCTGTCATGACAGTGGAAGTTATGATGGAAGCCCATCATGTAAAAACATGTCCGTGTGGACATAACTATGACGAAAAAGAATATGACGACCACCATCACGGCATAATGTCTATTTCGGCATTCGTCGGATTGGGCATCCATGCATGTGTCGACGGATTAATGTTGGCATCAGCCTTTTATATAGCCGGAGGGCTAGGACTTGTCGCTCTTGTAGGAATGTGTATCCACAAATTCATTGACTCGTTTTCATTATCATCCACCTTTCTGTTATCAAACAGAGACAAAAAAAGTGCCCTTCGTTACCTTTTCGTATTTGCACTGATAACACCAACCAGCGCCGTGATATCTAATATTGCTCTTAATGGCATGTCATTCGACGGAATCACAGGAATATCGCTATCGCTCTCAACTGGCACATTCATGTATGTTGCACTGTGTGGCATGCTTCCAGAAGCTTTCCACCGGGAAGAACAGGACATTAAATCCTTCGTTGTGCTACTCACTGGTATTGCTATCGCAGCCATATCATTCCTCCTATTCGGTCATAGTCACACCCATTGATCCATTTAGGTACCAATTGATGAAAATAAGCATAACATTTTGAGGGGGCGAGAAATTCAGGAGTAGGGACTTCTGTCATTTGTTATCCACAAAATATACTGTTCCCAGAAGTGTATAAATACGCAAGTGACAGAACAGAACACAACTTAAGTTTTAACAGCCTCAGATCTGAATGATCAGCGCTTGAGAATAAAAGGAGCTAATATCATGGCGATGCATTCACTATCTACACAACAACCGTAACCCTCGATGACTAGTGATCCACTTCTTACTTTAAATTCTCCATACGCATCTGCCAGTCAAGCGATAAACCAATCGAACCCAATGCCAAGATACTCTAATATATAGCATTACAAACATGCTCAATCATGCAGTTGTATGCGATCAGCCAAAATGAGATCAAAGAATTGAAACAGACAATGGGTTTTCGAATCAACTC
>JAKSHT010000051.1 GCA_024399215.1 archaeon | reverse complement strand
CAGGCACACGAACTTCTAAATAACAAGCGTGTCCAAAACTTTCTTTATTTGGGTTACAATGCCCCTTTCTACATTATACTTTTCACATAGTGGCTCAAAATGATTTACCGCATCAACAACCTTACCAATCTTTTCTTTGGCGCTGTCAACGAAATCTTCAGCGAAATCCAGAAAATCTTGAGTGGTAAGAGCGGATTTTTTACCCATTAGGCCCATACAATGAATGTTTGCGGTTGGATTCTCCCAAGTATTCGCAGAGAACATCACATCGTATGCGGGCGATAATTGCCAAGATCCATTACGATCCATCATAAATGAAAAATTCTTGTTATGGTCATCTGAAATACCCGCAACAAAATTAAACACCATTCTTAGGAACAGCTGGTCCTTATCGTTTTGAGACAACTTCAGACTATTTGTAAGCCATAATATTTTCATGTAGTCGTCAGCCTTCGGAGCTATAGCCGCTAGCGTTTGGGTAAAAACCTTATCATTGCCCTTTCTGTCGAACCTTTCAGTTACGAAGTGATTACATCCATCAATGGCCTTTAAAAAGCATGGCATCATATTTATACCTGCCAGTTTTGCCATTTCGTGATATACCATTTCTATTTCTGCGGTTGCAGAATCTTTTCCCTCGGCAAACTTAATAATATAATGCTTGAATCCATCTGGAAGAGACACCTGGCCGGAACGAAACTCCCCTGTATCAGAATTATACGCAACCACTGCCTTGGGCCGCATACCTCCAGCGGAAGTACCAAGATAAATGAGTCTTTTCATTGTTAGACTTTCACTTTTTGATATAACAGCGGAAGATCTATCAATATAGATCCTAGAGGCAAGATTAGCCAGGGAACTCATATCAATAGTTTCATCAGGCATTTGATTTTTATATTCAGGCTCAAATTCCAACGCCCCCATTGCCCTTTTGCCGATATAGGAAAGTTTGAGAAGTGGAAGAGATTCTGTGACACCGATATTGTTATCCGTAAGCCATTGGTCAAACAAAGATGTACCCCACCTGTCAGGAAGGGCATCAGCTATAAACTCCGGCAGACCTTGGTACAAATTCTCTGTACTACCAAAAAAGGATGAAGACAAAGGTTTTCTTTTGGAATGCGTAATAGGACAAATGTCATAACCCTGCTTCAAGTATTCATCCGAAAATTGAAATACAGCTCTGTGATTGTCGTAATCCCACTGAAGCTTTCCAATACAGGCGCCCCAAAGATTCACATTTACTATAATCTTTTCTGACTTCATAGCGATTTCCTTTTACTGTTAAACCTTTGAATTTTCTTTCCAGTTCTTGGATTTACAAGATATGGTGATTCGGGAAGATCAGGAATAAGTTCAACTATATTTTCTAATATTCCGCTTATTCTCATTATCTTTAGTAAAGTCCCAAGGGTTATGTCTTCCACTACACCAGACTCAATCCTTTTTATTGTTATTATGGACAATCCGCATTTTTCGGCAAGCTCCTTTTGTGAGAAACAACAGCTAAGACGAACCTGCTTTACTTTTTTACACAGTTCCTTGATTATGTCTTCATCAGAAAAATCATAGATCATATATGAATTAAACGGATTATTCATCATATTTTACCTTAAAGTATCATATTTGATACAAAGTTAAGCATTTTTTATTATTATGCGAAACCTCGACACACCCGATTTTTATATCCTGATCACATCTTTCTGCATCAT
>JAKSHT010000050.1 GCA_024399215.1 archaeon | reverse complement strand
CATGAAAATTTACGTTACATTTACGATAATTCACGTTCAGCCGAAGGCAAAAAAATGAGATGAGTAATTATTGATTACTGATGTTGCCTCGCTGAACAAGTTCAGCTTAGTACTAAAAGAAATTATCAGAAATGTTCCAGAAATTTTTACTCGACAATGATTTCTGATTAATTTCTGATAATTTCTTTCAGTCTCAATTCTTTGCGTGCAAAGAGAGAATGCGCAGCAAAATGTTTAAAAATTGATAACTGATGATGTATTCTCTCAAGATTTTATCAGGATTTTATTAAGATATCTGAGGGACGGAGTATAGTGTCGCACTTCGCAAAAAGTGGGGGACTTTTTGACTTTTACTAATTTTTTGAGGTTACCTAATCTTATTTAATTCCGCCAACGGGTTTTTAGACAATAATTCTACAACAAATTATCTGAGATACATCCCTCAATTCCAATCAAAGATTCGAATATGATGAGAAACCTCTTGAACTCGTCACTGTAGTAACAATAACAGGAATAATCATCCTTATCGTAAATCGTTACCATATATTTCCACACTGGACGGCCATGTGAAAACAAAACAATAGGGAATATCATATCGCCGGAGACGCCATCTCCATCCAATCTTTCCTCAATCTTTTCATAAATAGAAACTGTTCGAGAAATAAACAACTGGACTATCAACCCCAAGAATTCATCGTATAGGGCAGGGTTATGTATCTCATTGACAAAATAAGTAGTATCCATCCAGCCTTTGGAATTACCAATAGCGCGATGCCGTTCTCCTTTTCGTGTAATGGCGATACAATTGTCTTGCCGGATGGCCAAATCGACACCTTTGTAGGTGTTGGTAATCCCAGGCCTATGGAATTCAATAACAATTGAGTCAAATGTTTCTGCCCAAGGATGATCCTTAAGATTTTTGGAAGAGTCTCTTACGCATGACGTTTGTGATCTAATTATAGAAGGGCTCAGAAGTGCACAAAACAATAGTGATATTTTGAATAATACATTCATATGGTAGAAACATTCAGTTATATGTTTTTTTTTCTCACAGGGCTTCCTTTCTATGATAAAATTCAAACTTTTCATTTGTGCGTTCCTTGAAATCAAGAGTGGTTGCATCCCACAATTTACTATTTTTTACGGATTCATAACATTTATAGTGATCCTTGGTGCTGTTACCCCATTTCTTTTGAGAATGGCCATACCACTGATTTCAACGCCGATTGATGTAGGGTTGGTGGTGGTTGGAAGATATGTTGACGATGAGCGATTCACAAAGCAATACTACATTATCTTCGAGGCATGTATATTGTTATAGTTCGCCCATCCCCAATAGGAATCGAGCAAAACGGTAAAAGGGGTCGCTATTTGTTTTCATAACTATTCGAGGACCTTGGTACGCGCTATGTCTTAATTGGAAAGAAACCGATTTATCTCTATCGCAGAATTCGCAACTACCAATTGGGGTATATCTGACTTTACCTCCCCAGATGCATGTGTTCCAAAATGGGCGTAGAGGGTTCCATTGCCGTCGTAAATGAAGTGACATAGTCGCAGTATCAGCCAATTGAAGTAGATAGTAGTCCTTTTCAATTTGACTACACAGAAATACCGCTTGTCGGTCTTGTAATGAGACAAAACACTTCATTGTGTCATTCTCACAGATAAAAGTATAATATGGTGACATGGGATTAATGTCATAACACCTTAGGGAATCTTGCGCATAAAAAGTGCTGAATGTACAAATAAAAACAACACTTAGTAATATTCTATTTATCATATCTCTCATCCCTTTCTCTATACGGCAACATGTATTGCGACTCATTTTTGATTCTCTGATTATTGCTGTTACTGATAGCCTTAGGCTCCAAGCAATAGGTTCTTTGCAGATGTGCTATTTCCTCATTAAAAGGTATATCAGGATTCAGCCAGTCATCCCGAAAGGTTCTTTCGTGTTTAGACGATTGTAATAGCCCGAGCGGTCCTATGCTGTACCCAAAATCTCTTGCTTTTGTTTCATCTGTTATGTCGAAATTGATGGTTGAACACTCCCATGTGCTACTTGACCCTTTGTCAAATCCAACCTCACCATATTCAAACTGAACAGCATGTTCGGTTTCGTGTCTAAGATGCGCCAACCTGCCAGTACCTTGGTCTTTTTTGTAGGCTTTATTGTAATTGATGAAGATTTTTTCTCCATTAGTTGTTACTTCTCCCCCTTTTTTCTCTCGATTAAAATATCCTTTGAAAACATATGTTTCAGACGATTTTTTAAGATCGTAAAATCTTATCCTAAATTCACTCCCAAACACCCTCTCGACAGCAACAATAATTCTGTCAGAAAAACTCGCATACTCCACTTCTTCTCCGTCAGAGTCCACCAACCTGATTGGACTCCATATACAGTAAGCATAGGGACTAATACTCGGATATTTGTCCATCATCGGGTCTACGCTCAGCCACATGGTCATCAGCTCGTGGTCCATGTATCTCGCTCCGAAGTAATGGTAGCCGCTCTCGGAATCCTGTTTGGAAGAATGAGATATTGGGAAGTCATGGT
>JAKSHT010000005.1 GCA_024399215.1 archaeon | reverse complement strand
GCGACCTTCGCCTTGTAAGGACGACGTCATAACCCCTAGACCACGAGCCCAAGCAACACGTGTTGTTATATTGAAACAATATTAATATCTATCATAACACATGCCCTGCCGCGCGGTATGGGAATACGTTGCTAGCAGCAAGGATTTGCACTGCTCGCACCTACTCCCATTGATGCGAATGTAGTCTAGGGGTAGGACGGATGCTTCCCAAGCATCTGGCTCGGGTTCGAATCCCGGCATTCGCACTTATACTTCAAGCAATGACAAGTGTGTGCCATTCGAAGATACCTGAATGAAGATAAATGCGTGAATATAGTATCAAAATAGTGCATACATATTGGTGATCTCTTATTATCACTCAATCGGTTGACTTTACACAGAAGAAGGACACATGCAACAATTACAGTATAAAAGACGAGAACACAGCAGAGGTATATTCAAAAATTTTATTTTAGGACAGCAGTAAGCAATACCTAGGATTGTAGGCGATAATATGAGACCATTTATACACGTCAACTGTGCTATGTCAGCGGATGGAAAAATTGCTGGATCTGACAGAACGCAAGTTGAGATATCTTCTCAGGAAGATAAACAAAGGGTAGGGCTTCTTCGAAAAGAGTACGACTCCATACTAGTCGGTGTTGGAACGGTCATCGCAGACAATCCGCACCTTACAGTTAAAGGTGTTACTTATAATAAAAATCCCACAAGAATTGTTATCGACCCACATGGTAGAACACCTGATTCTGCACTGGTATTAAATGAACTGGCACCGACGATAATTATTACGAATCATAATTGTGAAAGAACATGGAAAAACGCGAAAGTTATTAGATGCGATAACGAACTCAACATTATAGAGGCAGTAAAAAAACTGTTTGACCTTGGAATTAAGAGCATTCTTGTTGAGGGTGGAGGAGAGACAATATCTTCATTTTTTAGGGCAGGTATTGTTGACAAGTACACCATTTTTGTTGGGAATATCATCATTGGTGGAAAAAACTCCCCTACACCAGTTGACGGTCTAGGGTGGGTAAAAAAGAACGGACTCAATCTCCAATTCGAGGGCTCAAATGTCCTTGGTGACGGTGTTCTTCTCGCATATAAACCCATTTACTAATCTAGTACCTCCAATATCGGCTATCTAGCTTGTGGCATCCATTCAATATACCATTCCCAGTCATTATATGCGATTTTACCACTCCCTAAATACCTATTACACCGTCATTTACAAATAAATGGTATAAAAGTCCCTTCAACCCGTAGCTTTGAAATTAAAAACAAAGGATATGAGGTCAAATAGTAGTCTATGATGAGCGAAAAGAAAAAGACATTGCTCCTTCTCATGGTGGCAGTAGCAACATTCGTCGACGGTCTCGACGGTTCAATAGTGAGTATAATTCTACCGTCTATAAGCACAGATTTTGGTGTTGACACAAGCACTGTTTCGTGGATATCTACTGTTTACTTTCTTCTAGTTGCAGGGTTTATGTTTATTTTTGGAAAGCTATCCGACATGGGCCATATTAAAAAAGTCTTTGTCTCCGGTCTCATAATATTCACTACTGGTTCATTGTTCTGTGGATTGTCCTTAAACTTCACCATGCTGATCATTTCCAGATCAATCCAAGCAATAGGGGCGTCCATGCTCGCATCATCGGCACTCATGTTATGTGTTATCCACCTTCCAATGAAAATACTGAATTTTGCTGTGTCAGTAGTCGTTCTTGGTTCTGCATCTGGATTCGCCGCCGGACCTGCAATCGGAGGTGTACTGACTAGCATGCAATCGTGGCATTGGACATTTATTATAAACGTCCCAATTGGGATTATATTGACATTCATAGCACTATACACAATTCCTAAGGACAAGGCATCTAACGAAAAATTCGATATTGTAGGCGCAATTCTCCTCTTAATTTCTTTAACATTGGGATTATATGTCCTTCAGACCATCCCATCCAATACAATCAGCACCTCGATCGCGGTCATCACAATATCTTCCCTTCTAACATTCGTATGGTTCATCATACACTGTAAAAGAACCACCGAACCAATCATTAACCTTGATTTATTCAACTGTATAAACCTAAACGCAGCAATTATTGTGTGTCTTCTTATGAATGCGTGTTACATGGGTATGCAATACATTATACCATTTTACTCAGAAAAAATGTTTGGATTCAATCCAATAATTAGTGGATTGTATCTATCAATACCTGCTGTCATAACATTACCTATGTGCATTTTTGTTGGTAAAATATCAGACAAACTCAACGAACGTAGACTTTTTACCTTTATAGGCTGCGTCGTCATGTTAATGGAAATGATTTTAATGCTTACAGTTAAAGAAAACTCAGAAAGATGGCCACTTGTTATCGCCCTTATTCTTATGGGAATCCAATTTGGAATTGCTGGTGGCCCCGTTGGGGCACGTATTATTTACAACACACCAGAAAAACTAAGGAACACTGGCTCTGCAATAACATCATTTGTCGCATACTTTGGAAGTGCATTTGGGATCGCAGTATTTTCCGGAGCATTTAAATTTGGTGCAGGAAGCATCGTTGGGTTTCAGGAGTTAACTATTCCAAATTTTATGAACGGACTCTACTCTTCGATGTTTATTGGAATAATTATTAGCTTTATATCTCTACTACTAACCTCAATTAAAGACAAAGATTAATTTTGTTTGTTAAAAGTATTATATATAGTTTCAAAGATGCGTGCCCGAGTGGCATGTGCGTGCAAGTTAGGATTTACAGTTTGAATTTAGAAAATTCTCTAAGAATTTATCGTAAAACTTAGGCGCGCTTTTAAGAAGGAATTGATATGGCTGATTGGGAAACTAGAGAGATTAGAGAGCTAAAAGTTGGCAGGTACGTAAACATCGATGATGAGCCTTGCAAGATTATTTCAATTGATACATCTAAACCAGGTAAACATGGATCTGCGAAAGCAAACATTGTTGCAACTAGCATTTTCACTGGTGCAAAAAAATCCCTCGTTGGCCCAGTTAGTACAAAATGTCAAGTTCCGGTAATAGACAAGAGAAAAGGGCAAGTTCTCTACACAAATGGCAATGAAATTTCACTTCTTGATATTGAAACAAATGAGACAGTAACGATGGAGATCAATGAAGATCATGAATGCTCTCTTGAGCCCGGTGCCGAGATTTTATACATCGTTGCAATGGACAGAATGAAACTTCTATGAGGTTACAAAATGTCCTACGGGACGTCTTTTGCAGACGCAGAATCCGGATACAACGAAGCTGATATATGCATTTACGGAATACCTTACGATCGCACGGCCTGTTTTAGGTCTGGTGCAAGAGAAGGCCCAAATGCAATAAGACGCTCTTCATATAACTTTGAGCAGACGCATTTTGAGCATGGACACAACCAAAAAAAATTAGCTGTTTATGATTATGGTGACTGTAGTGATCAGGTTCTTCCCGATGACATGATCGATGAAGTAAAATTTGCTGTTGGACCGGCTATTAAAGACGGAAAATTTACAATTGCTATGGGTGGAGACCACTCAGGGAACATACCTATCATTCAATGCTTTAAAAATAAAAGCATTGCTTTGATTTCTCTTGATGCGCACCTCGATTCTAGGGAAGAATATATGGGTGTTAGGAACAGCCATGCTTGCGTTACAAGACGAGCCGCCGAACACCTGGGAATCGATAATGTCTTCGTTTTAGGAGTGCGCTCTATATCAGAGGAAGAACTCGATGCGGAAGAGATAGTACCATACATAGATGCTTATCAGATTTATGAAAGAGGAATCGAGTGGGCTGTTAAACAAGCCTTGGATTCCGTGAAAAGTGAGTACGTTTACGTTACTGTCGATATTGATTGCGTCGATCCTGCCTTCGCTCCTGGAACCGGAACACCAGAGCCATTTGGGCTACACCCCATAGACGTGAAAAAAGCTATCGATATGGTGGGGGACCGCCTTATTGGGTTTGATGTAATGGAAGTATGCCCTCCAGCAGATCCAGCAGGTATTACATCGATTCTTGCAGCTAGATATATAAAAGAAGCTATGGCAGTGTATGGCAAAAAACTAACAAGTACGTCCTTCACTCACAGAGCAACTTCTTCTAAGCCTTCGTAATCTGGATTACAGACCATACTACCCAAGATTATTGTAATATCCATTTGCAGCATCCACGGCTCACGCTTAGCACGACTACTCAAATCTCCCTAACATTATAATTGCCGTAACCGAGGCCTCTCACATAGGCGCGATACTTACGACATTATTACCGCGGAGAACGACCGTACCAAGACGTCTCTCTTCTGCTGTTACAGTGTGCTCCACTGTTTCCTCAAGAACCATATTCATATACTCATCGAACCCAGTAAGCTTTCCTTCTAGAATCTTCCCATCCTTGAGAAGAAGAGAAACACGCCTGTCGATCGATTTTTCTAACAGAATAAGCGGCATAACCATGACAATCGACAGCGATCCATTCTATAATATTATATAAAATTTTTCCAAAATAATGGAATAATTGTATTCTTCCCAAAGAATTCCAAAATTACGTTTGAGAATACTTCTTTTCGTTGCTTTCAATCCACTTTCTAATATCCTCTCTCTTCATACTTTCAATTCCAAAATATTCTGAAAATTTTTTAGTGGTCGTGAGCTGAAATGATGTTCCCATCTGTTTTCTATCAATAAATCCCACATTTACGAGTTCGTGGATGTCTCCATATATCCCCATACCGAATTTTTTGACAAGTTCCGATTGCATGATAGGTTGATTATAAGCTATTGTCGCGATAATTTTTGTTTTTTTATGAGAAAATTCTGTTTTAGAAAACTTTTCTATGATATGTCTATATTCCTCTCGCAGTTGCATGCGATACTTCGTTCCTATTTTAACGATAGTTATAGCGGAGTGTTTTTCATTGTAATCGATAAGAAGCGCGGCTATAGAAGCTTCAACTTCTTCCCTTGTTAGATCTATTTCCTTTGCAATTTCAGCTGCTGAAACCGCTTCTGATGCGTAAAAAAGTACGGCCTCAACTATACTTTTTGGAGACACATCAACACTCCTCCTTGAAATTGTATTTTTCTGTGTTGTTATCCTCTGAAATCTGACCAGTTTTCACTTTAAGAATTATATCCCCATAGGGAATTCCATCCTGCCATACAGAAAGTCTTCCATCTCTTGCTAGCTGAAGTACCGAAATGAATATAGTGATGTTATTGTCGATGTCATCAGTGAACAATTTGTTAATAGAAAACACTTCAAGGTCAATTTTCTGGATACGTTTCCATATTTCTTCAACATCATTTTTGCTGAGCTCTCTATGGATTTTATTACTGATTTCTGACTTTTTTGATTCAACTCGATTAGAAGTATACTTCGTATATATTTTGAATTCATTTTTCGCTTCATTAAACGCTTCAAGAAGTTCAACAATTGTTACTGGTCTCTTAATTGTACGAGAACATGCCATTCTCAGTGGGTTATTTGGTATATAAATGTATGATTCGGGCACAAAAACTTCTTTCGATGCTTTAATCTTGTCTTTATCGTGATGTATATACAATATTTTAGCCGCATTAGCCTGCATTCTGAGAATCTTCCAGGCCATTAGAATAAATTTTCCTGTTATTATGATGTCAAAATCGTTATTACTAATCTTCGTGTAATACGCATTAGCAAATTGACTGATGTCAATAGCCCAAGGATCAAAATTTTTCTCAATAACGAGTTGAAACACCATCCGTATAGACTCATCTATTGGATTTTGCATTTTCTCGCAATCTGAGGTTTCATTTAGAATTTTAAGATATTTATCTATTCTTTCAATACTCGAATCATCATAGATTAACGATCTATAAAATAATAAGTGCTCTTCAAGTGTCTCATTTGTCGTCATGTCTCTAGCTCGATACACATGCATCATTCTTAACGGATTATTCACACCGAACATTTTTCTTGCTTAGATGTGCCAGTCAAATTCGGTTGTATTATAATCTTGCTAATACCACTTGGAGGTCTTGTCACTCCAATTAGATAGTCTGCAAGTGCCAACGTAACCTTTCTTAGAGATACTTGAATAAATTGCGTTTTCATAGAATTTTTTCTTAAATACTTAGCAACCGTCTCAGAATTAACAGAATCCAAAAACATATCCACCTCATCAAATATGTAGAAGGGCGACGGATTATATTCCTGCACTGCAAGTATGAAGGCTAATGCAGTAAGCGATTTCTCGCCCCCAGAAAGAAGATTAAGTGATAACATTTTCCCATTTTTCGGTCTGGCATTAATAATCAATCCCCCCTCAAACGGATTACTCTCATCATCCAACGACATAAAAGCTTCTCCACCTCCGGAAAGGCCCATATATATCGACCTGAAATTTTTATCAATCTCGGAATAAGTTTCTAAAAATAATCTCTTCTTTTTGCTCTCAAGAGAATCTACTAAACTTGTAAGATCTGATATTTGTTTATTAAGTCTATTTATATTTCCCGTAAGAACGTCATGCCTTTCTTTAACAGCGCTATAATCATCAATTGCACGCAAATTAACGTTACCTAACTCTCTCATTGTGGACTCATAGAATTTTATATTTCTTTTTATGACTTCTTCAGACGGAAGTGACTCCGTAGCATCTGTTTTAATTATTGTTTCTTTGTCTCTAAGGTCAGATATCTGCTCGGATATTACAGATAACGAAGCCTCGAGATTTGATTTGATTCCAGACTTTATCTCAATATTATTGATAGCAGTATCTCTGTTTTTGATCATTTCGGACCTGACGTTGCCTAACGTGTTTTTCTCATCTCGAAGACGTTCAATTCTTTTCTCTATATCTTTCTCAATGCTTCCTAATGCATCTAGCTCGATTTTTAGCCTAGAGTCTTCTGTTGTGCTATTAATTACTGTCCGTTTCGCACTCTCAATATAGGTTTGAAGCTCTGATATATTTTTTGAGAGAAAATATTTAGTGTTACTATACTCAGATATTTTTAGACCGAGCGAATTTAACGCATTTACGAGTACATTTTTTTCATCAGTAAGATTACATATAGTGCCCATAATGTCTTGGATCTTTTGCCGATTTTTTTCAGATCCAATTTCTAGAATACGGTTTTTCACACTAATTTTTTGATTTCTAAGATCATTAAGGTCTTCGGTGACTTTAATAAGATTTTTCTCGATCTCAGCCTTCTCATCTCTGACCTTAATATATTTTTCCCTTTTTGCATCTAACTTCTCTTTACAACATATCTTCGTTTCCTCGAGAGATTTGATACTCGCCTCAATTTTTCCGATCTTCCCTTGAAGGTCTATGCTATTCATGCCAGCCCTTCTCATATCGTTATCAGTTGAATGAATATCATCACGAATACTCTTAAGTTGTGATCTTATACTTCCCAAAGAACTGTTTAATGTTTTAAGTAGTGTTTTTGCTTCATTCAGCCTAAATTCGGATGTCGAATTAAATTTTATCATCGGGGTTTTAATCGTACCTCCAGTTATCGCACCAGACGATTCAAAAAGTTCCCCGTTTTTTGTAACTATTCGTACATTACCCATCAATTGTCTTCCTTCGGTTATGTTCTCTACAACAATTGTGTCAGTGTATACATACCAGAACGCTGCACGGTATTCTTGTTTAAAACTAACAAAATCTAGAGCGTAGCCCAAAGACTGTTTCACAGACGTAATAGCCCTTGCACGTGGTTTACCTTCAACCATTTTATTTAAAGGTAGAAACGTTGCCCTTCCATGGCCCGTTAGTTTTAGTTTCTCTATAGCAGTAGCCGCAACTTTGTCATCATCCACAATTATTGCCTGCATTTTTCCACCTGCTGCCACCGATAGTGCAGTTTCAAATTCGGGCCTTACAGTAGCTAACTCAGCAATAGTGCCATGTATCCCGTTTAATAGGCCTTGATCCCTCATCCTCAAGACTGTTGCAACAGCACCACTCCCCTGTAGAAGTTTTTCAGTTACGTTCTTCTCTACTGTCATGGAATTGCATTCTTGGCTAATTCTGTGAATTTTATCCAAAATCGTACGCTCTTGTTTTTCTAGATCTAGCTCTTGAATTCTTAGGTCACGTATCTTGTTAGCAAGCGCACCAAAATCTAATATGGAATAAGTTTCCCTTTTTATTTTCTGAAGGTTCCATTTCTTATCTTTAATCTCAAAATCAATGTTGTCTATCGTTGTTTCTAACTCTGCAATTACACGTGAAGTATCATCTTCTAAGATTTCCGCTTCTGTCTTCTCCTTATTAAGTTTGAGTTCATCAATATTTCTTAAATCAATATTTTTCTCAATTGTAGCAAGATTTGTCTCCAAAACCCTGTTTTCTCCTCCATTAGCATCCATCTCCTTTCTCATGCCCTCAAGAACAGTTTTGGCATCCGCAATAGCGTTTTCCTTTTCATCAATTTTTATCTTAAGATCGGCTGAAGAATCAATACATCCTGCAAGACTTGCCTCTAAATTCTGAATTTTATTTGTTTGCTCGTTTATAGAGTTTTTGTATTGTTCTATTTGTCTCGTCTCCCTAATAACAGTATCACAAATAAGAGCCTTTTTTAATTTAACATCATCTATCTTTCCCTTGAGATCTATATACTCCGGCCCAGTTTTCGCTAAAATTTCTGCATCTTTCTCTTTGATTTCTGCATCCAACCTTTTGATATCGACATTACACCTATCTCTGGTTTGAATGAGATCATCTACTTGCTTTTGTAGATTCTTCACATTCTCATAGACACACCTGTATTCCTCCTCTTTGTTACTCAGTCGTCTTCTAATAAGCTGTGAATTCGCAATGTCGAGACTATTTTTTGTTTCAATATACTTTTTGGCTTCCTCCATGTCAACTTCAAGCTCATCAATACGTTTCTTTAACTCCCCAGTGATAACCTCTAGATCACATATGCTACGTTGAGCTTCATCTCTTTCATTGTCCGCTTTTAAAATATCCGAATCGTAACTTGAGATGCCAGAAATGTCATCTATTATATGCCTTCTTTCAGTACCACTCATTTTGATAATATCAGTAATATCCCCCTGTTGCACAACATTATAGCCATCGGCACTAATCTTCGCCCTTGTAAGTAATGAGTCAAATTCTGCCATTGTGGACTTTTGATCGTTTATATAAAACGTTGAATTACACACGTCCCCATTTGACAATGGTTTAATTATTCTTGTAAGTTTTACTTCGTCAGCATCCCATGAAATAAGTCTATCTGTGTTGTCAAAATAGAGAGTTACCTTGGCATAATCGGCTTTTTTTCCTTTATTATCCTTATTTATGAGGTCAATTAGTTTACCCGCCCTCATAACCTTAGAACTCTTTGAGCCAAGAACGAATAGGATTGCATCAGTTATGTTGGATTTTCCGGACCCATTCGGACCTGTAATTGCCGTATATCCTTTTACAAGGGGAACTGAGACCTTACCTCCAAAAGATTTAAAATTTTCTGCATAAACTTTCTTTAGGTACACGTACACACCTGTTAAAGATATCCACTCGATCTAACATTGAAGTGTAACCCATAAGCGAGTGTCCACCCTGCAATAGATTGAGATAGTTTTTTGTAATACAATGGCCCCACATTTATTTTGATATTTCATACCATCTATCTGAAGAGTAATTTGTCATTCAAACTCGCCCCATAAAGTGAAAAAAGCCTGTACCTGAGAACAAACCCAAAAATTTAGCAGGAAAATCGATGTAAATTTAGGTAAACCAAGCAAAAATCCCAGTATGCTCCCAAAAGTGTCGATGTACAGATAGACACCCCTCGCCCCCTCACCAAATTTGCAAGCGACAACATCACACCAGCAAAAACGGCGCCCCGGACGGAATTTGAATCCGTGTCGGAGCCTCGACAGGGCTCCATGATAGGCCGCTACACCACCGGGGCATGACGCGGCGATGTATCAATAAACACTATTTAACTCTTATCTGTAAGTATTAAACAATAGTCGATTTCGTAAACAATATATCCTATGTGCGATGTGGCTACGGTGTGACCAGTCCGATAGATGAAGATACAGTTGCCAACTACATGGTCAGAGATGTCGTCTCCATATCTCTGAATACGACAGTCAAAGAGGCCATAGAAAAAGTCATCCATTCAAATTTTTACGGTTTCCCAGTTACCGAACGAGGCTATCTTTCAGGATTCGTAACGTCGAAGGAACTACTCAGATATGTTAATCGTCCAGACGCCACTATGCGCGATGTTATGAAAGGTGGAACCGTCGTCTACGCAGTGCCATCAATGAAAATCAGCGATGCAACTCGAGTTTTGTTCAGATACGGTATAAGAAATCTTCCTGTTGTCGATAACAATCGAAAGCTTATTGGAATTATATCGAACATCGACATTGTACGCTCTCAAATTGAAAAGATTCGTCCATCTAAGGTTACGTCCATAAAATCATTCTTAGAATCATATAACGACATAAAAATCAAGATCATGACTATGGATATTCCGATGACGCAGATTCTTCCATCACAAAAAGAAGTCTACATGGATGAACTGATTGGAAGACAGTACGAAATTGAAAAAGGTCTCTTCGAACCCCTCATTGTTGTTAAAAGACGTAAAGGGTACCTAATCGTTGATGGACACCATAGAGCAATGGCGGCAATAAGGCTAGGTATCAAAAAATCTAAGGCAATAGTGCTGGAGCCGGATGACCTCGACGTCTGCCTCGGCCTCGAAAAAACTGCCGAAAAGTGGGGGGTTCACACACTGAACGACATTAAGATAGTAGAAGGCTCAAAACACCCGTTCATACGGGTCACACTCCCAAACGAAGAAGCCAGTAGCATCAATAAAAGACTTGAGGATACTGCTAACGATGTGTAGATGAACGATATGGCAAATCTTTATATTCGCCCATCGTCCACTTTCATACTTATTAAACGCTCAAGAACAATACTTTGTTCAGTAGTCGCTATCGTTCTCTTTGTTTTAATGACAGTGTCCGGATTAAGAGATATGTAGTTAATTCCCTCTCTAACAAGAAATTCTGTAAATTCGGGATAAACCGACGGTGCCTGTCCACAAATACCAACAGTAACGCCGCTCCTGTGTGCAGTCTTAATAAGGTACCTAATAGCCGCCTTCACAGCAGTACTTCTCTCATCAAAGTACCCCATCCGACCAAGAATATCTGAATCCCTATCCACACCCATCACAAGTTGCGTCAAATCATTGGAACCTATCGAAAACCCATCACAGTACTTTGAAAACTCCGCTGCCAGGAGTATGTTGGCAGGAACTTCGGCCATGAGATATAACTTAAGATCCCTACCTCTCCTAAGCCCAACAGACTCCATCATTCCAGTAATTTCTTTAACCTCTTCGATTGTCCTGACAAACGGAAGCATCATATTTAGGTTCTTCGCCCCCATCTCATCCCGAGCTTTCTTAATGGCCCGAAGTTCACACATGAATGCATCCTTGTAATTAGGAGAGACATATCGTGAACACCCTCTCCATCCAATCATTGGATTGTCTTCATTGGGTTCAAAATCAGCACCGCCTTTCATATCACGATACTCATTTGTTTTAAAATCAGACGTTCTTAGGACAACTTCCCTTGGATAAAATGCACGACAGACTTTGACAACGCCCTCTGCAAGTTTATCAATCATCTCCTGGGCGCGTCCATCTGCAATTATAGACATAGGATGCTCCCCGATACAGCTGGTGAATAGAAATTCTGATCTCATTAACCCCACACCATCTACTGGAAGAGCTGCTACCTCCTCTGCTTTCATTGGGATAGACATATTGACCATAATACGGGTGCACGTCACCGGTATAGATTCAACACATGCCACTTGTGTAGATGCAGCTTCAACAGGCTTCTTTAGAGTCAATTTATTTTTGTAAACTATGCCATTTGTGCCATCGACTGTTATAATTTGCCCATTTTTAAGAAGAGAGGTTGCGTTGGTTGTTCCAACAACACAAGGTGTCCCCAACTCCCTTGAAACAATCGCCGCGTGACAGGTCATTCCACCTTCATTAGTAACAATGGCAGCAGCTCTACTCATAGCCGGAACCATATCCGGCATAGTCATTGTTGTAACAAGAATGTCCCCTTCTTTAATAACTCCGAGACTCATTGATGTATTAAAAATGCAAACTTTCCCCGAAGCAAAACCAGGACTTGCTCCGAATCCTCTCGTAATGACGTCCTCATTTGCAGTGTTTTCAACTACTTCATTAGTTGATGCACCACCAACTGCCGTCATTGGCCTTGCCTGAACAATATAGACCCTGCCACTTTCTACACACCACTCCATGTCCATAGGTCTATCATAATGAATTTCTATCTGCCTTCCAATCTCAGCAATTTCCGCTATTATACGATCATCAATCTTTTGCATTCCGCTTTTATCATCCGGAACGGTAACTTTGATGGTACATCCGTTCTTGGAATCCTTGACATATTTCCACTTTTGAACAGATATTCTTTTGCTCTTTATATTCATCGTAGACTTATCAATTACATACATGTCAGGTGTAATTTCACCTCCTACGATGGATTCTCCAAGACCATAGCCTGCCTCGATAACAATTTCCTCTGCACCATTATTTGGATCTACGGTGAACATTACTCCAGACATTTCAGAATTGACCATTTTCTGAACAACAACTGCAAGTTTTACTTCTTCATGTGCGAACCCCCGCTTTTCACGGTACACAATTGCTCTCGCAGTAAAAAGGGACGACCAGCATTTCCTGACTTTGTTAAGAAGATCTTCCTCCCCATGAACATTAAGATATGTTTCCTGTTGCCCGGCAAAACTTGCATCAGGAAGATCTTCTGCTGTGGCTGATGAACGTACGGCTACAAACCCATCTGTACGCCCGTTGAAAAGTTTGACATAGCTATCGATAATGTCTGTCTTCAAGTCGACTGGTATTTCACACGATTCGAAGACGTCCCTGATTCTTTTGGATGTCTCGGTAAGACTTTCATCAGAGGTCCTATCGTATGTCTCCAGTTCTCTATGAACTTTATCGAAAAGATTCCCCATTTTTGCAAAGTAATCATACGCGAGAGTTGTAATGGAAAACGCACCTGGAACTGGAAAACCGGCTCTTGTAAGTTCTCCAAGATTTGCGCCTTTTCCTCCGACAACAGAGATGTCATCCGCACACAATTCGCTCATATTAGCTATTCTTCCGTCCATATTATCCGCCGGCGGTGTTTTAAGGGCCAATTCCAGTATGTCTCTAGTTGTATTTTTCTCGTATAATATAGTTTCGATTACATTTTGCCAAACACAAAATATGCAGAAATAATCGAGGAGAAATTTCTATCAATCACCCAAATACGAACCATAATCAACGCTACTCGCGCACCATAGCAAGCAAAAGGAGGCTGACAGCGACCCCACGTTCCCGTGCGCTTGCGCAGCACAGTACAGGCGGGGACGCGGGCGGGCTTAACTGCCGGGTTCGGAATGGGACCGGGTGTTACACCGCCGCTATGACCGTCATACCAGAAAGGCGGACACTTGAATAATATATATACTTTACCCAAACAAAAATTAATTCGATAGAATAAAATCGGAATACAATAACCTGCCTAGTTCTTGTTTACGCTATCCTCAATCTGACAATCATGAATCTTGTTAAAAATCGATATTGCATACTCTATAGCCAGATTCTTGTCATCAATAGGATAAAACATAATTTTTCCTTGTGGGTACAATGTAACGTCCATATCTTTCCAATTCAAGACAAGCATCAATCCTTCGTAATCGTTTTTAACAACAAACTCTTCGCCTAGTGTGTCAGGAGCATGTTCGAGATCAATATCGACATCCTCTCTGGGAATAACCATAAGTGCTTTTCCTCCACAGAGCCTAGTGACTGTAAAATTCATCTCAAAACCTCTTTTATCGTTTTCTCGACATTATCCTTAAAATCACCGAGTGATGACTCATTAACAATGACATGATCAGCCAGCACTAGCGCTTCGGCAAGACCCCAATTTATTTCTCTGCGATCCCGCGTCTGAAATTCATAGATGTCCTTGGGAGCATCATCACGAGCTCGGGCAACAAGTCTCTTATATCGAGTCTTAGGAGAAGCCAATATACCGATAATCCTGACATCGCCAGTCACTTTTCTATACACTTCTATCTCATCCATACTTCGGCAGCCGTCAATCATTAAAGTAAGCTCTGATATCTTTTCCACTGTGCGTCTTGCCCAAATATCAAATCCATGTCTCTTTCTTTCGATATCAGCAAACTGGCTTATGGACAAGCTATTGTCCTCTAAATTTCTTTCAGTGTAGAATTCTCTGACTACATCCCCCATTCTAATAGATTGATGTCCCAATTCTTTTACTGCAGTCAGGAATTCCTCCTTCCCAGAACCAGGCATACCTACCGTTACAATTAATCTCATGTAATCAGAGCAAGTTATTGGTAATGTCAGTCAAATACCTCTCACAGTACATGCATCTAAGCACTGGTGGATCACGGCTAATAACATCGAACTCTGGATCGACTGGCTCACCAACATTAGTGATACAGTTCGGATTGCCACATCTCGCTAGCCCTTTGATATGGTCGTCAACATGAACCTTATACTTCTCAGCGGTGTAGTAATCTCTAATAATCACAATATTCGCATCAGGTGAAATAAGAGCAATTTTGTTTACCATTGTTGGACACAATTCCTTATCTTCAACCTTAACAATATCCTTCCTCCCTGTTCCTTTTTTAGAAAAAACATTCATTGCGAGAACAACCGATGAATCTATAGTGTTTTCATTTATACCTAGAATTTTTAGAACATTAAGCGCTTGCCCAGGCTTAATGTGATCGATAACTGTTCCGTTTCTAATAGGTGCTATCTTGTACTCTCCCGCCGTCATATTTCGCCTCCGAGAATCAGGCACAGTAGGGCCATTCTTACAGGGATTCCATTGAACGCCTGCTCGAAATACCTTGCATGTTGCGTTATATCCACTTCGGGTGCTATCTCGTCCACTCTTGGAAGAGGATGCATTATTACAAGATCTTTTTTAGCTTGTCGAAGTGTTTCATTGTTAATTCTATACGTTCCTGCTACTTTTTGATATTCTGCTGGGTCTGGAAACCTTTCCCTTTGAATACGTGTAATATAAAGTATATCGGAATCTTCAATTACATCATCAAGTAACGCAGTCTGAATTGGCTTACATCCCTTTCTTTTTAGACCTGTTATGATATCTTCTGGCATTTGAAGGGATTCAGGCGCGACAAACGTAAGCTTCGCACCAAACATTGTGAGGGCGTCTGAAAGAGAATGAACTGTTCTTCCATACTTAAGGTCTCCAACGAGAGCAATGTTAAGTCCATCAATTGAGCCTTTTAACCTTCTCATTGTAAAAAGATCCAGAAGAGTTTGTGTAGGATGTGAACCAGTTCCATCACCTGCATTAATAACAGGATTTTTGGAAACATTTGCTGCGAGTCTTGAAGCTCCATCATGAGGATGTCTCAAAACAATTGCATCGCAGTACGAGTCAACCATACGAATGGTATCTACAAGTGTTTCTCCTTTAGCAATGGAAGTCATAGATGCCTGTAAAACATCTATGACGTCTACCCCCAACCTGTATGCTGCACTCTCAAATGAAAGTCTTGTTCTCGTGGATGGTTCAAAGAATAAATTTCCAAGGATCTTCCCGCCAAGCAGACGTTTAGTTTTCTCTCCCTTGGCATATGGCATCATGGCCTCTGAAACATCCATGATAAATTCGACATCTTTTCTTGTGAAATCTCTCATCGAAACAACATCCCTTCCGAGGAAACTTATTTCACCGCTCATAGAGAATACTACGTTTTTTATAACTTAAACTGTCGCATGCTGCGGGACATGACTGATATTTTAATATACTGAAAATATGGCGCATCCATGCTCGATGTTATAGCTCGCTCACAAAGGGGGAGAATATGTAAGTACAAAAGAGAGAAACAACTTGTTTCCACACCTTACATCATGAAGGTCTCAATGACAAAATGTGATGAACCTATCTATATCCAGATTTGTGATAGAAAAAGAAAGCTGTACATTATGGGACGAGAGATTGACCTTGATACAGATATTATGATACCCGAATCATCTAACATCGTTGAGCCAGTGAAAACCTTTGATTTTGTTACTGTACTAAGAATCCCATATGCGGATGATGTTGTTATTCCCGAAGAAACTGAGGTATTGGTAATATCAAATGCATATGAATTGAGAAAAGATGCGAGAAAGCTTGTAAAAACTATAATTGATATTAGGTCAAGGGCAGGGTACAATGTGCTGATATGCATGTTAGGTATCGCTGATCCGAGTTCCATACCAATGTTATCATACATGGGAATTGACATCTTTGACGATTCGGTTGTCAGAGTATCAGGAACAAATAAAATTTTATCAATTCCAGAGGGAAACATAGTTTATGATGAAAATATGAAGGAAAGGAATTTAACCATCCTTGCAAACGAAAATTCCAAAATTCATGATTTTATTAAAGCAGGTAGGTTAAGAGAGCTTGTTGATCAAAGAGCAGCTGCTTCGTCGTACTTGGTATCCGCATTAAGGCTTTTTGACGCTGAAGGCTACGCATATCAAGAAGAGGCCTGCTCTACTGTTGGATGCAGATTTGCGTGCAATACTACACAATCTCTTAGAAGACCCGAGGTCCTAAGGTATCGTAAAATGATTCTAGAGAGGTACTTAAAGCCGAAAAATAAACGAATACTCCTTCTTTTGCCATGTTCCGCTAAAAAACCATATCATATTTCGAAAACACACAAATTACTTATGTCTGCGATTTACAGTGTCGCCCATCACGATCTCATTCATGAAGTTATTGTTACATCCCCACTTGGAGCCGTTCCGAGAGAGCTAGACGTACTCTTCCCACCAAAATCGTACGACATTCCCGTAACTGGCGAATGGAAGTGCGAGGAAAAGAGTTTCATCCGGAAACTAGTATCACATATTGCAAACCAGGGATATGACTATGTTGTGTCTCACCTTGGAAAAGATACTGAACTCATAGATGGAATATGTGATATTAGAGAAACAGCCATCATAGATCCCATATCGCCCACATCACTTTCAAAATTAAGAGAAACGTTAGAAGAAATAATTGGAGATATAAAAGCTAAAAGTGATTATTGCGCAGACACAAAGGAAAGCATTCGTTCTATCCTCTCATTCCAATTCGGTAGAAGTGTTGCGGATTCTATAATGGATGAGAACACCACTGGAGTAGGGAAATTTCCCCATTGGAAAATTATGAGAAACGGAGTTCAACTTGGAATGCTAAGCGAAGAGAGAGGTATGATCTCTCTCACCATAAGTGGTGCGCAAATTCTCGCCAAAAACAATACTCATATAGTGGAGATGGAAAATTTTGTTCTGAAAGGAGATCTATTAGCTGCTGGGGTGATAAAATCAGATCCAGAAATTAGAATTGGTGACGAGACCGTAGTAATGTCCAATGGAATCGTTAGAGCAGTGGGAGTTGCAGCTATGTCTGGAAAAGAAATGATGAGTCTTAAAAGAGGTATTGCTGTTAAGATTCGTCATAGATCATAGTAGTGTGACATTATTTAGAATGTCAAACAAATTACTCAATGTAGTGCCATGTTAAAACATTACTTCCACTAGACTAATGAGTATAGATCTGACTTCATAACTAGCGGATTTCAATATAAACAACAGATTTAACCAAAACTACAACTCCCATGATAGGAAAGTCATGCTGCGGGCAGTAAATAAACTGTTAGACATATGTAGTAGTAGGATGCAAGCACATTATTTTCAATTGTGTTCTTCGCAAGCGGAATGTGCTTTAGTTGCTATTTCTATATTGACAAATGTACCCATTATTGCATGAAAGTGTTAAAATATTCTATTATTATGAGTCCACCTCAGAGTATAAGGGTAGGAAATGATAATGAGTACGATTATCTGTCCAAAGTGCGGTTGTAGATTTGACACAAATGAAGCATTAGCAGAGCATCTTAGGAAAGTGCTAAGTTCAACTACTGTAGACTCAAAACATAAAAGAAAAAAACAAATAATGAGTCTAGTACCAGCAATGTGAAATAACAAAACGCTACTCTAAATTCCTTAACATCCAAGAAATAACATTTTATACATAGAATCGAGCACGAACACTTTGCAATAATGATTCAAATACACGCACCCCACACTAGTCTGCAAGATCGCCTTGTTATCGCACCTAACAAACTCCAAAACTACATTAAAAAAATCTACGCACCTCTGGGTAACCACAGGTGCGTTGGTAACAACCATTACTTAAACTATCCAAGAAACTACTAAACCTTTGTTTTTTGTCTCCTTGATTTCCATTCCGCTATCATATCCGGTATCCTGTCTCCATAACTAAGGAGAACAATTGCCAAGAGTATCAGCAAAATTCCTACTATAGTGCCGTAGGTTATATTCTCCCCATAAACTAGGAAACCTATGATAGTCGCAACCATTGGCTCAGTATAAGCAAGTACAGCAGCAACGC
Organism: archaeon; assembly: GCA_024399215.1. Lineage (GTDB taxonomy): Archaea > Thermoplasmatota > Thermoplasmata > Methanomassiliicoccales > Methanomethylophilaceae > Methanarcanum. The sequence goes on along the minus strand of JAKSHT010000005.1, from coordinate 3,665 downwards.
TAGGATCTAGGTCTCTGAGTCCACGTGAATACATGAAAAATGGAACCAGTGTGAACAACACTCCTATAAGAACCAAACAGACTGGTATAAGGATGTCATTCATCATAAGATGTCCCAAACTCGCTATATCCGAAGTGGGGAACGTAAACAATGCTGCGAAGAGGAACGTATACGCAGTAAACGTTACTGGGTGATACTTCTTCAGCGCAATGGCTCCAAAGACCGTATACAGAGAGTAAAAGAATCCTGCAAGAATTCCGAAAAATATTCCGGTTACATCTCCGTCCGCGTCTCCGAGAACACCAGTTGTAAAAATACAACCGAATACTGCTGCTATCAAGGCCAGTAGCTTATATCGATTCATTTTCTCATTGAATACAACCAACGAGATTATTGTGACATACACTGGTGCCGTGTATAGCAGTACAGTCGCCATAGACAAACTGAGAGTTGGAAGCGCCTGGAAGTAACACAAGTTAAACGTTGTGAGACCAAACACTCCCGAACCGATAAACATCCAGATGTCTCTCAGTTCAATCTTTAGTTTACTTGGGTCGATAAAGTAAAAGGTAACAAACAAGAAGAGACTCGTTATGAGTGACCTCACAAAAACTATCTGATAGCCGGTGACATCGGCATCCAGGACATACCTACTAGCCACCCCCATTGTTCCCCACAAAGTGCCCGCTCCCACGATCAAAGCGATAGCCACACTCTGCTCCCTATTTACCATGTCACCACACATTTCAAAAGCTCTATAAAAGCAGTAGGTATGAAATCAAATGTATAAAGTGCGGGCGCCGGGATTCGGACCCGAGTTCTGACCTTGGCAAGGTCAAGTGATGACCAGCTACACTACGCCCGCGACGCGAACGAAGGACTATATTGCTCGATATAAAGGTTTGGATGTAAACGATCTGATAAGGATTCCTTCTAAGAAAAATAGATCTTCTACTGACCACTTCACTGCTCATAAAACTAACGTGAATGGCACTAGAGGGTCAATAGGAATGAACTGCACACATTCAAATCAACAGCTACGATCCGAACATCCTCTACTTTTCAATGGCAATTAGTATATTCTCCAATTGTAGCGTGTCAACGGCTCTTCCATCTATTGTAAGTCTTTTTTCGAACTCCAAATAGTCCATAGTAAGAGCAACCTCTCTTTCGTTCACCAGTATTTTTACACTCTTATTGACAAGTGCTCTGGCAATATCATTAGGCTTCATTCTTGCGATTTCGGCGGCGACAATACCCGCATCTTTTTTAAATTTCGGTCCAATTTTTTCGTACACTGGTTTGGCCGAAATGTACTCTTCAACAAGATTCACTTCCTTTACGAATTGCAATTTATTCGCTCTGATCGTTGCAATAACATCATCAGCAGCGCACTCAATAATTTTTGCATCTTCTCCAATTAACTCAATCATTTGAAGGTCTGCATTGAGAGGTATCTTTCTTTCGGACTTCCATCTACGAATTGCCGCAATAATGTCCTTAAGAACATTACCGGCCCTTTCCGCCTCAGAATCTGTGAAAATAGGCTTTGGCCATGATGTAAGATGAATGCTCTTTGCTCCCTCATGTTTGTAGAAAACGTCACGATAGATGCTTTCCGTCACATACGGCATAAAAGGAGCCAAGAGCTTGATCGTCCCCAAAAAGATATTATACAGAGTATACTCAGCAGCAACATCCCTTCGTGGCTTAATCATTTCAATATAATGGTCGGCAATATCATGCCAGATAAAGCTCTCAATGCTTTTCATTGCTTTGTCAAACGAGCATACTTCAAAGCAATCTGTAACAAGTTCCACTGTCTGTGTAAATCTGCTTATAATCCACTTATCAGGAAGCCTAAGATTTCCAGCATCCGTAGGCTTTTCATTAAGGAAACTTTTCGCAAATTGCCCTATGTTAAATATCTTATTACACAATCTTCTCCCGCGAACTACATCCTTTTCTCTAAAGGCATGGTCGATACCCAGAGAGCAAGTACTTGCATAGTACCTTAAAGCGTCTGCCCCATAACGATCGAGTATTGGTATAGGTTCGATGGTGTTTCCTATAGACGAATGCATTGGCGTACCATCTGGAGCCATTATGAACCCATGTATCATGATGTCCTTCCACGGTATTTTACCAGTAAGTTGGTAGCTCCTAAGAATCGTATAAAATGCCCATGTCCTGATAATATCATGAGATTGAGGTCTTAATGACATTGGATACAGCTTTTCATACGAATTTGTGTCTCTGCCCCAATATGTATTATATAGTGCTGAACCGGACGAATCCATCCAAGTGTCAAATACATCTGTACATCCCAAAAACTCTTTACACTCACATTTAGGACATTTATCGACAGGGGGGCCATCCTTCACAGGATCACAATAGCACATCTCCTCAGTAGCGCATACAGCATACCCACATTTTTTACACTCCCATATCGGAATCGGCGTTGCAAAAATACGCTGTCTTCCGATAACCCAATCCCATTGAAGGGAATTAACCCAATCCTGAAGTCTTATTTTCATGAATTCCGGGAACCATTTTATATGGTCTGCCATTTCCAAAACTTGTTCTTTAAATTCAAGTGTTTTAAGGAACCATTGAGGTACCTGAAGATATTCTATAGGTTCATGGCATCTCCAACATGTGGATACCTGTTGCGGGTTATCTTCTTGTTTAATAATTAATCCCTGCTTCACAAGATCCTCAATCACAGCTTCCCGAGCCTTAATAACCGGCATACCTGCATATTTGCCTGCAAGGTCCGTCATTTTTCCAGCTTCATCAATACCCTTCTCCATTTCAAAGTGGTATTTCATTACCCATTCAAGATCATCCTTATCACCTATCGTACAAATCATGACGATTCCTGTACCATAATCCATCTTGACTTTCGGATCTGAAATAATTTTTACTTTTCTTTTGAATATCGGCGTGATAAGCTCTTTCCCGACAAGATGTTCTTTCTCTGCATCGTCAGGGTGAACAGCCACCGCTTTACACGTACAAAGAAGTTCAGGCCTTGTTGTCGCTATACAGACGTATCCTTCCTCATCCGCAATTTGAAAATTGACGTAATTAAGTTTGTTTATGTTATTTTTGTATTCCACCTCTGCATCTGCAAGGGCAGTCATACAACTAGGACACCAATTTACTGGATAATTTCCCTTATAAACGAGACCCTTTTTGAATAAATCCACGAACGACAATTGTGTAATTTTTCGGTAATACTTAGCGTCTGTTCGATAGTAAATTGAGGGATCCATACTTTCCCCGAGCATTTCAAATTCATAGATCATCTGATTTATTTTCTCATCAGCAAATTCTTCACACAATTCTCTATACTTGTCTCTAGGTGTGTCAAGTTTTGTTATGCCATACTTCTTTTCAACTTTGATTTCGATGGGTGTTCCATTAACATCGAAGCAAAGTGGGAAAAACACATTGTATCCATTCATTCTCTTGTATCTAGCGACGAAATCGATTAACGAATATCCGACAGCATGGCCGAGATGAAGCGCTCCTGAAGCATATCGAGGAGGGTTGTCGATACTGTAGACAGGTTTATCTGATTTCGGGTCGAAGTGATAAACCTCACCCTTCTTCCATATCTCTCGACAGCGTCTCTCAATCGCTGCAGACTCGTACTGCGA
>JAKSHT010000049.1 GCA_024399215.1 archaeon | reverse complement strand
AAGAATACTTTACAGATGGTAATACGGCGAAACGCAGTAGAAGCATCTCTGGGAGATTGAGAAGAGTCTTTGTCATGTTTCAGGATTCAATAGGAATAGAAGTTGCTATTCGTTTGTCTTCCTTCATACCCTCAATTCCTAATACTACTCACATATATCCCGATCTGTCTGAGGAAGAAGCCAGTAGCATAGAAAAGGTGCTCGCTGATAGCAATATCCAAATGCCTGATGTTGATCGTGCCATAGGTAGCCTCGCATTTTTCATGGGATTAAGAAGTTCTGACATAATCAATCTTCGCAAGGAAAATATTGATTTCAAGAATAAAACCATTAGACTCATTCAGCAGAAAACGGATGTCCCGTTGACACTACCAATACCAACTGTATGTAGTAATGCTATTGTAAAATATGTTAGGGATTCTCGTCCCAAGAGCCCATGCACTGCAATATTTGTACAGGCAAGGACAGGAAATACTCTGCATAAACGAGATCTTTATAACATTTCAAATGACATACTAAGACTTGCCGGTGTTTCACTCTTTAACCGAAAGATGAGAGGACTGCACCTTTATAGACATCATTTTGCTAGTTCGTTAATTAGTCACGATACAGATGTTTCAATAGCATCTGGACTTCTTGGTCACACATGCCCTGAGTCAACGTTTGCTTACCTTGGTAGTGACATAACAAAACTAAGAACCTGCGCCTTACTACTACCATGAATAACGAAATCAGAACAATATCAGAGATAGATTCTCTGTATGCCACCTACCGACTTGTTTCACAGAGACATCCCATAGATAGTCAAACAAGAACGTTTCTGAATTATTGCAAAAAACAGAGTAAGGATGGACTGTTTAGTCAGGCAATGATAGATAATTGGTGTTGCAAACGTGAAAATGAAAAGAATAATACTCACTATAATCGCGTAAAAGTAGCTGAGAATATTATCAAGTTTGCAAATGAACGAGGCTATTGCTGCATAGATCTTAACTCCAAAGTAAAATGGGAAAAAACTAAACATCGTCTTGTCATGCTGGATCAGCAAGAGATGGTGTCCTTCTTCAAAGCCTGCGATGAGCAAACATTCTATGAAACTGGCGTATTCAAAAAAAGAGGTCAATGTTATAAACTCGTATGTAAAGCCATATTTCGGTTACTATACAGCAATGGGCTACGTCCTATAGAAGCAAGGCTGCTTCGCATTGAAGATGTAGACCTAAGAAATGGAATCATCTATATAAGGGCAACAAAAGGTTATAGAGAGCATATTGTCGCGTTGAGTCCTGAAATGCATGGCATATTGAGGGATTATGACAGGAAGATCCGGCTAATTGAGCCCACTCGAGTTGCATTTTTTCCAGACGAAAAAGGAGAATTCCTTCATAGGACTTGGATTAGTGACATATTTCACAAACTTTGGTACAAGTATAATTCTACATCAGCTGTGCCCTATGACTTTCGTCACAATTACGCAATACAGAACATAAATGCTTTGAACGGATTAAGTATTGATGAAGCGTACTACAGCTTGCTGGCGATAAGTAAATCAATGGGGCATGCATCGTTAAACCAGACAATGTACTATTACTCATTAACTCCTCAGTACTCTTCCATTTTGAACAAACTCAGTTCTGCTGGTTTGAAACCCATAATACATAGATTACCAGATGAAGAAGACAGATTCTAAAGAAAACATCGAGGAATACAAAAAGTTGTCGCAGCTGTTTGGAAAATGGATTCATCACGAATTCAATAGTGAACATACGAGAGAATCGTATCGAATCAGCCTAAGACTCTACTTCAAGTACTTTCTCAAAGACTACAAGCATATAGCATTTGGTACATTCTCTCTTGATAAGGCTTTAGGCAAGTCGACAATAGAGGAATGGGAAAGCTGGATGAAAGATCGCGGAAACACAAACCAAACGATAAATCTCAGACGTAGTAATCTGATAGCCTTCTTGTCCTTTATCGCAGATGAGGATATTACGTATGTCAAATACTTCCTTGACGCAAAGACTATACATTGCAAGAAAAGTACCCGTACGAAACAAAAAGCCCTCTCCGCCACTGCAACTGAAGCAATAATCAATGCTCCTGACATACATACAAAAACAGGATTCAGAGACACAGTCCTTATGGGATTAATGTATTGTACTGGAGCTAGATTGAACGAGGTGTTATCTGTGAGAATAAGAGATATAACCATACCTGATAATGAAAATGCAACAGGCAGCATCCTGTTCAACGGAAAAGGCAATAAATACAGATGTATGCCACTTGACGAGAACATAATGATCCAGATATCATTGTTTATCAAACGTATTCATGGCACAAATCCTAACCCTGATTCTTTTCTGTTCTTTTCTCCTTCGAAGGGAAAAACAAGCAAACTTTCATCTCGTGCGATACAAAAACGATTGAAACAGCATGCATGTTCTGCTCATGAATCTTGTGACGAGGTACCTTTGGACATGCATTCACATCTGTTCAGACATACAAGAGCCACCAACTGGGTAAAGGAACGCCATCGATTACCAGTTGTATCAAAGTTATTAGGACATGAACATATAGAAACCACAATGCAATACCTTGATATAACTTTGGAAATGATGGACGAGGCTGCTGCTTCTGTGAGAAATCCTGCGACCAACTCGATTCAACAAAACTGGAGTGAAGAAGATATTGATGAACTTTTTGTTTTCTGACAATCATATTTTTTATGCGAACTTCTCATTGCAGATGTCTGCCTTTAACAGATATATACAACAAGAAGTTCGCATAAAATGGAAGTTCGCATAACACACCTTATGCGAATGT
>JAKSHT010000048.1 GCA_024399215.1 archaeon | reverse complement strand
CCACAAGATTCTTATGCTTCCTGAACCTATGGTGTGAGTTGGTGGTGACATGATAGATGAAAGTTCGTCAAAGGAAAAAAACCGAAGGAACCGTCTATTTCTGCTTTTTAAGCAATCCACTGGTCAGGAAGTCTATTTCTTTGATAGATATTTTTATATTATCTTTGAAGTACTTCCTATATTGTCAAGAACTGGTTTGGCCTGTCACCGACCATGGCGAAGCCGTGCCCAGGGGAGAGTAATGGTAGACCTGATGATACCAAAGAAAAAATGAACTAAAAAATACAAGATCTAATGGTGGTGTATATGATAATTGACAGAAGTATACTATGCCAGTAGCAAACTAACAAGATGTTCCTGTCTTAGCCCCATGAAGACCTATGTAAACTCCGCCACGGGCACCCGCGTATCCAAGACGGTCATAAACAAAAACGAGACCGGCGGCGACAAGTACGTCACTACTACTGGCACATGATTTGGTCTAATAACAATAAAAACTATTATATATGGGGAATGACATTCTTCAAATAATTGACAGAGTTCAGTTTATCGATTCAATTATAAGCACCATAGTTATGTCGGCCATCAATATACTCGGTATTATTGGTGCTATACGAACACTTTCATTAGAGAAAGATGACAACATAGTAGTCAAAGCTTTTTGCATAGTGATAATAATAGCCTGTTTCTTATGTGGACTCACTTTATTTAAAATACAAGCGTATAACGATTTTATAATTAGTAGTGGATTTTGGGTGTTTTTGTTCTTTGTTTTTATTGTCCCTGTAATACCATTTGTATATTTGGCATTACGATATTACAAGAAATACAAGTTTGACAAAGTGCTGACAATAGCAATGTTCATCTGGATTGCAAACTTAATTTGGGTGTATCTGCTACGCGATGTAGTCTTTCGCATGCTTTTTCTAATAGAGAATTGATATTACTTTGTAATATGAAAATTAAAGACATTATGAATATTTCTAAGGTGACGATTAATGGTTTTGCCGATTCTTTACTAGAAAAAACTGTATATACAATTTTTGCATTCTTCTGTTTGATTCCATCAAGCAATGCGAAAGAAAAAGTAGTTGCAAAGACGGAGAGAGCAAGTGCTGTGGCAAGGCTAGATACTACCTACGATGGGAGTAATTATGTTATTCGTGAATACAATGAAGAAGGGGAACTGAAGGGAGTAACCGTCGATTATCATTCTTTGCTGGGTCGGGTTCATTACTCGCGTGATTCAGATGAGTTGAGTGTTGGATATAATGTAAATAAAGGCTATCAAAAGAAACTAAAAAAAGCTGTCAAGAAATATTTCGACAAAAACTATGTGTTAAATGAGAATGGGGCATCCGCATGTTGGGGTATGGACTATTTCTTTGGGAATGGTGTTACGAGAAACCAAGCAAAAGGGGTTCAATTATTAAAAATAGCGTCAGAAAACAGGCAAGAAGGGGTGAATGACCTATTGGGCTTTTGTTGTTATCATGGAATAGGGACAAAACAAGATATCTCTCAGGCCATCTATTATTGGGGAGAAAAAGGGAAGAAGCATAATCACAATAGTGGTTCAAGAGTTGAATTTAAGACTTGTAATCATACGGAGAACCTATCTCCTAACTCCGCGATTGCCAAACGATTAACACCCAAGCAGAATGCAGATTCTCTTTTGCGTTACATCTCAACCATAGACAAAAAACATGGCAAATTTTACCATTACAATGTGGTCTGCATAGCACCAGACTTTTTCGGAAATGATTGGGCAGACTACTCCGTGTTTTGGAAAAAAACAGATCCTTCCACAGATAAGAATCGATACCTTGGATATGTTGTTATTGATGGATTTGTCACCTACATAATGGGAAAGAGTGCGCTCAAATATTTTGATTATTCAGAACCTACTGACTCGGCAGATTTTATCCATAAAAACGATCTTATATTCAGAGGTTCTGATATCCAATCCATAGATGATATGCCATTGTATCATTGTGGAGCGGTAGGCCTATTGTATCAGAATAATTATTACATAATCGACGAAAAACATTGGTCTTTTGCAATGAATTACCTGGATTTTTCCACGCATCAAACAGAAGGAGTGTCACTACACTATTACCAATCCATGGTATGGAATTATATGTGGTACTATATTCCGGAATAAAAAACAATACAGGAGGAACTCTTCCTTCCAAACGAAAATAACTAAATACGAGTATCTTATGAAACATATATTGGAAATTATTTTATTTAGCCTTCCTTTCAGTTGCCTAAGTGCTCAGACGCTAAAAATTTCAGACATACAGTGGCACATTGAAGACAGTACCTTGTATATCAGTGGAGAAGGTGATTTGCCAAGCGATCCTGATAAATATCTTATACCATGGAACGGGAAAAAAATGTCGGTTGCGAAATTGGTGATAACAGGGAATATCAAGACAATTGGAAGTAATTTTTTTGAGACTTATGAATATCCTGCTTTAAGAAGCATTGATATGAGTTCTTCATCTGTCGAGAGAATTGAAAAATTGGCATTTTGTATGTTTAGACATTTGAAAGAGGTTCATTTTTCAGATTCATTGAAAATAATCGAAGGACATGCATTTGATCACACAGGTTTGAGACGGGTTGTTTTGCCCCCATATGCCCATTGTTCAGGAGGTGTGTTTCATAATTGTTTTGCTTTGGAATATTTGTCTTTCCCGGATTCGTTAAGAACAACACAAATGATATCTGCTCAAACATCATATATCGATAACTTTGAGGTACAATTGTCTCCTGTTACGGATACGATAATTCCTTTCACAATCGGCGTGTTAAATGTCAATCACATTGAAATTCCACCATCTGTTCGCTATATTGCGGACTCGGCCTTCTATTATAGATATGATGAAAGAGATAGGCGCCAGGTAATGAAAAAAATTTATATGCGTTTCTCTGAGCAACAGATTCTTTCCATGAGTTGGGGCCCACGCTGGGCGGAGGGATTGAAAAGTGATGTCGTCACTTTCATTGTACCCAAGG
>JAKSHT010000047.1 GCA_024399215.1 archaeon | reverse complement strand
ATGCGGAGCAAGCAAAACGGAGAACAGAAAACAAAAGGCATTCAAGATAATGTTTTCTCATTTTACTAATTTTTAGAGGTTACCTTATATGTGTTTTTTTCTCACAGGGCTTCCTTTCTATGATAAAATTCAAACTTTTCATTTGTGCGTTCCTTGAAATCAAGAGTGGTTGCATCCCACAATTTACTATTTTTTACGGATTCATAACATTTATAGTGATCCTTGGTGCTGTTACCCCATTTCTTTTGAGAATGGCCATACCACAGATTTCAACGCCGATTGATGTAGGGTTGGTGGTGGTTGGATGATATATGAGGTTTGAGCGATTCACGATGCAAAAGTACGATTTTATTGCGACTATTGGGGATTTTGAACCAATTGTATGCTTGACGGGTCAACTTTTTCAGCATTAGACTGTTGGCAGTTGCTCTAAAAAATCAACCAACACATTTAGTTTAGTTGATATAGATTATTGTATAGAGGACAATCATTAATTTTTTTTCTTTTTCCATGTAGGATTATGACGTGGCATTGAGAACAGTTTACTGTGAGATTGCCTTGATTCTCCCTCGTATTTTCCCAATCATAGTGAATTTTGATTTCATTGTAGAAACTGCTTATACTCAAATGGAATAACTTAACATGGTTATCGTCTGCGCTCTCGTAGGAGCGATGGGACCTCACATATTTTTTTAATGAATCATTAAGCCCATTCACATTCTCAACCAATACCTTATATACACTTGTCGAATAAGATGTATCCACCAAGTAGATTAGTTTGTCGTTGACTAAGACCGAGTCGTATATTGTATAAAAAGTATCTTCGTGAGCTACAGATAACATTCTGTAATCTAAATCTAAGTATCTTACTGTCAATATTTCGAAATCTCCTTTAATTGTGTTGTGAACAGTGGTGTCAATGGAATATTTCTTGCCGCCTCTTACAACATAGCATTCGTCTATGTTGATGGTGTCACATTCTTCAAAAACGGACAAATCTTGAGAGTGAGCCATTAAAGAGGGACTCACCATCGTGATAAAAATCACAAATCTGACTATGTTATATCTCATATTATAATTCTGATTGTTAATAATTTAAAATAGCAATATCGGGATACCGAGAAATCCGTATTGTTTTTGCATTTCAGCTTTAAATGTGGCCCAAGATTCATTTATTTGTATTCTTCTAACATCCGCTTGTGGTGTCGCTTGCTCATGTGCTCTAGAATATACATCACCCTTAACTTTGGGAATTTTTATTCCATTCCACGATGCCCAACTTGGACCACATGATATTCCCTCATTAATACAGATTCTTCCTGCCTGATAAGACTCTGTGATCTCATGACGCATCGATGTGCCTAGTTCAACATTGAAAGCATTGTCCCTACTTTGACAAATTGAAGGATTCACCAATTGCCTAGTTTCTGCATTTCTTATCTTTTTCCTGGGTTTCCCGATACAATCACTAAGAGATACGCCGAGAAATTGTCCCATCAGTGAAGAATTGTTTAAAGACAGACCATCAATCTCAACGTTTCTTTTGTTTGTTGCATAAACATCTACACGAACATCTTTAGAGTTGATGGCTGCCATCAACTGCCTGTCGCTCTTGGATAATCTTTTTCCTGTTTCTGTATAAGAAAGACGTCCTGTCGCGTCATCGCGAGTAACGGTAATTCCTTTTGATGATAGTTGGCCAGCTGCATCTCCTGCTGCATCTCCTGAAATATACACTTCCTTCCCATCCGGATCTGCCAATTTGATTGGATTCCAAGCGCAGTAAGCATACGGACTCAACGAAGGATACTTGTCACTCATCGGATCCACACTCATCCAACCCGTCAGTAATTCAGAGTCATAGTACCTTGCACCGAAGTATCCAAAACCTGTTTCTTCATCCCGTATAGTTGTATTGGTAACAGAGAAGTCAGAGTCAAAGCACTCTCGCTGGGCTTTGCCGATGGAATTAAGGTCAGAAACAAATGAAGTGTCATAACAAATCGGATCATAAAACACAATAAAATACCTATTGGGGATAAATCCGTCAGCACAATTCAAATATTCAAAACAATAAGAGAACGATAGCTCACCCTCAATACATTGTATTATGTTATTTTGACGATCTACGTCCATGTTATAGTCTTTACATATTTTGTCAAGGAATATCGAATCCGAAACACCACCAGGGATGGGGACATACCATTGATACCCAAGAAAATCCTCGTCTGTATCAAATTGAAGAATAACTGTGGTATCGTTTTGATGAAATATAAACACATCAATATCAACGCCGTCTTTTCGAACACCTCCATGTGATAGCACTTCGTTCAGACTAATATCGAATTTGGGATGAAAAAGGGAAAGGTAAGATTCGAATTTCATATGCTTTTGACAACTAAAGCACATGAAAAAAACTAATGAGATTATAAACAATATTTTTTTCATAACCATCATCTTCTCGATGGAAATATTTGATTACTACCAGGATTATGCGCATTACTGTGATGAAGGAGGTAGAAGTTCTGCATCTCACTCGATGGACTCTGCTTGTTTTCTCTCATATCGTCTAAACCAACTATATGCGCATGAAACAATAACTCATGCATGAATACACCTCCCAAACAATGTTTTTTTGCAAATTTTCCAGCAGTAGAATTCTCTTTTGAATAATTAGATAAGGATTTTGAAAGATATATGTATTGCCCCTTAAATTGACCACCACCAAGTTCATTTACGAAGTCATGAACCTTCCTCCCTCTAGATAATCCTGGCCCATTAGGGTTGTTGTTGTCTACGATTTTTACAAAGACTTTTTCAGGGTCATCAATACATTCTTTCATGGCTCTTGTATATTTGTCATGTCTCCAGTCAAAATCTTTATTTGCCTTCAATCTGTAATAGACATTACCTTTTATATCTTTCACCTGTTGCGCAGAAAATGCATTTATCTTTGTATTGTAAATTGATTTGTAAATTCTGTTTAGGTCACTTACTAGTCTTTCTGCCCATTCTTTTTTTAATGGGAGAACAACTTCCCTTCCGTCAGGATCCACCAGCTTCACTGGGTTCCAGGCGCAATAGGCATATGGTGAGATGCTCGGGTACTTATCCGACATCGGGTCTACACTCATCCAACCAGTCAGTAATTCAGAGTCATAGTACCTTGCTCCGAAGTAGTGGTAGCCACTTTCGGAATCCTGTTTGGAAGAATGAGATATTGGGAAGTCATGGTATT
>JAKSHT010000046.1 GCA_024399215.1 archaeon | reverse complement strand
AGAGTAAATCATGGGGAGCGGGGCTGAGGAAGTGTATTAAAAGTTTAAATGAGTATTGTTGTAGTCAATGATATATATGAGTAACTATGTCAAATATAAATGTAGCCGAACGTATATATATAGGTCGGGATTTGTGCGGTTGGGGTTGTCTTTATAAAAGATTGGAGTCTGGAATGAAGTATTTAGGTACAGTTGAAGCCATTTCAGGAAGTAGAGAATTTGTTGTGAAGTCTGACTCTTTGGTACCGGATGTTGACGATTTGGTGTGTGACCTCGAGGGAAATAGAATCGGCCTAATCAGACGGATTTTTGGCCCTGTTGAATGTCCTTATGTTGTTGTCGCTGGCAAGGGGCCTATATTAGCCAGTATTGTAGGAGAAAAAGTTTATTGTGAGAGGAGCTCAAAAAATGGTAGCAGAAAGGGAAGAAACTGACAGGTGTCCGGAATGTGGAAGTAAACATCTAGTTCGTAATTACGAGAGAGGAGAACTTGCATGTGAGAAGTGTGGACTTGTTCTAGATGACCAGTTTATCGATCAGGGTCCTGAATGGAGGGCGTTCGATATTGAGCAGGGGGAAAAGAGAGCACGCACGGGTGCGCCAATGACCTGGACGATTCATGATAAAGGTCTATCTACAGAGATTTCATGGAAAAATAAGGATAGCTACGGGAAGAGTATTCCGACAAGAAATAGGGCGCAACTTTATAGGCTTAGAAAGTGGCAAAGGAGGATACGAGTTTCTAATGCAACAGAGAGGAATCTTGCATTCGCTTTATCCGAACTTGATAGAATGGCGTCCGCAATGGGTTTACCTAGAAATGTTAGAGAAACCGCAGCTATGATTTACAGAAGGGCTGTTAATAAAAACTTAATAAGAGGGAGATCGATCGAGGGGGTCGTTGCTGCGTCTCTTTATGCAGCATGTCGACAATGCGGAGTTCCTAGGACGTTAGACGAGGTTGCTGGTTCAAGCCGCGTTGGTAGAAAGGAGATCGGAAGAACTTATCGTTTTATGACACGAGAGCTTAAACTTAAGCTGATGCCTACCAGACCGCAAGATTATGTGCAGAGATTTTGCTCGGAGTTGAAGCTTACTGGAGAGGTCCAAAGCAAGGCAACGGATATCCTTAAAGATGCTTCTGAAAAAGAGTTGACATCTGGTAGAGGCCCAACAGGGGTTGCCGCTGCCGCGATATATATTTCGTCAATTCTGTGTAACGAGCGAAGAACTCAAAGGGAAGTTGCCGATGTGACTGGGGTAACGGAGGTTACCATTAGGAATAGATATAAAGAACTTACCGAGAAGCTTGGAATTGAGATTCAGCTTTGAGGAATCGTGTAGCGGAATAGATTTTAGGATTAGACTTCCCGCGGTATTGATAATGCATTTACTGTGGGTTGCTGTTTTTGGCTGTGTCTCATCGATGATGTGTTTTGTCGTTCGTGGCGAGAGTAATCATGTAGATTGTTAATTTGTGCTGTAGCGAATATATTTTATTTTGGAAAAGTACGTAAGGGGCTTAGGGTCGGACCCATTTGAATTCAATGTATCTAACTGTGTTTCCAATTTCACAGAATAGAAATTTTTTCTTTACACCGCTGGAAAGTCTTACTGCTCTGGATATCTCTGGCCACATTGTTTTACTGCGGGCGTTTACAGCATGGATGAGGTATTTTGCATGACAGCTATTTGGTGATTCATCATAGGCCCTAAAATGCGTTCCGTATTTGAATCCAGTTTTTACTACTAAGCCTCTTCTCTTTGCATCAGAGTAGGCTTTCATTCTAAGATCAAACTCATCTTGAGTGTCTCTTCCGAATTTTAAAAGTTCGTTTAATTGTATCTCTTTATTAGTGCCCGGGGAACGAACTAAAAATTCGCCCCTTTCTAATAAATAGCATGTCTCGATTAAAGATAATTGAAGGATATTTCCAATTTCTTTGCCATAAAAACCACTTTTTTTTACGAGTTCGGAACTGAAGAGATCAAATATGAAAACACGATCTTTGATCAGGTAACCTGTTGTTTTCCTTATTTTGCTAGGAAAAATTGAACCTATAGGATCTACACTCGACATTATGTAGTAGGTTATGTCTCCCTCCTCATCTACTACTCCATAGAGGAGTTCTCTTCCTTTATTTTCAGTTTCAGAGATTTCTTCGGCGTAGATAGAAATATTGAATGCCAATCTTTCGGATACAGCTTTAACCATATAGATAGGGTGCGAATTGCTAATTATCATGCCTCTCGGAAATACCGACATATCAAATGTTCCACTTTCTATTTTGACAACGAATCCTCTAGATCTAATATCTCTGTATACCATGTATTTTACATCAAAGTCGTTTACTGTTGATGCGGAATAATTAAAAAGATCCTTAAAAGTCATAGTTTTACCCATGTATGTTACAGTAAGTCTTTGACATTCACATAGGTATGTGGCTTCGGCGAGATCGAGTTCAAGATTTCCGCCTTTCATGGGATAACCATAATTACCCTTATTGTAAAGTTGACTACTTTCTTTTTGATCTTTGACATACACAGAATCTTCGACGAGCTCGCCTGACATTCAGGCGTTGATACCGAGGGATCATATTTATCGATTATGAATAGTATTGGTGTTGTCAGAACGCAACGCTTGTGACTCTTAGGTGGAACAAAATTGCCTATGGATGTGCATATTGGTGGCGTTTGTGGGATTGTAATTGCAGAATAAGTATTAAATAGAAGTTTAAACTTATGTTTAACTAAGCTAGCTTGGAGGATGGCTTGAGTAAATTGCGTTACATTTAAGGTCAACATTGTGTCCGAAGAAATGAATGGATACGAGTTAGGAATCTTGAAGATGGGTCAGCTTGGTTTGGGGAGTATTTTGAAGAGCATTAGTGTAGATTCTGGATCTAGTGATCTGACGCGCTGAATGGGATTGGAGACTTGGTGTATTAGGTCAGTGGTTTTAGTCTCAGTAAAATGATCGCATAATGATTGAAAGGGTAGATTGGCAAGGTGAAAAAGATGAACAGCGATAAGCCATTAAAAGTTTTAGAACTTAGGCCTGGGGATGCGGGGAAAGGAGTGGCAAGAGTCGATCCAGAATTGATGTCAATTCTTGGATTGAAAGTGGGAGACATTGTGCAAATAGATGGAACAAAAAGAACCGTAGTTAGAGTGCTCCAAGGTGGGCCAGAAGATGCGAATAGGGGGGTCATTAGAATGGATGGCTCTACTAGGCGTAACGCAGGGACTGGTATAGATGAGCGCGTTGGCATCAAAAAAGTTGCGGCGAAGAGTGCTGACAAGATTACATTTTCCCCTACCGAACAGCTTCGGCTTCGGGGAGGAGAGGAATACTTAAGACAGATTATGGAAGGTCGTGTTTTCTCCAAAGGAGATGTTATTACACTCTCTGTGATGGGAAATAAGATAGAACTTATTGTTACATCATACTCGCCATCGGCAAATGCTGTGATAATGTCCGACGGGACGCAGGTTAAGATCAATGATAAACCTGCTGCAGATACCTGTGACGTTCCAAAGGTATCATATGATGATGTTGGTG
>JAKSHT010000045.1 GCA_024399215.1 archaeon | reverse complement strand
AACGACTATCCGTACACGACCAAGGGCTATACACTATCAAACAAACTCTTACACCATCTACGATTCAAACTTCAGACAATCAGGATACGCACCTACAGCGGCCAACCTGTAGGTGGTTTTCTCTATGTACACGCGTTAAGAAGATTCAACTTAGAATTTTCCAACAACGGCCTTAATACGTCTTATTCCAGACGCGGAACTCTCCTCTTTTAAAATCTTAAAGCCCTCAAGTTCACCAGTGTGTGTTACATGTGGCCCACCACACATTTCGCACGAAACGTTACCAATCGTGTAAACTTTCACAATATCTCCATATTTACTATCAAAAACACCAATGGCTCCCATTGATTTAGCCTCATTCCTGGGCATTTCCCTACATGTAACAGGAAGATCTTCTTTAATAGAATCGTTCACAAAATCAGATATTTTTTGGAGCTCCTCAGGAGTCAGTTTTCTATGGAAGTTGAAGTCAAATCTCAACCTCTCTGATGTAATATTGCTCCCTTTCTGCCTGATATTCGGGTCGATAAGATTTCTGAGTGCTGCATTAAGAAGATGTGTAGCAGTATGTAATTTCGTAGTTTCCTCGCTATTGTCCGCAAGACCGCCTTTAAAAGTTCCGTTAACATCCATTCTTGACTTACTTTGATGTTCCTTAAATCTACATTCGAAATCCTTCATATCTACAGTAAAACCTCTCTCTTTTGCAAGTTCTGCTGTAAGTTCTATTGGAAATCCGTAAGTATCGAAAAGTGTGAACACAAGATCTCCTCTCAAAATTTTTGCATCACTATTTTCAATAACTAACTCATCAAACTTTTTTATTCCCCTCGCAAGAGTTTTCTGAAATTTCTCCTCCTCTGTGGTCAACGAGGTAAAAATAAATTCTTTATTTTCAATAAGCTCAGGGTACGAGTGTCCAAACTCAAGTACTATCACTTCGGCAAGTTTCTGCATGAATGGACTATTGTATCCGAGTTTACTCATATTTCTTGAAGCTCTCCTGATCAACCTTCTAAGTATGTAACCTCGCCCAATCTTAGCCGGAACAACTCCATCAGCAAGGATAAATACAGCAGCCCTCACGTGATCTGCAATAATTCTAAAATCTCTAAGGTATGGATCTTCGTACCTTTTTCCACTAATTTCCGAAATTTTGGAGATAATAGGTTGAAATACAGTAGACTCATAAACAGAAGGGACGCCTTGAAGAATGTGACAAACTCTCTCCAGACCCATTCCTGTATCTACATTCTTCTGTTTTAAAGGCGTGTATTTCCCGTCTTTATTTTTAAAATACTCCATAAAAACATTATTCCAAATTTCAGTATATTTTCCACAATTACATGCAGGCCCACAATTTTCCGAGCACTTTGGTTGGCCTGTATCATAGAATATTTCGGTGTCAGGCCCGCATGGGCCGGTAACACCAGCAGGCCCCCACCAATTGCTTGATCTTCCATAATAAAATATTTGATCATCGCTGAAACCTTTCGATTTCCAAATTTCTGCTGAAAAATCATCTCTCGGAATACCTTCTTCACCAGCAAACACTGTAATAGCAAGCTGCTCTTTTTTAAATCCGAGAACATCTGTAAGAAAATCAAAACTGTATCCAATCGATTCTTCTTTGAAATAATCTCCTAGAGACCAATTTCCTAACATTTCAAAAAATGTCAAATGGCTTGTATCTCCCACCTCATCAATGTCACCGGTCCTAATACATTTTTGAAAATCAACAAGTCTTTTTCCCATCGGATGTTTTTCCCCTAGTAGATAGGGAACAAGCGGGTGCATTCCGGCCGTTGTAAACAATACAGTAGGGTCGTTTTCAGGAATAAGTGATGCTGAACCAATATGAGCATGACGTCTCTCCTCGAAGAATTTAACGTAGGCCTCTCTCAGCTGTTGAGCATTCATAAATCTACCTCTGATGATCGAGCACGCGCATGACTTTTTGGTTTATAAGGCGTCTTGTCAAATGAAAGGGCACGCCTAATCACATCCATTATATTACCTGACATAACAAACACCTTCTTCCCTCTAGACTCGAGAATATTTCGCGGTCGCGGACCAATTTCTTTCACTATTATAACATCACACTCATCGAGACAGCCTATGACATCCTTTATATGTTCAATGTGTGGCTGACCGTAAACCTCTCCTCTCGTATTCACATCAATACTCTTTATAAATCTGACATTATCTCCCACTGATTCGTATATTCTGAACATGTTTGCACTACCAAAACCACAATCGACAACATTATTCGATTCGGATGCAATGGCGACTATCCTAGATTTATCATCCCTACAGATAGACTTGACACCAAAATAATTTCTCAACTCAATCCCTGAATTGCAGCACTTCCTTCTCATGAATTCAATGGATCTATCACTGTCTAGAAAGCCAATGGCGTCAGCTCTACATTGTCTACAATGGCGCATCATTCTTATGTCAGAATGACACAAACTCATAATTTCTCTTCTTTTCTCTGGTGTCGGCGCACTAACATTAAAAAGCTTTGTACCCTCAACAGGAATGAATGGTAGAATATTTACTATGTATGCACCCAACCCCTTAACCATCTTTACAAGCTCTGGTATATGATTGTCGTTGTACCCAGGAATTAAAACAGTATTGACCTTTACAGCCATACCAAGCTCTGCGCATTTTGATATACCATCAACTTGACTCTGCAAAAGCCTCTTCGAGGCTATACTTCCAGTCAACTTTTCTCCATTCCAAATAACATAGTCATAAATTTTTTCAGAAATAAGTGGATCTGACGCGTTTACTGTAACAGTGATAAAATTTACTCCCAGTTCGGAGAGTTTAGTCGCGTATTTTGGTAGCATTAAACCATTAGTAGAAAGGCACAATGCCACGTCAGGAAAATTTTCCCTTATAAGACTTATCGTTTCAAAAGATTCCTCATTTGCTAGTGCATCTCCAGGACCCGCAATAGCAACAACTCTCAACTCAGGAATTCTCCTTTTAACGTCGTTAACAAGATTGACTGCCTCAGTAGGTGAAAGAACTTTACTCGTAACCCCAGGCCTTGATTCATTAGTGCAATTATACCTTCTATTGCAATAATTACATTGAATATTGCACTTTGGAGCAACTGGAAGGTGTATCCTTGCAAACTTCTTGTGAGCGTCATTATTATAACAAGGATGAGTCTTCAGTGCCGTCACAACTTCTTCTTTCAGCATGATTTAGGTGAGGGCAATAACAGTAAATATTACTGTTAATGACACATCATTTTCGAATACCAGAAATGATTCATGCATACGGGCCACTACCAGATGAAATCAAGGCAATCCATAAAAATTGATAGTTTACAAACTAACAGTCTTACAATCCGCAAAATTAATCTCCGACATATGCACCCAAAATTTAAAATCAACAGATTACTCGCCGCACATGTTTGGCGCCAATTCTGTCAATATACTCATCCAATTGAAAAATATATATATGGGATTATGATAGAGGGGCACGCGCGATGTGAAATATCGGGCGCTTAGGTTAAATCTGAGGCTAGTCCTGCAGCCTGGAGGCGTAGCACGCATCTGGACGGGACGGGCTTGATGATGTTTTAGGACATCGACAGAGGTTTAAGGTTAAGGAATGCACTCGGCGAGATCGATCGCTTGAGGAAGAGGCATAGGACTCCGTCATACAGGAGGAAAAAAACGGGCAAAGTCCGATGACTGCCGCTTATACGCAACCTGGACGTGTGCTAGATCATACGCCAGCGGCGATGCTACGCCGCA
>JAKSHT010000044.1 GCA_024399215.1 archaeon | reverse complement strand
TATTTTTGACCTCTTCAGGATTGGCCATACCAGTAGTCTGATAAACTGTGTCTACGTCGATAACCTTGTTTAACGAAGCTGCCACTTGCAATAAATTAACCGCACGGCTCATGTCCCCTCTCGCGATGTATGTCAACGCTTCAAGAGCATCCTCATTAATACTAGCCCCTTCATTTTTTACAATGTTCACAAGAAAATTTCTGATATCTTTATCCAGCAGGGGTTTAAATCTGAATATCGCACACCTTGACTGAATTGGCTCAATAATTTTTGAAGAATAATTACACGAAAATATAAACCGGCAAATTTTAGAGAATTTTTCCATTGTTCTCCTCAAAGCTGCTTGAGCATCAGATGTTAGAGCATCAGCTTCATCCATAAAAATAATTTTAAATTCAGAACCACCCAACGGGGCCACCTTTGCAAATTCTTTAATTTTACCCCTAACAACGTCTATTCCTCTTTCATCTGAAGCATTGAGCTCAATAAAATTCCCCTTCCAGTTATCTCCAAACATTTCCCTCGCTATCGCGAGAGAGCATGTTGTTTTGCCTGTACCAGGAGAACCTGTCAGAAGAAGATGCGGCATATTTTTTGCTACAACGTACGCTTTTAATCTTTCAGTTATATGTTCCTGCCCCACGATTTCATCTAAATTCTTTGGCCTATACTTTTCTGTCCATATTTCCCTCATATGGATCAGTATAGCATCTCATAGAATAAAATGCAGTTGATTTAACAATAATCTCTATCGATACCATAAACTACACACAACCAACTGACTTTGTATTTTCTGAAATATTTTATACTACAATAATACAATATAACGACCATGGAGATAACAATAGCAACTCTAACAATGATTATAGTTGGAACATTACTAATTGTTGGAGAGGCAATACTTCCTGGAGCCTTTTTGATAATACCAGGGACGACACTCATGGTAATAGGAGTCACCAGCTGTGTGGTTCCAGATTTCTTATGCAGTATCAATTCTCCAATATTGGGTGTTATCGTAGCCATTTTGGTAACTTTAGTTACTACTAAGACATACCAATTATTAGCAAAACCATCTCCCCCAACGACAACTGCAGCGAGTTCCCTTATTGGAAAAAGCGGAACTGTTATAACAAAAACAACTTCCAGTAGTATCAGGGGAAAAGTCAAAGTCAATTCTGAAATATGGAGCGCAAATTCAGATGAATCTTTAGAAGCCGGAACAGAAGTCGTTGTTATTGATGCCAGGGGAGTTCATATCAAAGTCAAAAGAAAAGAAGGTAGCAATTAATGAACGTAACAACTATAGCAATATTACTTGCCGTTATGGCCGTTGCAGCGATCCTCAGCGGGGTCAAAGTCGTTCAACCTTATGAACAAGCAGTATACATGAGACTAGGTAAATTCATCAGAGTTCTCGATCAAGGTCTTAATTTTATATGCCCATTAATTAACCAAGTTGTCAAATTAGATCTTCGAACCCAGGTCCTGGATGTACCAAGACAGGAAGTCATTACAAAAGATAACTCTCCAGTCAATGTCGACGCGATTATATACATCAAAATTACAGATCCCAAAAATGCATTTTTTGAGGTTACAGATTATCGCAGAGCTACGGTGTATTTAGCACAAACTTCTCTCAGATCAATTATTGGAGAAATGGAACTAGACGAAATTCTTTCAAGTAGAGAAAAAATCAACCTTCAGCTTAGAGACGTTCTTGACGAATCCACAGATAAATGGGGTGTCAAAATAGACGCTGTCGAAATTAGAGAAGTCGATCCTGCCATGAAAGTCAAAGAGTCAATGGAGGAACAAACATCTGCCGAGAGACGTAGACGTGCAGCGATTCTAAGTGCTGATGGTGAGAAAAGAGCAGCGATTCTAAGTGCAGAAGGACACAGGCAATCAATGATATTGGAGGCCGAAGGTCAAAGACAATCAATGATTCTCAAGGCAGAAGGAAAAAGACTGGCAACGATTCTCGAAAGCCAAGGAGAAGCACAGAAACTCCGCATAATGTCCGTTGGAGCATCTGTTCTGGATTCAAAAGCGCTGTCTATACTATCAATGGAGACTCTTAAAAAAATTGGCGATGGCCAAGCCTCAAAAATGTATTTCCCATTAGAACTAACGAAGCTTGTCGATGGCATATCCCAATATATGGGTGCGAGTAACAGCGTACCAGAAAGAGAAATAGCCAATATATCAGATGTCGAAAAAGCAGTTGGTAGAGCAGACGATATTCTAGGCTCGATACCCACAGTAGAGGATATAAAAAATCAAATTGAGGAGTCAAATAGAATCATCAAGGAAGAGGAAAAGGAAGTCAACGAAACTCAAGAAGACATCACGACTTCCAAAATGATCGAATAAG
The DNA here is from genome assembly GCA_024399215.1 of archaeon. GTDB lineage: Archaea > Thermoplasmatota > Thermoplasmata > Methanomassiliicoccales > Methanomethylophilaceae > Methanarcanum. The sequence goes on along the minus strand of JAKSHT010000044.1, from coordinate 1,478 downwards.
TCACACTCCGCTACAACTAGCGGATTTTTCTTTATTTTTAACATGTTTTTTCTAACTGTGAAAAATTCTTTTACAATATATTCATTCCAAATCTATTTTTAATGAAATCACACGAACCAAACTATATCTATTGCACTAAATAAAAAAGAATTTTCAAAGTTTTAATTTGATAAATGTGCATCACAACAAACAACATATAGGTGTAAAATACCGCAGTAAGCAGCTATCTACTTTCTACGAAATATATGAAGTGAATACAGAATATTCTAATATAGTAATCATTGATCGAGAAATCGTCAGTGAGGGTCCAAAATGAAGTGTGATCTATGTCCACACAATGCAGTAACCTTTGTTAGATATAACGGGGCTCATCTTTGCGCTGTACATTTCATAGAATACGTCGAAAGACGTGTCAAAAAGGAAATCCGAAAACAAATCAATCTTCGACCTGGAAATAAAATCGCTGTCGCTGTTTCTGGAGGCAAAGACAGCATGTCTACGCTCCACATTTTACATAAAATATTTGGCAACCGTAGTGACATCGAGATTCATTGTATTACTGTTGATGAGGGAATTGGAAATTATCGTTTTTCAGGTATATCTATTGCAGAAAAATATTGCAATAGCAAAAAAATCCCATTTCATCTAATAAAATTTAGAGATGTGTTTGGCCTAACAATGGATGAAGTTGCACATATCGTAAGAAAAAATTCTCCTTGTACGTACTGTGGAGTATTCCGAAGAAAATGCATGAACGTTATTGCGAAAAAAATAGGTGTGAATTACCTTGCAACAGGCCATAACTTAGACGATATATCACAGTCCATAATGATGAATTTTGTAAGAGGGGACATAGAAAGATTGGCAAGATTAGGCCCTCACAAAAAAATTCAGCCAGGACTTATTCCGCGATTTATTCCTTTACGTATGATTCCAGAAAATGAATCACTATTATATGCAATGACTTCCAAAATAGAATTTTGTGGTATGACATGCCCATACAGAGAAGAAGCACTAAGAAATCAGTATCGTAGCATAATGAATGAACTAGAGATGCGATCTCCAGGTTCCAAATTCAGTATTTTGTCATCATATAATCAAATATACCCAATGCTCATCAACAACTTTGGAAAAACACACCTCGAAAAATGTAAATGTGGCGAGCCATCGCTATATGAAAAGTGTAAAGCCTGCGAACTATCCGAGGAAGTTATGAAAAAAATAAATAAAGAACAACCCGAAAAAATTATTCATTAACCCGAACACTCTTCCATCTAACTCCACCAGTTGAGTCTTCAAGTTGAATCCCAGCTGTTAGCAACTTGCATCTTATATCATCTGCAAGATCATATATCTTTCTCGCTCTAAGTTCATTGCGAGTATCTACCAGGATTTTGATAAGGACGTCCGATACATCATCATACTCATCTTCACTTGAAGGGAAATCACTTATTATTTTATTTTCTTTATTCTCTTCA
>JAKSHT010000043.1 GCA_024399215.1 archaeon | reverse complement strand
CATTCTTGAGGATTACACGTACTATGCAATCGATACAATCAAGGACAGGTTCGGTGGGCTCTGCAAACTCAACCCTGAGAAGTATGAAGACCTCCTCAAGCTCGGTGACGATATCAACGCGTATGCACTTGAGTCCTACGAGAAGTATCCCGCGGCAATGGAGGCACACTTTGGTGGATCTCAGAGATCAACAGTCGCCGCTGCAGCGTCAGGTATTGCAGGATCGATGGCGACAGGAGTTGCGGACTGTGGTTTGAACCTCTGGTACCTCTCGATGCTTCAGCATAAGGAGAGAGCTGGAAGACTCGGATTCTACGGGTTCGACTTGCAAGATCAGTGTGGATCAGCTAACTCATTCGCTTACAGATCTGATGAGGGTCTGCCTATGGAGTTAAGAGGTCCGAACTACCCGAACTACGCAATGAATGTAGGTCACCTTTCTGGATACTCTGGTATTCCAAAGGCAGCCCATGCGGCGCGTGGAGATGCATTCACGGCGAATCCGTTCATACGTATTGCATTCGCAGATCCAAGCCTCGTGTTTGACTTTGCTAATGTCACCAAAGAGGTTGGGCGCGGCGGACTTCGTGAATTCAAGCCTGCAGGCGAGAGAACTGCGATTATTAAGGCGTAAACGCGGTTTGACATGAAGCTAGGTGATATCTGCAAGTATTTGCCGACATCGACGGTTGGAAAAGTGCTGGACTTGCGTGACAGGGATGGGGAATCGTGGGCATTGCTCGATTTCACCGGACTTTGGTATGACACCAGTTTATTGGTTCCGGCAGATGCAGGCGAGTATAAGGAGGTAAAGTTTAAATACAGAAAGTCAAGCCCTCGGGAGGACATTAGGTCCATTGAGGATCTGTTAAAGGGCGAGGGGGATGTTGATATTTCTGGGTTTACTCCTAGCGGTGGCGGGTAGTCTCAAACTTCTTATTTTTTGATTTTTTATCTTTTATTTTGAAGGACAAAGGGTATTTTATCGCGAAGGGCGTGTAGTTACCGATGATGAGGGAGCTAAAAGATCTTGTCGGGAAAGAAGCCATTACGCAGGATGCTTATGTTCTTGGAGAAGTTCAAGATATTCGCTATGACGGTTTTACCTGGGATGCAGTAGGGATTAAGATCAAGACAGGCAAAGGCGCGGCGGAAGCTCTGAATATTGGATCCGGGAAATCGATGATTCTTGTTGGACCGGGCCGATATATTGTTAACCAAGTTATTTTGATGGATGATACGGTTGCTGGCATTCGTTCAAAGATATCTGTTGATAGTGATGGTGTACCATCAGCTCTGTATCTAATAGGAAAAAGGGTGTACTCCGCAGACCGGATTGTCATTGGAGTTGTTGACTCAGTTGATGTTGATATTGAGAAGTGGCATATGGTGTCCCTTGTTATTAGAGTAGACAAAGGTGCGTATTCTCCATTGGGTATTAGAAGAGGATTATTTGGAAAGAAAAAAATTTCTGGTATTCTTACGTCTAATATCGTATCGGTGAACGAGAGCATATCTTTGGATATCACGACGGAAGCAGTTAAAGGCCAGATGGTCGTTCTATAATTCGGAGAACACTATTTAGTGCGTGCATGTTCATTTCATCGATAATTTTTCTGAACTTCCACTATGCCTATGGCGGCAATAGTGGAGCCGTTAATCTCAATTGGAGATGCAATTACCTTTTCGTCCTTATATGGACCACTGTGAGCAGTTGTTTTTATGGTTTTTCCTGTTTAGATGGCTTGTTCGAGTATTTCGCCAGTGTATGCGCTATCAATGACAACTCCGTTCTCAATTCTTACTCCAAGTTTGTTTTTCATTTTAGCGCAGACAGGTAATCTTCCCACAAGATTGTGTATTGTGAAAGTAACAGAAGATAGAACATCCGCAATATTGACTGAGAAGAAAACTCCATTTGTATTACCAGTTTTTGAGTAATCAACAATACCTAGGGCAGCAATTATCGCGCCGCGCTCGGCAGCGCTAGGGTTATCGGCAGTTCCAATGATAATTACATCGCCGTCTTGTATTTTGAACAAAGACCTAAGTTTTACTTCAGCCTCTGTACTTATACGAGATCTAGAATCTGGGAAGATAAGGTTATCATTGATGCATACTAATGTTGTTGCTCCTGTAGCGCCGCATTTAATGGCGGTGTCTCTTTCTTCACATCCACAAGTAATCCTCTTAGAGGCATGAGGTACTCTTGCCGCGCAATTGTATGTGCCGATTGTTAGGTCGGACACTACAATAGGGTTTGTGTCTATGTGAATTTGGTCCTTGAATTTCTTTCCAATTTCGGTGAGTTGGATGCCATTGCTTCTGGTTGTTACATATTGTTTCTTGGTAAGAATGCTAATAATGGTTCTAGTGCTGCCCTCTCCAATTCCGAGAATCGTAGATAATTTCTTTCTACCAATTGGGCTCTTGTCATCAAGAGATACAATTGCCTTCCAGAGATGATACTCATTGAATTTTGGAACAGGCCCTCCAAATTTTTGTTGAGGCTTTAGTGCCATCGATGTCTGTATGTTTCTATTCACTTAAATCGATACCGCTTCATCTAAATGGCGTATCATTCGACTTTGTTATATAGCCACAAGCCTTTAAGATACTCATGGCTGATGAGAGAGTCGACCTTCTCAGAATTGAGAATGTATCGAAGATTTTTGAAGGTAAAACTGTACTTAAAAACATAAATGCGACGCTGTCTACCGGAAAAATACTCGGGCTTATTGGAAAGAGTGCTGCTGGAAAAAGTGTCCTCATTCACATGATTAGGGGGTCTAACGATTACGCCCCAGATAAAGGGAGGGTTGTTTATCATATTAATCATTGCTTAAAATGTGGAAATCTTGATCTTCCTTACGAGGGCAAGCCGTGTTCTTTATGTGGGTCAAAAACGGAGACGAAATGGGTTGACTTTTGGTCGCTTCGCGAGCATGACCCTATAAGGCAGGAGCTCAAAAGTCGTATATCGATTATGCTTCAAAGGACGTTTGCGTTATTCGGGGATAACACAGTTGTCGAAAATGTCTTTGAAGCGGTTAATGCTAAGACAGAGCAGGAAAAAATCTCTAAAACGATCGAATTACTTGAATTTGTCAACATGACTCATAGGACGACTCATATAGCCAGGGATCTCTCTGGAGGTGAGAAGCAGAGAGTTGTTATGGCAAGACAACTTGCAAAGAGTCCTTTATTGTTCCTTGCCGATGAACCGACTGGGACGTTGGACCCCTATACGGCCAATATTATTCATGAACGGTTAGTCAAGTATGTTCGTGATAATGGAATATGCATGATTTTTGCATCACATTGGCCTGAAGCCACTGAAAAGATGGCTGATGAAGCTATTTGGTTGGATGTGGGAAATGTCATGATGACTGGAAAACCAGCCGATGTCACTAGAAAATTCATGGAGGAGTATAGATTCGAAAAAAGCGAGATTACTGACCTTGGTAGACCGTTTATTGTCGCAGAGAATGCTACGAAGCATTATTTTTCTATTGTTAGGGGAGTGGTCAGAGCAGTCGATGACGTGTCGTTTGAAATAAGAGAGAATGAAATTTTCGCTCTTGTAGGAATTTCGGGAGCTGGAAAAACAACAACATCTCGCATGATTGCTGGAATGACTCCCGCGACGTCTGGACTTGTGAAAATAAAAATCGGCGATGATTGGGTAGATATGTCGGAAACAGGATTTATGGGGAAAGGCAGAGCAACACCATATATTGGTGTATTACATCAAGAGTATACACTCTATCCCTTTGATACAATTTTAAAGAACTTAACTACGTGCATCGGAATCAATATGCCTGCGGAATTGGCTAAAGTTAAGGCTATTCAAGTTTTGCTCAACGT
>JAKSHT010000042.1 GCA_024399215.1 archaeon | reverse complement strand
TGTTGCTCAGGGTATTAAAAAGTATAAATTACATTAGTGTTGCGGAATTAAGGATTGATAGACGATGAATGCGTTTGTGTTTCCTGGTCAGAGTAGTCAGAAGAAAGGCATGGGGCGTGATTTGTACAATAAATGCCCAAAGGCCAAAGATATTTTCGAGTGCGCAAATGACATTTTAGGATATCGCTTCTCTGATTTCATGTTCAGCGCATCAGAAGAGGTGTTAATGGATACTCGTGTGACACAGCCTGCGATTTTCATCTATCAAGTTGCTGCTGCTCTTGGCCAGGATTCAGTCATACCTGATTGCACGGCAGGTCATTCCCTTGGCGAATATGCAGCATTGGTCGTGGCAGGTGCGTTGTCTTTTGAAGAGACTCTTCCGTTTATTGTTACTCGTGGGCAGGTCTTTTATGACGCTTTCCAAAAAAATCCTTCGGCAATGGCCGCAGTCATTGCTCTGCCTGACGAAATAGTCATTGATGTTCTTAATCATGTAGGAGATGAGGATGGTACAAATCTCTATATAGCAAACTATAATGGTCCTGGTCAACTTGTGATTACAGGTGCCAGTTCTTCAATTAAGAAAGCATGTAAGATCCTCAAGGAAAAAGGAGCAAAACGTGCACTGGTTCTTCCTCAGAAAGGTGTTGGACATTCACCGAATTCTGCTGATGAAGGACGGATATTAGGAGAAAAACTGCAAAAGATGCACTGGATGAGTCCGAGGATTCCAGTGTATCAAGATGCAGATGGGCTTCCTCATATTCAACCTTCAGAACTGTTGGATAATGAAGTAAAACTTATGACCCATCCCGTGCTCTGGACAGATATCACAATGAATATGAAGTCAGATGGCGTAACAAATTGGTTCGAAGTTGGATGTGATGATACACTTCAGAAAATTGTATATCGTATGGCTTCTGATTTGAATATTAGGTCCATTTGGGATGTTCCTGAATATGGTGACATAAATCCATTTGATAATTTTTAAAAATACAAATTTACTATTAGATTATTCATTATTTCATTAACATTTAAAAAAATCTACTATGACATTAGAAGAATTTGTAAATCATTTTGCAGAGGAATTTGATGAGACTGACAAATCAGTTTTTACAGCTGATACACATTTCCGTGAGTTGAAAGAATGGGGGTCATTAACAGCTCTCTCAATTATTGCGATGATTGATGAAGAGTTTGATAAGTGTATTACCGGTGCGGACTTGCGCTCTTGTGAAACTATTAAATCGCTTTTTGAACTTGTCCAATCAAAGTAATGGCATTCCTTGAGGTAAATAATGTGAAGATTTCTGGAGTATCTGCTTGTGTTCCAGAGTCGGTCCAAGATAACATGTCCTACGATCTGCTTACTCGGGATGAATGTGAGAAATACATACAGACTACAGGAGTCCGATATCGTCACATTGCAGATAGTCAGACATGTACATCTGATCTTTGCGCAAAAGCAGCAGAAAAACTAATAACAGACTTAGGATGGCGTAAATCAGAAATTGATGCTTTAATTTTTGTTTCACAGACACCTGATTATAAGATGCCTTCAACAGCTTGTGTTTTACAACATAGGTTAGGACTTCCTTTTACCACTATGGCATTCGATATCGCTCTTGGCTGTAGTGGGTATGTTTACGGACTTTCTGTTATATCAAGTCTTTTATCATCTGATATTATTAAGAAAGCGATTCTTCTAACTGGAAATACACAGTCTAAGAATGTGAACTATAAAGATAAAAGTACATATCTGTTGTTTGGTGATGCAGGTACTGCGACTGCGGTTGAATATAATGCTAATGATTCAGACATAATGTTGTTCAATTTGCAGACTTATGGTGATGGTATGAATAGCATCATTATTCCAGATGGTATGTATAGGAATCCCATAAACGAAGCATCATTCCTTGAGAACAAGGATGAAAACGGAAACATTCGTACTCCGATGCAATTAAAGATGGAAGGTATGGATGTTTTCTCATTTGTAATCAGCCGAGTTCCAAAGTGTATAAATGGCTTATTAGAGAAATATCAATTGTCAGATAACATGATTGATTATTATCTACTCCATCATGCGAATCTGTTCTTGATGGAAAAGCTTCGTAAGAAACTCCATTTACCACAAGAGAAAACGCCATATAACATTGAATGTTTTGGAAATTCAAGTTGTGCATGTGTTCCATTGTTGATGGTTACAAATTGCAGAAAAAAGTTGCAAAATGAAACCACAAGACTTCTTGTTACTGGCTTTGGAGTTGGATTGTCGCTAGGTGCATGTTACTTGACAACAAACAAAATCACAGTTCCTCAACTGCTTTTTTACTAACCTTCAGATATTTACAAAACTGAGATAAGTTAGGAGTAACTTATACTATTGCTGTATAGTGGCAACTTCTTGTTGATCAAGTTTAAAAATAGTAAAATCGTATGTTGTTAAATTAACGACTATGTATAACCCATTTACTTTACAAGGCAAGACAATACTTGTCACAGGTGCGTCGTCAGGAATAGGTAAGTCAATTGCCATTCAATGTTCGCAATATGGAGCATCTGTTGTTATTACTGGTAGAAATCAAGAGAGGCTGCAAGAAACTCTCGATTTAATAAATATTGAAGAAACTCGGCAACATTTAGCTTTTTCTGCTGATCTGAATAGCGATGAACAGATTCTGAAATTAGCATCCAATGTGCCATGTTTGGATGGATTGGTCTTGTGCTCTGGAATCAACGACAAGGCTCCGATTAAGTACGTAACTAGAGATAAAATAGAGAAGGTTTACAATGCTAATGTTTACGGACCAATTTTGCTTGTGAGAGAATTGATCAGGCAAAAAAAAATTAATAAGGGGGCATCTGTTGTTTTTATTTCCTCTATATCGTCCATATATGCAACTATATCAAATGCCTTGTATGCGTCATCCAAAGGGGCTATCAACTCTTTGGTTAAGGTATTGGCATTAGAACTGTCTTCAAAAAGAATAAGAGTAAACTCAATAATGCCAGGGATGGTTAGAACTGGAATTAATAATACATATGAACTCAGCGATGAGGAAATTGATTCTGTAATCAAAAGTTATCCACTTGGCAGAATCGGTGAGACAGAAGATATAGCTAATGCAGCAATTTATTTCCTTTCCGACGCGTCATCTTGGGTTACTGGTGCTAATCTGGTCATAGATGGTGGCGTAACTTTGAGATAAAACGGAACGCAATTCTTCACATTTATAACCTCACAAGTACGATTTTCAATTCCGTAAACTTGCATTATGTTTAGTTTATTTGATGATTTATGATTGGACTATTCTGAGGGTATGGAGATTTTGCCGTCGTTTATGAGTGCAGAATGGTTGAGAGAGACGAGGCGATTTCTTGCCTATATTGTCAGGCATCGAGGCCCCGCTTGGTAAAGCCATGACCTTTGCCGACAGGGCTACGGAGAAAGGCGTGTCCCGCCTCCCACAGATTGGCCGCATGCTCAACTTCGAGATGCCATGGGACGGTCTCTTCCTCATCGAACGCCTCGTCAGATGGAACACTCTGTTCGGCCCGCTTTGCTGAATAACCCACATGCTTACTCTTTCCCCACTTCGGCAGCCTTGGATTCCAAGGCTGCCGAAGTGCGTTTTAGGGGATTATCAGTTCAGGTGTTTGCCTATGTTTGTACTACCAATAATGTAAAAGTTGGGTTGAATATCAGTATAATTCCTGTTATTGTTGTCCGCTAAACATAAAAAGTCGGTCTGAACTTATTGTTGTTCAATGAATTCAAACAAAAACATGTCTTCCAAGCTCTCATGCGCGTATGTGTGAGGGCTAAATTCCTGTGTTGTCGGCATCGGGTGGACTCTCTAGCATGGCAGCCAATGCCTCCTCCCAGTCTTTCTCGGGGTGTTCAAGGAATCCCTGCACGTCGATGTAGTACATCA
>JAKSHT010000041.1 GCA_024399215.1 archaeon | reverse complement strand
GAGAGAACTGTTCACAGAAATAGTTTTGAATCGAGGGAGGTTGGAGAAAGACCATATTTTTCCCCTATATCATTACATCCAAAGTTTGCGAGAGCAATTATTAACCTTACGGGTGTAAAAAAAGGGGGGACGATTCTTGATCCTTTTTGCGGAACAGGAGGTATTGTTATTGAAGCAGCGTCCATGGGTATGAAAGTAATAGCTTCTGACTTTGATTCAGAGATGGTCGCTGGCACCTTGGAGAATATGGATTATTATGGGATGAAACTGTGTGATTCAGAAGTTCTTGATGTTTTGGATATTGCAGATAGATTTGGAGAGGTAGACGCTGTTGTTACGGATCCCCCTTATGGTAGAAATACTCATATTAGTGAAAAAAATGTTGAAAACATATATCGAATTGCAATGAATTCGTTTTATGACGTATTGCTTCCTGGCGGGGCAGTGGGCATTATATTCCCATATCCAGTGGATGACAGGAAATTGAGGAGAGAGTGTATGTTTATTCAAAAGGTGCATAGATCGTTGTCAAGGCACTACTGTGTTTTCAGAAGGGAATTATAGATACGAATACATAAGCGCATGGTGAATAAGTATTTTGAACTGATTAGGATAGAGAACGAAGCTATTGCTCTTATCGGTTTTATTGTCTCAATGTTTGTTGCCAGGGGAAATGTGAGCGCTAACTGGTCGACTGTTATTTTGGGGTGCGCTATAGTTATATTTTTTATTGCGGGCGGTAACTCGCTGAATGATTACGTAGATCGTGAAGTTGATAAGGTTGCTCATCCTAATAGACCGCTGCCGTCTGGAAGGATAAGCCCTAGGATTGCACTGGGTTTGGGGGTTACATGCTTAACTCTTTCATGTGCGTTATCTGTCTTTCAACATAACATATCCTCGATGTTGATAGTAGTGATTGCTACTGTTATAATTACATTATATGAAATTTTTCTGAAACAAAGAGGATTCATAGGCAACGTTTCAATCGCAATTCTTACTGGGATGATCTTTTTGTTAGGAGGGAGTATTGTGGGCAACATAGAGGGTGTCTTGGAAGTTGCGGGTATGGCAACTGTGGCCACTATTGGAAGAGAGGTAACTAAAGACATTGAGGATGTGAAAGGTGATAAGGGTAGGCGCACTCTTCCAATGTTGATAGGAAGAGAATGTGCAGGTAGAGTTGCTGCATTGTTCTATATGATTGGAATAAGTCTAAGTGTAGTCCCGACAGTGATTGGCACGTTAAACAGTATGTATATGTTCATACTGGTTGCAGATGCGATATTTATATATGCTGCGGTAACCTCGGCCACTGATCCACATATGTCACAAAAGTCAGCTAAGATTGCTATGGTGGTGTCGTTAGTGGCTTTTCTTCTAGGAGTGGTTTAGAGTGTCTATTGAGCAGTACATTTACGAAAGTAAGAAGATGAAAAAAACTCTTCATATGGCTCTTATCGATCCGGAGAAGCAATCGGTGGAAGATGCTGTGAAAATTGCACTTCGGTGTAAAAATGCGGGAACTGATGCAATTATGATTGGTGGGTCCACAGGCATAACGACAAAAAATATTGACATGACTGCTACGGCCGTTAAGAGGGCGACAAGTCTCCCAACAATTTATTTTCCTGCCGGACCGCACGCACTTTCGACGCAATGCGATGCGATGTATTATATGTCAATTCTTAACAGCAGGGATCTTAATATGGTTGTGAGAGCACAGGCTTTTGCTGCCCCTTATGTCAAAAAGATTGGAATTGAGCCTATATCTATGGGATATGTTATTGTTGAACCTGGAATGAAAGTTGGTAAGATCACAAAGGCAGATCTTGTGAAAAGAAGCGATATATCGGCGGCGATTGGATACGCCCTTGGGGCGCAGTATCTAGGAATGAGGCTTATCTATTTTGAAACTGGGAGTGGTGCTGATAAAGAAGTCCCCCACGAAATGATTAAGGCTGTCAAAGAGCAAATTGATATTCCTCTTATTGTTGGGGGGGGTATCAGGACACCTGAAATTGCAAAGGCTGTGAGAGAGGCTGGGGCAGATGTTATTGTTACTGGAACACTTGTTGAATCGTGTTCTGATGAGAATGAAATTAAAAAGGTTATCACAGCTGCGAAGGGCTGTTAAATTGATGAATTTATTGGTTTTTAATCGAAATTTTCCCTGCAATCTAGTATTTTCTTCGCTTTTACTGTGTATTGCATTGTACCGAAATCGACAAATGTTATTTTGGGTATGTCGACTAGGTCCTCTTCTAATCCTTGTTTGATCTCTGTTATCTGAGATATGTCATTAATTATCTTTTCTTTGAGTGCATCTGTTGGTGTAGTTGTCTCTACCTCAAATGTAAGAATATCCTTGTATCCGTTTTTTGTAATTTTCAACTGGTAGTCAACAATTGATTTGTTTGAGAATATTACCTCGTCGAACAGAATTGGATATATTTTGTGACCCATTCCAATTTTGAATTGTAGATCCATTCGACCTTTTGGCTTGGCTAATCTTCTGTTGAAATGAGCTCCGCATTTACATGGTGGGGCAAGCATTGCAGCGATATCACGTGTGCGGTATCTTATAAGTACTGAACATTCAGCGCTTAGAGACGTTATTACTAATTCTCCAAATGTACCGTCTGGAACATGTTTTCCAGTTTCTGGGTCGATTATTTCAAAGAGCATGTTCGCTTCATCTGTGTGAAGCCCATTCTGAGAATCACATTCAACGGCGCAAGCTAATCCAAATTCAGTTATTCCCCACACATCAAGAACTTTGCATCCCCAGATCTCTTCCAGAGAGTGTCTTAGGCTTTCTGGGAGGGGCTCTGAGGTAGATATTATTTTTTTTATTCCAAGATTTTTTAGGTCTATTATTTTGTTCGTTAAGGTTGTAATGCGGTGTATAAATGATGGCACTCCAATAATGTACGTAGCCTTACTTTCCTTTATAGTTGTAAGTTGTTTCTCGGCATCTGGGTCAGAACATATTGATGATTTATAACCTAAAATCTTACAAGCTCCTGCCATAATTACGCTAGGATCCCAAGCAGTTATTAGGGGAAACATTATATGAAGTGAGTCTTCGCCAGTCATGCCAATATCTTTCAATGCTGAAGCTACAATATCAATCTTGGAGACTAGGTCGTTAACGGTGTATCCGATAAATTTTCTGTGGCCGGTTGTTCCGGTTGTAGTAAATTCTCTGGCAAGTTTTGTTCTCGAGACTGCATAGAAGTACATTGAGTCTTTTGCTAGATCGGTGGGTTCGGTAAATGGGATTTTTTGAAGGTCGTCCCACGTGTTAATGTCTTCAGGTCTAACTCCAGCATTCCTAAATTTATCCTTGTAGTAAGGAGAGTTTTCCTCTGCATACTTCATCTGCTTTCTAACACAGAACAGTTGATATTCGTCAAAATCTTCCCTTGTAACTTCTTCTAGCTTGTTTTTTCCTATACGCTTTCTTAGTTCACGATTCTTTTTAAATGTCATTCGGGCTTTAATGGCCATCCATTCTTCCAGCGGGTGCTTACATTCACTAGAAATCATATTTGCTAAGAGCCTGCGCCGGATGATGAAGGTCTTCATTGCTTCCCATATACCCATGTGTGTGCATTCACTATAAAGTAATAATAATGTTTAGTTGAGAATTTGCTATATAGTCGAACATTTATAGGCGTGCGGGGAGTACTAGTGACTTTGACACCAGAGATGGCAAGAGCGGGGGTTACTCCACAGCTGCTTTCGTCCACTCACAGATTTAAGTGCCCTAGATGTGGGAAGGAGTTTAGCCTATTCCAGTCTAGAGCGATTGCCTGTAGAGCGTGTCCACAGGCAAATAAACATTGTAGGTTTGTAAGATGCGTCCATTGCGATGCAGAGTTTCCGATTAATGGCTTTATAGTTAATACAAAAGAGAAGGAGAAGTTTATATCAGGGTATATGAACGGTGTCGTAGACAGCTACCATAGGTCCTTTGGATATTACAGAAGGTAAATAGTTGCAGATAACGCTAGT
>JAKSHT010000040.1 GCA_024399215.1 archaeon | reverse complement strand
AGTCTTCTCCTACCATTAGCTGAAAAGTACGGACTCGAGAAATCGGAAAGCATGCTAATCAAAGGGATGGAAGATGCAGCCAAACTTATCGCCGATGGGAAAGCATCTGCGTTAGGAGAGATAGGACGACCACATTTCCCCGTCAGTGAAGACATACTCGCCGCTTCCAATAGAATAATGCTTAGGGGAATGGAACTAGCACACGAAAACGATTGTCCTGTAGTAATACACTGCGAGTCCGAGTCTTATACAAATAAAAACCTCACCGATATCGCTAAGGAAGCAGGATTAAGTGCAGAAAAGGTCATAAAACATGCCTCTCCGCCACTAGTTACATTAAAGGAGACGTATGGTCTTACTCCGTCCATACCCGCGTCAAAATCACTAATCAAAAACGCACTATCAAAAGGGACTAGATTCATGATTGAAACAGATTTTGTTGACGATATTCAAAGACCGAATTTTGTCATGGCAGCAAACACAGTTCCAAAAAGGATAAATGGTTTTTATCAAGCAGGCATACTAACAGAAGAGCAGATACACAGGATGTGTGAAGATATCCCAGACAGTCTCTACTCCAGACATAAATAATTGTACCGGCTTACAAACCCGCCATGAACGCGAAAGTTTTCTGCGCTTATAACGAGGGATCTGTCGAAAATTCATCGTTTATTGGCGCCGAAGGATTCTCCATTATCATTGACGTTGATAACCAAAAAACACTTTTTGACACAGGTATGCGCGGAAGATATCTTATTCACAATCTTCACTATCTAGGAATTAAACCTGACGATATAAGCAGAGTAGTTATATCCCACAACCACAATGGTAACATAGGCGGTCTGCCCAGAATTCTGGAAGATAGAAACGAGCCAACCGATGTTTACGCAAATTCTTTACTTGCTGAAATTAAAAATAAAAAACTGCTGCAACTCGAGAAAAAAATACTCCTTCACAAAATGGTTGGCACCACAAATCTAAGCGAACACCTTCTAGCTATTGGTCCATTCGGGCCATTAAAGGAATATGTAGTCATACTGAAGACACTTGCAGGCCCAGCCGTAATAGCCTCATGTTACCATTGTGGGATAGAACGCGTCCTCCTATCAGTTAAAGAAATAACTAGCCAAAATCCCAAATGTCTTATTGGGGGAATTCACGTTCCCAAAGCAAATCAAACTACTATAAATCCAATCGCTAGCGTTCTCAGTTCTTTTGGGAGTCCAAGTATGTATCTCAACCATTGCGCGTCACCAAATGGGGTAACATTTCTTAGAGTTCACTTCGGTTTAGAAAATGTCAAGGATTTCTACGCGGGATCTAACCTAAATTTCGAAGTCTAGTTTATTATAATCAAATACCACTAACTCAGCCGTGGTAGCCATGGTAGGTTGGAGGTTCAGAACAGCAATTATGTTTCTCTTTTTAACCGCTCTGCTTGTAATCATGGGCGCGGTGGCAGGTCTGTGTTTATCTTCTGGATGGTATATAGGTGCAGGTATAATGTTCATGATTTCATCAGTCATGTGTATTATTTCCTATTACAAATCAAAAGAAATAGCACTAAAAATGAATCATGCAAGAATTATAAGTGAATATGAAAAGCCAGAACTCTACAGAATAGTACGGGAAGTTGCCGAAAGAGCTGGCATCCCAATGCCTGAAGTAGGTATATGTGAAAGTTCTCAGCCAAATGCATTTGCTACCGGAAGAAATCCGAATCATGCCGCAGTAGTCGTAACTTCATCACTCCTAGAGCTTCTTCCCAATGATGAACTAAAAGGAGTAATCGCACACGAAATGTCACACATCAAAAATCGTGATATCCTCATCATGAGCGTTGCCTCTACTCTAGCCATGGCTATTTCCTACGTTGCGAACTACCTCTACTGGATGGCATTCGTGAACACATTCGACAAGCAAAAAGACGATAACAATTCCGCAATCATTCTTATGGTAGTTGCGGCTGCCGCACAGATACTTGTCCCCATAGCAGCAATGATCATTCAACTTGGTATCTCGAGAAATCGTGAGTATCTAGCGGATGAAATGGGTGCGAGAACTATCAACAATCACCGTGCCCTCGAAACAGCATTAAAACATCTCGATGAGAGCGTCAGAAGAGATAATTTATCACATTATTGCGATAGGTACCAGGGTGGAACTACAACAGCATTTAGTCCCGCCGATGAATATCAGAGTGCCCATATGTGGATAGCAAATCCTCTCACAGGAAGAGAATCGATATTCCGTAGTATGTTTAGCACACACCCTCCAATGGAGGAAAGAATTGCCAGATTAAACGCTTTGGCGTATGAACTGTGCCTATAGCAATCTAAAAACAACGTTCTCTGGCATATCGCCATGCCAGAGCTTCATAATTTCTCAATTTTCCGTAAACAAATCTTTATTTAAAGGCGCATTAACCTAGCCAAGATGTTTGGAAGAAAATTAGGAATTAAAGGCAAAATTAAGATTCTGTTGGTCGACGAGTTAAACGATCTTCAGTCTCAGATCGCGGAATACTTTATCAATGATCTGTATGACAACCAATACTACGTCTACAGCGCAGGACCCAAGTCCGGATGTATTGATTGTGAACTAATCTCAGCAATGTATCAAATGGGATACGATATAAGAACAAAAAAGTCTAAGAATTTTAGTAGTAAAGACATTCCAGATAAGCTAGACTACGTAATATTCCTCGAGAAAGAGACATACGATAAATTCAAAAATGACGTCCCATGGGATGCTCCGCAGATTCTTGTAGATTTTGGAAGAAAAAATAACTTCGAAAAGGCCACAGATGACATTGAACTTTTTGAATATTACCGAAAATTTGTTGAAAAAATCAAACTTTGGACAGAGAAGACATTTGAAAATCCAAATAAACTAAAGTTAATGGCAAAAGCCAAGCTGTTATCATAGAACACAACCCAACGCATCTATACACCTAACAATCATCCGTATCTACCCAGCAACGCCCTTAATGATAACAGATAAATGATCAAAGATATCAGCTATCATGATCACTAGACTAGATGAGCTACTAGTACATGACGTTAAACCCCAATATTGCGGAATACCATCGAAATAAACAAAGTTACAGCATAATTCATCCCAAAATTCAGTGCACAGAACGTTATAAAAGCATCATGACGTAGAACAAGACATAAATTCGAAAGACAAAAATAAAAACTACAAAGGGAATATATCCAAACATCTACTTCTCCACCCAATGATTGAAACTCTAAGGGCAATTGCAGATTATGTAGCCGAGGCGCTACGCCTCATTCCAAATGGAACAGATATTGGAAAAGAAATCTGCATAGGCGCAGACGGAACTCCCACATCCAAAATAGACAAGATTGCCGAAGACGCCGTATTGCAATACATAGGGTCAAACAATTTGCACGTAAATGTTCTTAGTGAGGAAATTGGCTTTATCGATAACAAAGCAGACGAAACACTTATTCTCGACCCAATAGACGGGTCAACTAACTCGAAATTACATGTTCCACTGTTTACTATTTCAATGGCTATAGGAAAAAAATCACTTAACGACGTCCATACAGCCTATATCAGAAATCTTGCCACCAACGATGAATATTCCGCAGAAAAGTACAAAGGAGCATTCTTTAACGGAGAAAGAATTAAATCAAAAACTCGCTTTAACCCGGAAAAATCATGTATGATGATTTACCTTGGACGAGGTAGTAGTCAACGTGCACATTCTTTGGCAAAGAAAATAAAATCAATAAGATATCTCGGATGTTCATCACTAGAAATGATATCAGTTGCCACTGGAGCATCTGACGGATACCTTGTAGACTCAGAAATATACGACAGAGCCATCCGCGTCATAGACATAGCCGCAAGTGTACTAATTCTCAGAGAGTCAGGTGGAGAAGTATATAATCTAAACGGAACAAAATTCGACATGGAATTTGATCTTTCACAGAGATCGAACTTCTTTGCTGTTGCCAATTCTGAAGTTTACAACTATAAAAAAAAACAAGAAAACA
>JAKSHT010000004.1 GCA_024399215.1 archaeon | reverse complement strand
ACAAATCACATATGCCAACTTTTTCTTACCACTACATACAATTTTCATCCGCCTTTGTAGACTCATACTTGAAGATGATAGAAAAACCAGAATGGAAGAAATATGTACTATCAGGACTTTCACAGTCCAATTTATACGCAATTGTAAGAGCGTCAAGAGTACTATATAGCTGCAAAAGCTGTTTTCCAGACCTGTCAAATATATCTCCAAGCACTATGTCAGAAGACTTCAAGGAAATCTTTTCAAAGATCTCACGTTTTATCCTTAACTCCTATAAGGAATATCCAGACGCATATGAATCCGATGAATTCATCTTCATGATTCTCACTCTAGTAGCTGTAAACAAAAATCTCGCAAAAGAAGTATTTGATTATTATGTTAAATCCCAAGACAGAGAAAAATACGTTAAAAAAGTGATCGACGCTGGGTACGTCATGGAAGGTTTTGAAGAAGTACTTCCAATAGAATATTTACAATCTAAAGAATACCACGAAATAATTCGTAAGTACACCAACGGGCACGATACGTCGGCATATTCTATCATAGACTAAAATTCACTTCCTTACGCCAAGTTGAATGTCTCTCACCAGAACTGTAACTCCGCAACACAAAATCACAGTCATGCCCACCAATTCACGCTTGGCATCACCCCGATCATTTCGACAGTTATTCCAAACCCACATAACGCCAATATTCTCAAAAGCATCCCTAACAATGAAAATCGTTACTTTAATTTTCTTGAAAATCAGCGACGATTCTAAATCATCACAACCTTTCTACAAATTTATCAAACCCCGCTCCCACCTTAATTATTCATATTGAATATTTAGACATAATAAATACAAACCATTACAATAACACCCAAGTGCAAAGCACAGAACTTACCCGGAAGTATTAATTTCAATCAGTACAACAAATTACGCAAGTCTTTGTAACATCTTCACTGCCGCATCCACAGTCTGTGCACCTTTCTCGATTCTATCCATCGCTTGAAGTTCAGTCATTCCGGGGCCTGTAAGTCCAAATGCAACAGGTTTACCCGATTCAAGAGAAATATCCATTATCTTTCTCGATGCCTGTCCCATAACAACCTCATCGTGTTCAGTTTCACCCTCAATAACTGCGCCCAGCGTAATAACTGCATCAATATCAGGGTCTTCTACGAGCTTTTTTGTCGCAAGTGGGATCTCAAAAACTCCCGGAACAAGATTTGTCTTTGTAATCTCTACACCAAGAAACTTAGCTTCCGCCTGTGCTCTCGCAATCATTAGCGACGTAATCTCGTAGTTGAATTCTGCAGCTACCATCCCTATTCTATATTTTGTCATTTACTCACTTCCTCTGTCTAACTGAACCTACATCCTCAAATCCCTGTCTGAGTCCAGCGCCTGCTTGCTTAACAAGCCGATCAGGATGAAAAATCAGGTTATAGGTGTTTATCGCATGTTCCCTGGACCTTTTGTCTGCAAGGTATTCCAACTCTCTTGCATCTTTTGCTTCGTCTTCATGCACAAATACCTCAATTATATGAGTATTAGTCATGAGCTGACACATTATTAATCCGGATGAAGCTTCATGTGCGCAAGTTTTATCCTTGGGCAGAGGTCCTGGCATCGCCAGCGCCATACAAATATCGCATTTCTCTTCTTCTATAAGCTTCTTACAAGCCACGGGAAGATCCTTAAAGCCAGGAACTGTTTTTCTAATAATTTTAAACCCTGTTCCAGTCTTTTTAAGCTCGTCGATCGCCGCAGCACCCATGTCCACTCTTGCGAATGTAGTATCTACTATGCCTATGACTTTCATTAGAGATCCCTCCTTTCTCTAATTTTTCTAATAATAGCCCTTGTGGCTTCAAGATCTTCAGCAGACTTAGATGCTCTCTTTATTTCAATGTCGTATCCTTTCTCTCTTAGTTCCAAAGCTAACTTTTTCTCGTCAAAATCTTGGTCAAAGCCAAGTACAATAATTTTAGGTCTAACGTCATCCAGAATTTCGTAAATATTATCAGTATTCTTCCCCAGAATGGCAGCATCTACTGGTTTCAAGGAAGATACTATTCGCAACCGCATTTCCTGCGGGGTAATAGATTCATGTTTTTTCTTTTTGACTGTTTCGTCGCAGGCTACCACGACATACAACTCATCACCAAATGCCTTCGCCTGCTCCAGATACGAAATATGGCCAGTATGTAAGATATCAAACACACCGGAAGCCATAACCCTAACCATTTTATACACTTACTCACTAAATTTTTCCCACGATTCGATGATTTCATCACCTGTTACAAAAACTAGTCTGTGTTTCTCAGCATATTTTTTGACGACTTCCTTCTTTTCAGAATTCCCATCATCCCCCATCATTTCACATATCGTTGCTGATGGCTTAACACCAGCCATGATCATAAGAGTGCTTGCTAGTTCTGTATGCCCCTTCCTTGTTTTAAGTGGAACTTCTGATGTATTAAGTAAATGCACATGACCTGGCGACCTAAAATTTTTCCCGAGATCTTTCCGAATATCCTCTATAGATTTATTTTGAAAAATAATTCTTGAGTACTCCTTAATTGTAAGTGCCCTATCATTGTCAGTAATTCCAGTATATGTTTTCCTATGATTAATTGTAATACCAAATGACGATTTAGTTTTATCGTAAGGTATATCAGTAGGTGCCATTGCTTCAAGAAGTGGGTATCTCCGTCGATCGTCCCAGAATACGTCAGACATAAACGGTAGTCCTATCTTTTTTGCGATGTCGTAGGGTGTTGTCGTACATATGAGCCCACCAGCGTCCTTCCTCATTATCTTAAGCGCCTCGGGAGTGATGAATTCCGAGGCAATTGTCATATCAGTTTCTCTTTCTCTATCATCAAAGTCGTAAATAAGAACAATTTCCCCCCTCTTTATACTTTCAATAGCTCTCTCTATGTTTCCCATACAAATCTTAGGGCAGCACTGCCAATTTAAAAAAAGAAAGTTACCTATGTACTTATTTTTTGGTAAATATTCAATTTAAGCGTACATTTAAATCAACCACACATCTACTACTCAGATCTAGTGTTGCCATTTAGAATTTTTAGGCACATCTAAATATTGGGATATCATGATGAAGCTCATGAGTACAAATGATCGTGAAGATTATCTTATCAATATTCTCCGTCTAATTGATGGGAAAAAAACGGTCAAAACTACTGAATTAGCATCCTACATGAATATTGCGCCGGCTAGTGTTACTGAAATGTTAAAAATTCTTCAGAAAAATGGATTGATTAATTACGAAAAATATCATGGAGTATCACTAACTGAGAAAGGTACAGCAAGCGCCCGCGCTCTTAGAAGAAGACATCACATCCTAGAAAGATTCCTTCATGAAGTTTTAAAAATAGATCATCAACAGGCACATAACCAAGCTTGTGCAGCAGAACATTCAATATCTGATGAATCCGCAACTAAGATATGTCGTTTGATCGGAACTAAAATCGATAAAGATTGTGAAATGTGTCCCGATCCATGCACCAGTTCTGGAGAAGTCCATAGCGACTGTATTTTTCTTTCAGAAATGAAAGTAGGTGACAAAGGTGTAATTTCACATCTTTCTTCAAAGGATGAAGGAATCATTGGAAAACTTATTTCTATGGGATTCGTTCCTAAAAGGCCCATAGAACTCTCCAATATCATTTCGGAAGCCGGTATCAGAATTATAAAAATCGGAGAAACCAGTATTGCTCTAGATAGAGCAATGGCTACAGCAATACATGTGGATAAATTATAATGACTAAAGAAATACGAATATCATTAATAGGCCAGCCAAACGTAGGCAAATCTTGCCTATTTTCTAGATTAACAGGAATAAACGTAGTGTCCTCCAACTATCCAGGAACAACTGTTGAATTCAACGAGGGAACTATCACAGTAAACAAAAAAACTTTCCGTATCTATGATCTACCTGGTACATATAGCCTGTCGGCCAATTCCAACGACGAAAGAATGGTTATCGATACGATTCGTAGCCAAAAAAGTGATGTGTTCATCATCGTCGCAGATGCTACAAATCCTGAACCAAGTCTCGTTCTTATTTTCGAAATACTAGAGCTTGGATTGCCACTTATAATTGCTTTTAATAAATATGATCTGGCCATCAAAAAGTATGACATAGATATCGATAAGTTAAGTAAAACATTTGGAATTCCATTTATCCCAGTTTCTTCCAAAACAGGAGAAGGTATCAATGATCTTCTCAACACAATTTCTACAGGTGGGGCCAGAACATCAAATTACAAAGTTCCTTATGATGGTCATATTGTGGAATGTGTTAAAAAAATCCAAAATACGAATCCAACAATAAAATGGGGAACAGCTATCAAATTTTTAGAAGATCTCGATGTTTCTGACGCCAACGTAGACTCAGATATTAAAATTAGCATCAAAAACATGCAGGCCAGATTCATGAAAATTCATGGCGAAACCATGAATATCCACCTTGCCAGAGATAGATACGGTAATGCTCATATAATTGCAACAGAAACAATTAAAAGAAAAACCTGCAAGCAGACTCATACAGAAAAATTTTCGGAAATGACAGTTAATCCTCTAACCGGTGTACCCATTCTCATATTAGTGCTAACTCTCACTCTAACTTGCACAATTTTTGTAGGAGGATATCTCGCAGAATTGCTAGATAAGGTATACTCAGCAACAGTGGAAGTGATTTTTTCCAATCTTCAACTTACTCCAGTAGAGAAAACAATAGTAAACGGCACTAGTAACGGTATTAGAGCTGTTCTAGGACTTGTCATTCCTTATATCATGATTTTTTATATTATTCTAGGGGCGCTAGAAGATACTGGTTACATGCCAAGAGCAGTTGTACTTCTTGACAGGATAATGCATAAAATAGGACTTCATGGAAATGGATTCATTCCGATGATGGTCGGATTTGGATGTAATGTCCCTGCTATTCTCGCAACACGCAGCATTAAATCCAAAAGAGAGCGAATAATTCTATGCTCCCTTATCTGCATGGCAGTCCCTTGCTCTGCACAACTTGCTATTATTGCCGGTGTCACAGGACGATTTGCAGGACTCATTTGGTCACTAGTCATAGTAAGCACATTGATAATCATTGGAGCATGTATCGGTCTATTTCTTAACAAAAGACTTCCGTATGAGCCATCTTATTTGGCAATAGAACTTCCCGAATTGGAATTCCCAAAATTTTTGAATATTATTCGCAAAATGTGGGTAAGAACGAGTGATTTCTTCAAACTAGCTGCTCCTCTACTTATTCTTGGAAGTATAATTATCGAATTACTCCTTCAGTACAATCTTTTAATAAGAATTGTCCAACCTATGTCATGGATAACAGTTTCATTACTTGGTCTTCCTGCTATAACAATCATAGCATTCATTACGGGCATCATAAGGAAAGAGATGGCATACGGCATGCTGGCCGTATTGGCTGAGGCCCAATCAGTAAACCTGACTGATTTCATGTCTCCACACCAATTTGTGGTCTTTGGCATGGTCATGGCTACCTATTTTCCGTGCCTCGCAGCCATTATAGCGCTTTATCATGAATTCGGAATCAAGCACATGACTCTTATAACAACCTCTTCAATAATTGTCGCACTAACTATAGGTTCCAGCCTCAGCGGAATTCTCTCTCTATGTTAAGCACAAAATCTTATTCATCGATGTGCGAAAATGGCCACAAATGAATTTTTATCATTACTCTCAATTTTAGCGAATCCAATTCTTTCAAATTGTACAATATCTCCTCTCTCTTCAAGAATAGAATTTTCAACAAGTCCATCAAGAGTCGTTCCATCTGGCATCAGTATTTTTGCCCTAGTAGAAGCCTCTCCAACCCATTGAACTGCTTTAAAACCCTCTTTTAGAATAGAAGCGTCTGATCCTGAATATTTAACATGCTCTCCAAAATCAATATTACATAAGTCCTTTAATCTAATCTTGCCCATATCCGCAAACATTTTTGAATCTTCATATGAGATAAATATTGTATTTGATCCCCTGACTGCATACTCTCTATAGCCTCTCTCTGGATAATTAGGATGAAGTGGAGCTTTCCCGATAATTGAATCAATTCCTTCTATATTGTATTTAACAGGATCTTGAACAAAAAAGTATCTGTTAGCATCGGCATCAATAATGTCTCTATTCATTGCGAATAAATTATCCCAAGAAAATTGAATATCAATTGGCTTAATCCCACTCTCTATCCAATACCTTCTAATTGCCTCTGGCTTAATACCTCTCCTCTTCATTGCCCTTACAGTACCTGTACGAACATCGTCCCAACCTGAATACAGGCCCTCTTTTATACTCTGCTTTATCACTGACGTTTTTAAAACGGAATCTGTGATATTGACCAATCCATAATGATAGAAAACCGGCTTATCCCAGCCAAAGTAATTGTAGATGTATTCTTGCCTAAATGTATTGTTTAAATGATCTTTCCCTCTAATTACATGTGTCATTCCCAGGAGGTGGTCATCAACAGCGACTGACAGATTCATCATCGGGTACGCAATATACTTAGTTCCAGTTCTCGGATGGGGATGATTAACAAGCCTTAATGCAACGAAATCTCTCACAGCAGGGTTTGGATGATCTATCGCGGTTTTAATGACCGCAACTGCTTCCCCTTCTCCATATTTACCAGACATAAACTCATCAAATCTTTCAAGTTGCTGTTCAACAGAAAGATCGCGACATGGACATGCTAGTTTTCTCTCTTTCAGATCTCTTCAGTGGTCGGCATTACATGTACACACATATCCATATCCCATCTCAATAAGTCTTTTCGTGTAATCATAATATATTTCGAACCTATCTGACTGAATAATATTTCTATGTACCTTAACACCGAGCCATTCAATGTCTTCAGAAATCATATCATATGCGTCAGGTTCAATCTTTTCAGGATTTGTATCCTCAAATCTACAGACAAGAGTTCCTTTGTATCTTTTAACATATTCATCATTAAGAATTGATACACGAGTGTGCCCTATATGAAGCGGTCCTGATGGCCCAGGAGCAATCCTCATTATAACTTTTTTATCCACACCATCCAGATCAGGAAGGTCACATCTCCTCCCCTTCTTCTCCCTAACCAACATAGACGGATCTATTTCCTCTAAAGCCTTCCTTTGTGACTCAATATTCATTGAATTTACACTGGCAACGACGGTGTTGATTATCTCTGTTATTTCTGGAACCCTGCCTCTGCATTCAGGACATTTACCTAATACCTTTCCAATAACCGACTTAGGGTCAGCCTTGCCCCTAAAAAATACAGCATTCTGCAACGCGTATTTCTTGATAAGGTTCTCAATATCCTGCATGGTAACCACATTGATTACGTATATTTATCATACGCACTACTTTTAACCATCGATTCAATCTATTAAATTATCTATTTAACAACATAATTCAACAAACACATTGAGACAAAGTCAAGAAGACACTTCTGATTCTATGAGTGCCTCCAGGAAACAAACTAGCAAGCTAACTCTCAGACTTTTATTCTATATGAAACTATAGCAAGGCTTTAACATACTTCATTTTATCCTCATCCAGAGGGATAGTGGCATCAATAATAACCTTACACGTAATGTCATCATCTGCACTAGGGTCAAGTGAAGATCCCTTTTCTCCTGGAAGAGTAACTAATTTTGTTGCCTGAAATCTTGTCGTTAAAGCCCATTCGATTTCTTTATCATTGAATATATCAACGTCGTCATCAACAATTATGACATTTTTCATAGATTTATGGCTATTTATAGCTGCAATAGCAGCCTTTATTCCATCATCTGAATTCCTTTTTCTAATCGAAATAACTCCATTAAACCAACAGCATCCCCCCTCAGTTAAGCGGATGCATTTAACATCAACCACTTCTTTTAAAGAAATAAATATAACTGGCTCTCTCGGAAGACCCATGAGTAAGTAATGTTCATTGCCCCCAGGAAGAATGAAATGAAAGTAAGGATTAGTATTCGACCAAATTTTTTCAACTTTAACAACTGGTTGCTGACGAATTCGATCATATGTCCCAGTAATATCTACAAACGGCCCTTCATCTATTTTGTCAAATGTTATCCTTGCCTCAAAAACATAATCACATTCGGAAGGTACAATTAATCCATTATCTGTCTTTCCAACAAGAATAGGTTTTCCCGACGATTTCATACACAGAGCTGACGCAATGGTCATCTCGTCAGTTTCATAATCTACTGAAGTTGCAGCAGCAAGTAGTACCTCAAGTCTGGCCCCGACACAAATTGATATTTTAAGTTCTTCATTATTTGCGCTGGCTTCTTCATACATCGCATATAGATGCCTTGGAACAAGACGAATTGCAACAGTGTCTCTACTAATAATCATCATTCTATGAAAGGAAATATTTCTCTTTCCTTTATATTCAGAAATAACAATACCAGACGAGATATATCTTCCCCCGTCTTGTGGAAAGTATTTACAAATTGGAAGATTGGTGAGATCCAATTCTAATTGTTTCGTTTTAAATTCTGGAGTATCTGTAAAAACAGGGTTACAAGGATGATTGATAGCTTCGATGAGCGTCGTGACAATTTCATCTAGTTTAATATTAAGGGCATCCGCAATTTTTTTTCTAGTAGAGAATATATTTCCAACAGCTTTTCTATTGTTAATATTATCAAAAACGACTGGCATATCTTGGGCATCTTCAAGAATCTTTGTAGATACCAACGATTCAGCGTCTATTTTCTCCGTAATTTGGAATTCAGAGCCATCTAAATATCGACTAACAGACATAATTATGCACTTTATCGATACCAGAGACAACTAGCCCTTAAAAATTAAAATTTGTGCTCCCAAACAAAATCGTAACTCAACATTTAATCAAAACTATCAAAAATTAGACATCGTAATCACTGTATGTTGACAGAGCGATCCCAATGTTTTTTTATAGCATCATAGACCAGTCTAGGACTAGCAGCATTTTCAATTCCATACTCACGACAATTATCTAGCGTTATGCCATAACCATAAGCTGCGGCAATAAATCCAATACCTGTGTTCTGAGCAGCACTTCGATCACTGAATCCGTCGCCCACCATCACTGTATCCTCTTTTGAAATACCTGTTTCCTCCATACATGCATTAATCATATCAGTTTTTGATATTCTCATTTTTTCATCGGAGCCTTTTATAACATCGAAATACTCAACGATTCCAGCATGGGACAACGTATCAATTGCATACTTTTCTAAAGTCATAGTTGCAAGACCAATTTTATAACCCTCATTATGAAGATTAACAATTATGTCCAAAATATAAGGAAAAAGCATTGCTTTACATCTTTCTTCCGACTCATAACATTCTCTAAAGTATTTTACTGCTTCTTCTAATTCTCCACCCTCAACATTAAGCATTTTAGATAAATTCTCAGGAAGGCACCCTGAAAAGCAGGAGTAATATTCTTCATCTGCAATGTCTGCCCTGCCAAATTTATCCAATGTTCTCCTATAACAAAAAGACATGCCGGCCCACGAATCACAAATAGTCCCATCCATATCAAAAATAACTAATTTGGACATTCAACAACCTTCGGCACATTCTTTATAAATGTCAATTATCTCTTTCAGGGAAAGTACTGTTTTAAAAGCAGTAGGAGAAATATGTGTCTTTGTAGTCCTTCCATATGTATTCATTTTTTCAATAAACTTCCCAAGAGGAGGCGTTGAAAGCTTAAGATATGACGATATTTCTGATATTTCATATAAAAAAGGCACTTCATCGATTTCATCTCTCCATATTTCAAGCATTTTATCACATCTCCTCCAAGTCGACATATTGTCAGAAGACATTTTGGAAATACACTCTCTATCAAAGAGCCCTCCACCCCAAAAAGGACCGTATTTATAATTTTTATCTGACTCTCTTGAAAATGATCTCTCTAATGTCTTCGGATTATATGATAAATAAACAAAAGAATCTAAAGATTTGTCAGCATATGTCGCCCCATCGAGCGATTGGACATAAATCCTAAAATAGTGATCTGCACTAAACGACAGTATCGGTTTCAGTCCTTTATTGAACTTCGCCATTTCACGGGCCATTGTTCCTAAGAGAATTCTTATTCCAATTTCATGGCACATTGGTCCTCCGAGGGGCTCAACCTGGTATCTCCTCTTACATTTTAGCTTTTGAGCGCCGGCCAAGGTCGCAGTATCTGTAGCTGTTATCGCAATATACCCATATCTCTTACAACCTTGGATAGCCGAATGTAAGAATGGTACCGGTGAACCGAACGGATCGACATCGACATAATCAAAAATATCCTCAGCCAAGAGAGAATGCATATTTTTATTTGATAACGTGCAATTGCAGAGGCCATTTATCTTTACATTCTCTTCGATATATGGCATAGCATAGGGACTTACATCATTAGCCACAACATCCATCTCAGGAATCTCATTGGCAATTCTTACAGCCCTCGACCCAGTCGCCGCCATAGTGTCAGCGACGTTTACTCCCCTAGATAACGTCCTCAAAAACATTACAGAGACGTCTCTACTGAACGCCATCTGCTCATTAAAGAAAACAGAATGTCCTATCTTCCCAGGTCCACCAACCGAATGATCCTTCGGTACCAAAAGTTTTGTCTGGCCCTCTTGAACAATGGTTCCATCTACCATCAAGCATTTTCTCCGTTCATAAGACGGACGATTTTAAAGGGTAAAAGATTGCGATTAGTAGGCGTTACTTCTAAAATCCTAACGTCGTCTCTTCTCCTAATATCTTGAAGAAGTGGATTCCTTGATTTTTTATGAAGCGTCAAGATCATCGGCTTATCTGCTTCAAGTGCCTCTTTAACAGCCTTCGAAAATTCTTCACTTTCCACTTCCATTTTCCCGACTTCATCGATAACAATCAAACCGCATTGCTCAACTGCGTCTCTTATGGCCTGGACTCCAACTCTTTCCAATGCGTGAATGTCAACGCCAAACTTACCAACCATAATTTTACTTTCAAATCCAGCTTTCGCAAAAATCTCTTTCTCACTAGTAAGAAGGTTACGAGTCATCATTCCTACTCGATGCCTGCCATTAAGAATGGGCTCATTAATCATCCCACCAACGACAAGCTCTTCATCCTTCAACATATCAATAACACGCAGCAAAGAAGTGGTCTTACCTGTACCTGGAAGGCCTGTAATACCAATTTTAATATCAGAGATCATGACGGCACTCTACGGTGTAGGGCATTTGTAGTATTTAAAGACTTTAAATAACACGTATATTTTTAGCCCCAGGCTAACATCTAATCGATATTTTTTAATTGTAAAATCCAGATAATCTCTACAAAATGTCAAATATAGAAAATTTATAAATATAGTCACATGTCATGCGGGGCATCTTTTTAGATATACACACAAGATTCACCGTTAAATCCAACTCCAATAACAGCAACCGATTCTTCTAATATTCACACACATTGACCACATCTATAACTTATCTATCCTTCAAAATAAACCGGCAACAGCTAACATCCAATACAAATAAACACTCATTTTTCAAATGTATCAATGTCATTATAAATCAATTTAAAATTTATGATTATAACGTTATTAATGAAATAATTTACATAATACTACAAAGTCTATAACTATCCAAAAAAGTCTTGTCTAGACATCACTCAAAAGCCGAGCGATCCAAATTGCCACACCAATTCAAGTTTCGATGTCCGAAATCCTCACATCGTAAAAATTGTGAAAAACTAACCCACTAAAGCTGAATTAATCTAAATTTTTGTACTGCACTCAATCTTTGAAACAAACATAAGTGGGTACTTTAAATTATTGTCATACCTCATTTCCCCCGTCACGGCAACATCGTCCACCAACACTGTTACAACAGCATCAATCATCTCCCCCGTCAATGATGAATAACTATACCTGTCACTTTTTCCGAATTTGGAATCGTCAATCTTAACCTTAACATCTGTTACATAAGGCTGAATCCTAACAGCCCTCTCAATAGCCTCTTCCATAAACCTTACATTTTTAGTAGATACAGGAGAACCAACAAATTGGTGATATATAGTCGCTAACTTAATTCCGGCTTCAAAAATGGCTCTCTCTCTAATTGTACAATTAAATTTTCTAGCCGCATACGCATCTCTTTCCGACACTGTAGCGTAAACAGTAACTTTCATTGAAATATCTTACTATGTTCTACACGAAGGCATATTCACCAGAAATGACCAAACTAGATAAAATCTAGAATTCTATAACATACCCCACCTAAAGCAACATATACTCTATAAATTCACTCAATTTCATGCCATCTGACCACTTCATAAGATAATTTCCGTTAACGCTATGTTTAATTTTGGGAAGCCGCCTCTGTAGAAGCCCCATAGTGCCCTTAAGATCTTCATCAATAGGAAGATAAAATATTCTCCAGGGATCCCCCCTTTGATTCTTAAGCCTAAATGCATAAATCAAAAGAACACGTGCCTTAAAACATTCTTCTTTCATTTTATTGGCCTGTTCCATAAGATGTAAGTTTCTACTGAAATGAATTATACTATCACAAGAACTTTTCACTTCAATGAGGAAAGAGTGATTTTCTCTCAAGGCTACAAGGTCTGCACCCATAGAGCCAGCTGCTCTCACAACCATAAATGGATTTATTCGAAGATTTTCGTATGCACTTTTTTCTCTCTCATCACATGTCTTGACAACTTTAACAATTGCTTTTTCCTCTCCAGAAAGTAAATTCTTCAACTCTCTCTCGTAAGAGTTTCCTTGTATTGCCATCCTATCCTTGCAATAAAAACTTTTAATACCATATAAAAAGACATCGTGCCTATTTCATTTTCAATGCAGCCAGTATCCTAGGCCCGGAAATTTTTAGTCGAAACATGATTACATCCAAAACGAGAATACAATGACAATTTGTCCGTGTTCGTCAATAAATAATTATGTCTCATTTGACATACAAATTTATTATAAATAAAAATTAGCAAAATAATCATCATCCATAGGTACTTTAATTAATTCCGACCAACAGCATTGTTTAATTAAATAATGCAGCTACTGGGTCATGAATAGAATTCTAGTCGACGGAAGATATTTCACAGGTCCTTATGTTTTAGATAAAAATGAACTTCCGCGAAAACCAGGTATAGCATTAGTCTGTACTGAAGCTGGTGAAGGTCTTAAGATAATGACAATTCTTCAAGGTGATGATATAAACAAGACGGTAACTGAGAGCTCCAAAAGACCATGTTGGAATCAGCACTCGTATCATGGTAAGATTGATGTCTATATCGATGAAACCGAAATATCTGCTTCTGAAAGAGAAAAATATCGTGTCAACGCTATTTCTAAGAGAAAAGACATCATCTTCTGCGATGAACTCCCTAAAGTTGAAGACGATTGGTAAACAATTTCGTCGACTAACACCACACAAGATATTTTAGCCTACCAACAAAACATTTCGGTGAATTTTTTCTAAAACATAGGGGCCTCACCCCATTTAATAAATTAAGAAAAATATTTTATTAGCCGCTAAACGGCCTAAATTTTTAACGAAATATAAGTCTCATATTTAATAATTTATAATTACATTATTAATTAATATTATAACATTTTCCTTTTAAATATTATCTATAATCATAGCGAGATAGATGAATCACCTATTTATTCAAATTACTACAGCCCAAAATTAAATTTTACAAAATTACACAAATCAAAAATCTCACTATACTATGCAAAAAAGAAGATTTTTTCAATATTGTTTTACAAAACAATATACGAATCTAAATATATGCAAATATTAAACATAATTCCATTATTATCATTATTAATATCTCTAATGTCATTTTACATTGATATTTAACAAAAACATCAGTTTTTCGCATAATTTTTGATATATCCATACAAATTATGTCCACGACGGTACCCCGAATATCAACTTAATTTAGGAAATTTTACACATACCTATATGACTTTTTATTTAAAATACATTTTTTGGAGAAGGGCTAGAAATATTGAAATATGCAATAAACAACCCCTATTTTAATCGGATACACACTGTTGACTCACCCAAGTCACATTTTTTATAGATGAAAAACAAACTCAATTCAAGATCTGCTGACCCACGATAACCTAACCACAATTACTCCTCAATCATGCTAAACGTCTTATGAACAATTTTTTCTCCTTTAGGAAAATTAACAGCAATTGCTTAACACGTTCCGTTTAATAAATAAAAGGCCAATTCTTACAAACATGCGGCAAAAGCGGTCCCTAAAAAAATCAGCAGGACAAGCACAGAAATTAATTTATTAATTTTTTCTTGTCTTCTTGAAATAACAATCCCTCCTGACTACACTTCAGAGTGAAGTCCCCTAACTCTTAGATAAATTAAACCTATAATAAAAATTATAATTCCGATAACTGCGATAACCACTAGTCTCCCGAAAGAAAACGGTCCAGGTGCAATGTTCATGATTATCAAGTCAATAAAAACTGCGAGCGCCACGGGGCTATAACCCACAAACTTCTTATAAAATGGATGTGAAACATCCCGCCTTTCTAAGCCCTTATCGTCAATATAAATAATAACATTAATCATACGTCTACACGTTTTAATCAATGTTGTTAACGGTAGAAGAAGTAGGAAAAAGTTAACCGCCATATAAACTATGCATGAAATTACTAACGTTTGATCTATTGAAAGATTCGTCATAATTCCATGCAGATACTCAGAAAAGAATTTTGTGGCAGAATTTGTCAACAGCATAAATATTATCTCTACAGTGATAATAAAAATAACACAAAAATGCGATTTTTTCAAGTTTTTTATCATAAATTCGTTAAAACCCTTGAACTCATTCATTTTATCTGTAAAATCATCCCTCGCAGAATAAATCATGTGTCCAAAAGACACTATAGATTCTGGACAATTACAACGAATTTTCCCAATCATTTCAAACATTTTTTTAGAAGCTATCGGAAGAACAATTGATGAAATAAGAGCAGCGCCAATAACCGCAGTATAAAATTCTCGATCGATAACATTGTTTTTTAATGCCTCAGCCGCAATAACAAATGCAAATTCTCCCATAGCTATAAGAGAAACTGAGGAAACAAAACCATTTTCAAAACTTTTGCCACACAGATAATATCCAAGAAAAACAGTGAAAAACTTTGCACATGCAAAAAGTAAGAAGATTGCAAAAGCCATCCCTACACTGTTAATAAAATCATTAACCAAAACCTCTATGCCAACCGAAATAAAAAATATAGACATAAAAAATTCTTTCATCGGACTAACCATTTCTTCTATACGATGAACATGATTACATTGCGAAACTATAACACCCGTAAGAAATGCTCCAGTCGCCATAGACATCCCTATGGATATGGATAAATATGCCATCAGAAAACAAATCCCTACAGAAAAAATGAGGAGGGCCTCTTCAGATGTATTATCACCAACCCAATTTAACACTCTTGGAACAAACTGGATTCCTAAAACAAACACCAACGTCATAAACAATGCAATGAGCGTGACGAGTTTGATAATGCCAATAGCGCTCATCATAGAACCAAGGAACAGAGGTGTAACCATAGACAATATTACAATCTGTCCTATGTCTTCCATAATAGTAATAAGAATAATTATATCTGCTTCTTCCGAAGAAACTCTTTCCTGTGCCTTCAAAACCGAGGCAACAACTGCAGTACTTGAACCCGAAATAATTGCCCCAAGCGATATTGCGGCAACTCCATCCAATTTCAGAAAAAAGAAGCCAAATATAATGCCTATAAAAATCATCAACGGAAGTTGTAATATCACAACAACAGTTGCAAATTTACTATTACTTCTTAGTTTTTCCATATTAAGTTCGGTTCCAATACAGAAAAATAGCATTATCAAACCAAGATCTTTTAAAATTTCAATAATCACGTCTGTAGATTCTGGCATCTCAAAGTTCTTTTGTACAACATTTTTTATAACAATTCCTGCCAACAGATAGCCAATAATAGCTGGTAACCTCAACTTATTAAAAACAACCGAACAAAATCCTGCAGCCAGAACAATAACCATCATAATAAGCAGGAATTGGGGCTCTTCCATCAGGATTGGTTAAGGAAATCAAAATAAAATAGATAACGGAAACTATGCCAATACGCGCAATGCTCCCTATTACAACACTTCACGTGGATAAACTGCCGACTTCATCCGTTTCTCATCAAGAAGTTTAGGGTTATTTTTGCTAGGATCTCTAACTTTCGAAGCCATAAGATTCTGAACATCATTATATTCCTCAATTGACACAGCCACTTGTGCGCTATGTTTTTGAAGCAAGTCATCCCACCTCATATATCCAGCATAAATTGGATTATGAAGGATATTACGAAGGTTAAACTTATTCCATGGATTTCCCTTCCTCGTTAAAACACCAGATCTATTAAGTCTGTAAGCGATATCATCTAGCGTAGCGCCTTCAATATACATATCAAAAATGTTGCGGACCACATTCAATTCCGAATTCGATACAAGTTCCCCATTTGTAATACTATAACCAAATGCCGGTACAAATCCCATTATTTCTTGAGTTGTTTCAGCCTTCTCTCTCATCCCAAGATATGTCCTCTCACCTATCTGTTCACTCTCCAGCTGAGCTATGCGCTGAATTATATCCATGACAAATCTACCAACTGCGTTATCTGTGTTAACCCTATCCATGGTTGATATGAATGTCTGGTTGTGTTTTTTCAAATCGTCCATCATTGCCATAAAATTTCTACTATTTCTATGAATCCTATCTATCTTCAAAACAACAATACAATCCCACTTCTTCCTCTCATCCTTGGAAAACATTAATTGATACGCCTTTCTACGCACATTTCTTCCGGAAAAACCATCATCTAAATATTCTCCTGCAATTTCAATATCTTGAACAAAACAGAAGTCTCGCATCTTTTCAATTTGTGCATCTAGCGAATAGCCAAATTTAGCTTGCTCATCAGTCGATACACGTGCATATAACGCGGCACGTTTTTTCATCTCTCTCATATTAAATTTGATAAAGATTAGCGTTCACTTTTTTAAAAATATTGTATTCTATAATAGCCGTATGACTGCCTCGAACAATACTTCCATCCCATTTTATGTATCCTGCATATAAAGGATTGTGAAGTATCTTAAAAATCGACTGTCTATTCCATTTACCTCCCTTTTTTGCGGGAACACCAGATTCGTTGAGACTACTAGCAATAGATCCCATCGAATAATCGTTGCAATACATATCATATATAGTCTTCACTACGTGTGCTTCTTGATCATTAACCTTAAGCTGTCCATGATCATAATTATAACCATATGGTTGTCCAGATCCAAGTGCACCCTTTCCAGACTTTGCCTTATGTTTCATACCTAGTTTTACCCTTTCTCCTATCTGTTCACTCTCCAGCTGAGCTATGCGTTGGATGAAGTCCATAACAAACCGACCCATTGCAGTTTTCGTATCAAATTGCTCTTGTACAGAACAAAAGTCTTTTCCACTAGTTTTAAGCTCATTCATCATATTCGTAAAATTTGTGCTATTTCTATGAATCCTGTCCATTTTTAAAACCAATATAAGGTCCCATTTGTCTTTCTCTGACATCATACGTTTATACTCTGGCCGGTCAACACTACGCCCAGAACAACCCTCTTCAACGTATTTGCCTGCTATCTCATAACCTTCCGACTCACAATACTTTTCTAAACGTTTCATCTGACCATCAAGAGAAAATCCTAACTCAGCCTGCTCTTCTGTCGAAACTCTCACATAAAGTGCAACACGATTGCCAGGGGTATCTTGAACCACAAGCAAGAAACCACTATTCTTAATATATAACCGTCTAAAAACCACCTGCAGGAAATATCCGAATGCGGAATCCTCCCCACAAAGTATACAGGACAACAATGACAAATAAAAATTATAGAGGGGATAAAACCCTCCAAATTACAATTTCAATCTTACATCATTCCGCCGACGCCAGACATACCAGGACCGCCAAGCGATGGGTCAGCCGAAGGGTTCATTGGAGGCGCTCTGCGCGATGCAATAACATCATCGACTCTGAGAATCATATTCGCAACTTCCGCTGCAGAATTTACGGCCTGAATTTTCACTCTTAGAGGCTCGACGACATTCTTCTGAATCATATCAACCGCTTCGCCTGTCTCGAGATCAAGTCCAAAATACGCCCCTTTCTCTTCCTTCTGGTGCGCACTCTTGAGCTTAATAACCGCATCGATAGAATCTATACCCGCATTCTCGGCAATTGTCCAAGGAATAATTTCCATCGCCTTTGCGAACGCGTCAATTGCAAGTTGCTCTCTCCCACCAACTGAGGATGCATACTGTGAAAGCTTAAGCCCAACATCAATTTCCGGTGCACCCGCTCCAGCAACAACCTTTCCATCTTCAATCGCAACGCCTACAACACGAATTGCATCAGTCATAGCCCTCTCAACTTCATCCATTATGTGGTCTGTTCCACCGCGTATGACAACCGAAGTGGCTTTTGGATTTTTGCATCCAGTAATGAACGTCATTGATTCGGTACCTACTTCCTTCTCTTCTACGGTTTCAGCCATACCAAGGTCTGAAGATTGAATCTCAGTAATCTCTCCAACAAGTGATGCGCCAGTTGCCTTTGCAACAGCCTCCATATCAGACTGCTTCAAACGCCTGCAGCAATAAATTCCAGCCTTTGCCATATAATGCTGAACAAGATCATCAACACCTTTCTGACAGAAAACAACATTTGCCCCGACTTCTTTAACTTTATCAACCATCGCCTTAAGCGTCCCCTCTTCTTGTGAAAGGAATGCCTGCATTGACTCTGGATCAGTAATGCTGATCTGAGCATCAACCTCCGGTTTTTTATTTTCCATCTGTGTGGTGAAAAGCGCAATCCTTGCATCTTTTACAATTTTAGGCATTCGTGGATGAACTCTCTGCTTATCAAGAACAATCCCTCCGACCATATACGTGTCCTTTGTGATTCCACCTGCCTTCTTCTCGATCTTTATATTGGACATATCGACCTTTCCATCGTCCTCGACAAGCCTTGCCACTTTGACGATAAGGTCTGAAAGATATTCCTCCTCACCACTAACTGATTTGCCGGTCATCGCCGTCGCTGCGACTTTTCTGAGAATATCATCACTATTCGAATCGACTGAAATGCTGTTAAGTACCTCAACTGCTTTTGCTGCAGCCAACTTAAATCCATTTGTAATCACAGTCGGATGAACGTTCGCATCAATTAGAGATTCTGATTGTTTAAGAAGTTCACCAGCAAGAACAACTGCTGTCGTTGTTCCATCTCCACACTCCGAATCCTGTGTCTTTGCTACTTCAACGACCATTTTTGCTGCGGGATGCTGAACGTCAATTTCTTTGAGAATTGTCACACCATCATTTGTGACTGTAACATCACCTATAGAATCGACAAGCATTTTGTCCATTCCTTTGGGTCCAAGCGTCGACCTAACCGAATCCGCAACCGCTTTCGCAGCTGCAATATTGTTAAATTGGGCCTCTTTATCTTTGCTTCTCTCCGTACCCTCTTTCAGTACAATGATCGGCTGATTACCATTCCCAGAACCACCATACATAGCAGTAACTCCTTTACTGAGACCAGTAATTTTGTCCTTCTATATATATTTTTTATACTAACTAGCTACGCTCACGGAGCGACCAAATACAGTTCCTACCCAACTTTACAGCATTCCTGCCCCGTAAAACTCTATTTCCAATCTTTATACTATCTCAATCGCATCTAGTCCATCCGCAACTTTTACAAATGTTGCATCCTCCCTGCTTTTCCAACTTCTCTCCACACTCGGGACAGGAATCGTTAAGTTTACTTTCATCACTTTTTTGTATCGAAGTAAATAGCGTTTGATCAATTTCTCTCTGCATTTCCTTATGCATATCTTTGAGTGCATATCCAACAGCCATGGGACAACACGATCCTCTGCTAGTATCGTTTTTGGTAAATGTTCTGACAGCGTATGACGAACATGAACCGCAACTTTCTAACTGATCTACAACATCTTCGATATTACAACCACTTCTTGCCGCAAGTGAAATCATCCTTGAAAGACCAATCATGAAATTGTTACAACCGCCCGTAGAACCTTTATTAAGATAGACCTCAGCTAAATCTCCAGTGTGTGGATTAAAAAAGGCTGTACAGTGCAAGCTCCCACATCCTGTAATGAGTTTCCTCTTCTTACCAATAACGTCATCCGCAACATTTTCAACAAATCCTCTTTTCTTCCTAACAGACCTTTCTTCTGGATGCTGCCCTCCTTCTTCTCTATCAAGTATGCCAACCCGCTGACATCCATCCCTAAATACTGTAACACCCTTGCATCCCGTCTCCCACGCGAACATATAAAGGTCATAAACATCTTTCTCAGGAAAGTCATTCGGAAGATTAACAGTAGAACTTATAGACGCATCAATATGTTTCTGCCATGTGCTTTGCTGAAGAAGACGTTGTCTAAAATTGAGTTCTTGGGCTGTTACAAAGAATTTCGGAAGGTCTCCCTCACCCGTAAGTTTGAACTTATCTATGTACTCTTTGACAATAGGGGTGTAGACTTTATAGTATTCATCCTTTCCAGAGAGCGATACCGTCTTTCTTCTATAGAAATTGGCAAAAATCGGCTCAATACCTCCCGAAACCCCAAGCATTGTTGAAAGTGTTCCTGTAGGTGCAATTGTAAGTAACTGTGAATTTCTAAGACCATATTTTTTAACAAGTTCTTTTGTTTTTTCTGTTGTATTGAGCTGAAAATAAGGAGAAGCCATGATTTGCTCTATGTTGCACATCGGGAAAGCCCCATTATCCCTGGCAAGAATCGCAGACTGTTTAATTGACTCATCTGCCATTATGAAACCAATTTTATCGCAAAATTTCAGTGCCTCATCACTTCCATACGTGAGTTGAAGTTTTATGAGCATATCTGCAAATCCCATAACTCCAAGTCCAATTTGTCTCCAGTTGGTAGCCAATTCTATTTGTTCCTTAAGCGGATGAAGCGGTAGTCCCTCATCAAGGACCTCATTAAGTCCTGTAATACAAACATCAATTGCTCTTCTGAATCTCTCCTCTTCAAATCTATTATTAACGAACGCTGCAAGATTTATGCTTCCTAGTAGGCAACTCCCCC
Source organism: archaeon (assembly GCA_024399215.1). Lineage (GTDB taxonomy): Archaea > Thermoplasmatota > Thermoplasmata > Methanomassiliicoccales > Methanomethylophilaceae > Methanarcanum. The sequence goes on along the minus strand of JAKSHT010000004.1, from coordinate 25,370 downwards.
CTGCAGGAAGTGGTTCTTCAGCGCAAGGATTTGTTCCTGCATAGTGATAATTAGGGAACTCACTGAGAAGATTCCATGATTCTATTCTATCCCAATAAAGACAACCAGGTTCACCAAAGTCCCAGTTAGCATAGCACATTTTTCTAAAAAATTCACGAGCATTAAGGTTCTTAATTGTCACCGAATCAGTTTCAGGACGCCTAAATGTCTGTACGAAAGTCTCTTTGCTCTTTACAGCGTTCATAAACTTATCTGTCACACGAATTGACATGTTAGCTTTAGTCGCTCTATTAACATCAGTCTTCACAGCCATAAAGTCTTCCAGATCTGGGTGTTCACATGATATACTAAGCATCAAAGCCCCTCTTCTTCCATGTTGACCAATAAGACTTGTGACCATTGCGAAAAGATCTGTGAATGAAACTGCACCAGACGTCTCTAGGGCCGTATTGTTAATTTTGGCACCTTTAGGAGCAAGCTTAGAAATGTCTATCCCACACCCTCCTCCATAACTAAAAATCCTTGCAAGTTTTCCCGCAGTCTCGAATATGGATTCAATGGAATCTTTCGGAGGTTCTACAACATAGCAATTAGATAACGTTGCTTTGAATCCTGTCTTCCAAAGTCCTCTATTGGCAAGAATTCTTCCTCCAAAAAGAAATTCTTTGTTGACAATCATTTGCCTAATGTCATCATTACCATCGCTCACGCGATCCAGCCACTGTTCAAATGACTCGCCATTATAGCAGTACTTTTTCCTCCAAATATCAATTCCTAACTTGTTATCAGAGCCCAACCATTGTTCTACTTCCATGTACCAGCAACGCCGGCAGGCAATGTCCAATTAACAAATATAGCCTTTTTGTTTAACTAGTCGCAGTTTGCTTCGGTATATAGAACATACAGTATGATAGACATAACTAGAAAAATTATTATTTTTGATTTTTATCCCTTACGGGCAGAAAGATTCAAATGGAATGCGCTAGAATCCTAGAAATTTCAAATTTTAGGAACATCGGAGTAGAAAAAAACCGAGAGGCTTTGCATAAATCGTTGTTTGAACGATGAGCATGATGAAGGATTAGTAATACTTCTAGGCGTCAACAACTCCGGAAAATTCAATTTAGTTAGTGTCATTGAAAAGTCTCGTAAACAAAATATCGAAGAAAAAGACTACACCTATTTTGCACAATCCTCAAAATCACCACACATTCATATGAAACCAAATGTAGGGCCTTACACAGATAAAGACGCAACGGGCGAGAGTACGACAAGTGAAGACAGGCCGGGTCATAACGGTAAAGCAGGAAAGAGCAATTCTGGCAACGTGTCTAAATATAGCTCAGTAACAAAGTAGGACACTTCTCTTACGTGATACTACAGAAATCAGATTTCATTTACAAGTGAGATAACTTTTGCCATTCGTACGTACCCTATGTACTGTCAGCCGCTGGATGTGAAGAAAACATTATTGGCAAAGCGCGTTATGCAAGAGATAACCTCAAGAAAAGACAACTTCTAGAAGATAATGCCAACGAAAAACTAAGAGGGCTCTCTATTCATTTAAATAAATTACTGTGTGATAAGGAAAACTCGTATTGTCTCACGGCCAAATTTGAATCCGAGGGAATCGTGCTATATATTCACAGAAATGACATACAAGAAAACATAGAATATCAGTCACACGGCTTTCATTTAATACTTCAGTTCCTCATACAAACGACGATAGAAAATTCACTGAATTTCGGAGATATCGTCACTATAGATAATTTTGGAGACCTCTTGAACTGTGGTATTAAGTATATCATAACATTTCTAAGAAAAATTGCTAGAGAAAGAGGAGTTACATTCGTATTGGCTACCCAAAACCCTATGGCCATAGATGTAAGACACCTTGATGAAGTAAGACTCATCATCAGACATGATAACGGTGTATCAACTATCACTAACAATTTTGATCGAGCAAGCTATGGAAGTCACGACACAATTAAACCACTACTAGACGCACTAACAATTGGCAGAAACTATATGAGAACAGACGATAGAAAAACTGTCTTTGTAGAAGGAATTACCGATTATTTTTACCTGAACTCTATGTGCGAAATTCTTCGTTCAAAAGAGGAAGGCGACTACAAGAATCTCGATATAGACTTTATACCAATAAACGGACTGGGGTATATTGACCACGACAAAGACCCCAATAAAAAAGTGGCAATGGAAACATTGGCAGCATAAAAAAATTGGTAGACATCCAATCGTTCTTGTTGATAGCGATGATGCCGGAATGCAATTCCAAGCTGTCGCTAAGGACAAGGCTGCTGTATTTACATTATCAGACGCTCTTCATTACGCTAAAACACACAAATCGAAGATCTATTCAATGATAGCGATCGGAAGAAGTACAATCTTAGTAAAAAATTCAATTCCGCGGCGGTATTCGCTCAGAAATTGGATATCATCTACAGCAGCCTATCTCAAGAAACAAGAGACAACTTCAAATTGTTCATTAAGTACATACAGGAAACCCCTTTCTGGGAAGTAAAACCGATAAAACCACTTAATCCACCTTGTTGACAAAAATACACGATAAGCCTAGCACCAGTGAACAAGTGCCTTTTTGTGTCACGTGAGTCTAAACTACAAGCCTCCCCATGAAATTTTTATAGTGTTACTGAGAGCCAAGTATGCCGCCGAGTACTACTCATAGCATACTATATCTCCCACCCAGAAAAGTACCCCACTCGCGCAATTTCCATCAATTTTCTTAAAAGATTCCGAAGACCAAGTCTATCGAAAGATATAGATTTAAGAACAGGCCTGCACTATACACAGAACGCTACGATACAAAATAAGGGATTTGATAAGATAATATGAACGGCAAGTCCTCCGCGTATGTTTCCTTCAGTGTGATTGTACTCATAGTGCTAACAAACTGTTTGGCTTACAGTGAGGGTTATAGCAGTGGAGCTTTGAGTGATGACAACTACGATTCAGCATTCAAAGATGAGTACGAAGCCGGGAAAAATGATACTAAAGAAAAATATAATCACTTTAAAGATTTTCGAATAGAAGCTTATTTGAAGACTTTAGATTCTTTTGATGATAAGTCTAAAGCACTATCGAATTACATGTTAGGGCTTGTTATAGGTATGTCAGTGAAAGATATTGCCACTGCCAATGCTATGGGTTCCAATTATGCTTGGCTATTAGGTCAATATATTTCTTTGGACTTAGGAGACGAAATCAAGAAGGTAGATCTTGACGAATTCAAGTATAGTCAAGAACTGATAAGGTTGAAAGAATTTCTTAAGACGGTCGTCGATAACAAAGATTTAAAGGCATACGATGTCACTTCGGCCGCTAAGACAGTACTGTCTTCACTCCCAAATAGCATCAACACATACAAAGATTCACATAGGTTACAATGTCTCAGAGAAAAATGGGAAAAAGAACGTTTCTGAACCGAAGAGCAAATATAAAGATCAATCAACACAACAGGGGCACTCATTCAACCGTCGAATCACCAGAACAAACAGTTCCCTGAGATAAGCTACCCCACCTATAGATAAAGAACGCGCCCTCCATAAATTAAATCCTTCTTGAACCCCCGTCCCTATATATTCAACAAGGAGACAGCAATTTTGCACCATACGCTTTAGGAGATGTCAATCAAATTTTTAAATCAAAATTAAAAAATTTAAGTAAAGCGTTGTGAAAGACGACCGGGCTAGTAAAAGTCCGAATGCAAGGGGAACGTCCTTCACAACAGAGCAAATAAACACGAGTTGCGTATTTAACTAAGTTGTAACCAAACGTTCTACTTAATATCTAAACAAATTCACAGACCAAATGTAATCATCCCCTTTCATATACGAATTTTTTATATAGAGTCTAAGGCATCCGAACCAAGTTCTTTCAGTGTGCGTCAGAGCGTAGAATAACTCCTCCAAGGAGCCAGGTATAGCAGCATAAGATGAATAGCCGGCCAGTAGGCGTCGATTTCGTTTGAATCGGCGAGTACATCTGCGCCTGCCTATTAGGTGATTTATGAATATTATTATTGTTGGAGCCGGAAGTGTTGGATACACATGTGCACAAGTTTTATCCCAATTCCATAACGTCATGACCATCGAGGTTGACAAAACTACAGCAGAGAACATCAAAGATCTTCTAAATGTTTCAACTTTGTGTGAAAACGGAGTTAATCCTAAAACACTCGAAGAAGCCTTTGAAAGACAACAGCCAGAGGTCATAATTAGCGCAACCGAGCACGATGAAGATAACCTCTTCATCGCAATGATTTCTAAGCACATCAAACCTGAAATAGTAACAATTGTCACGATTAGAAATCCGGATTTTATGACTGAAATCTCATCAAAAATCGTTGACCGAATTATTTCTCCTGAGCTTGCCATTGCGAATAAAATTGTTGAGTTATCACTCCTAGAAAATGCAATTGACTATGACAGCATCGAATCAATGAACATGAGCATAGTTCTCTTTGAAGTCACAGACAAGCATGTGAATATAATAGGAAAAGTTGTTATTGACCTTGAGATACCAAAGGACTGTACCATCGTATGTATTTGTCGAGAAGACACAACCATTGTCAACTGTGAAACAATGGAAATTCTTGCTGGTGACAAAATTACTGTTCTCGGCACCTCAAAAGGTGTATCAGAATTCAATAGATTTATGGGCATAACTCACGAGGCATCGGAATTTATTGTTGTTGGTGGAGGATTCTCCGGTTTAAAAGCTGCAAAACTTCTCGAATCAAGAAAAAAATCTGTCAAAATACTCGAAACAAACACTAAAAGATGTGACCGGTTAGTAAGAGAAGTAAACAATGTTGTCGTTGTCAATGGGAGTGGAGTAAATCCGCACCTCCTTCAAAATGAAAATATTGGTAGAGCAGACGTCCTCATGGCTATGACCAATAGAGATGAAACCAACCTTCTTTCATGTCTAATGGGCATGAAGCTTGGGACCACAAAAATTATCTCAAGGTATTCAATGCCAGAGTACGCTGATATCTTTGATTTTGTAGGTATAAAAAGCGCTATAGGTACACATCGTATTGTTGCCAACGAAATTACAAAAATACTGATTTCGGATAAACAATCCATCCTTGAAATGAGACATCCTGGCGAGAAATTTTTCACTATAACTGTTGAAGATAACTCCAAAATACGGGACCAACACATGGGAGATATTCACCTCCCTGAAGGTGTCCGCATCACATGCATTGTCCATAACGGAGAAAAAATCTACCCCAGGATGGACACTGAGATCCACGCAAATGATGTTTTGGTTATGTTTACATATAACGTCAGTACAGATAGCCTCGAAAAGATAATCAACTTCTAAGGTCTAAGATGATAGGAATAAAGCTCAGTATAAATCTACATAATAAAAGAGAAAATGCATATCTTCGTGTAATTTCAATAGAACTCCTTGGGCTTTCCATAGCAATGTTGCCATGTTTCTTGATCGATATCTTCGAAAATACTAGCAATCTTACCTTTATCATACCAATACTAATCGGTATCATACTTTCTGTAACCATTGGATTAACGACTAAAATGCCCAAAACCATCAGATCTATCGACGGTTTATTTTTACTAGGTATAGTTTGGATCGTCGCAATTATATTCAGTGCTGTACCATTCATGGTATCCGGTTTTAGCGTAGCAGATAGTCTCTTCGAATCAACTTCTAATATTACGACTTCTGGAGCAGCTATAGTAAACGTAAGACGCATTTCATCTGGCCTCTTTATGTGGAGATCTATTATGGAATGGATTGGAGGATTGGCCATTATTATGCTATTTACACTCCTTTTACCAATGTTTGGATTTGGTAGCAGAGAACTACTCGATTCAAGCACGTCCTTCTCATCTGATGCATCCACTCTCACACTTAGGAAAAAGGATATAGCCGAGCAGTTCCTGTGCGTATACTCCTTTTTAACTGCAGCAATGGTACTATTGCTAATGTCACTAGATGTTTCCTTTTTTGATTCTCTGTGTGAATCTCTAGCGACAATATCTACCGGCGGACCGGTCAGCAAATACAGCAACTTCTCCGAATTTCCCGGGAAGGTAAAGATCGTTTGCAGCATCTTTATGCTTCTTGGATCAATAAACTTCTTTCTCCATTTCAGAGCAATTTACTACAAAAAGTATACTACATACTTCAGCAACGAAGAATTCAAATTTGTTCTCCTATGGAACTCAATACTGATAACCTTAATTTATATTCTTATTCATTGTGACTATACTATCGGAAAAGGCTTCAACTCAGATTTTATAGATGTAATAGTTGCAGTAATAGGCGCAACGTCAACTACATTTTTTGTAGACTTTGAATACTGGCCAGAAGTTGTATCAACAATTCTCATTTTTGCAGCATTTCTTGGAGGCTCTGCTGGTTCAACTACAGGTGGTATTAAAATAAGCCGACTTATCGTCATTCTAAAATACATTCAAAACGGCCTAAAAAGTATACTCCACCCAGAAGCAGTTTGCGAAGTTCGATTGAACAAAGGTTTCGTTGAAAATCGTACTATTAACATAATAGCCACATTATGCGTCTTATTCTTACTCACAACACTTGCCGGAATCCTAGCCCTAGTGATCTGTGGTTATGACCTGCCATCCTCTATATTAACTACAATTGCACTCATTACCACATCCGGCTCTTCTTTCAATGGTACACTCGGGCTGTCTATTTGTGGTCTAAATTGGTTCCTCAAAATCTTTCTATGTTTCATCATGCTGCTTGGACGTTTAGAAATCATTTCGGGAATCATACTATTTACACCAAGATTCTGGAAAGAATTTATCAGTTCTATGAAAAGGACAGGCTGACAAATACATCAAACAACTCATTTTTGTGCTTTCCGACACATATCCAAAATATTAATTGCCGTGATGCTACCCGGATCCTTATCGTTAATAGCACCAGCCAAAAGTTTCGCTTGAAGATATTTCTGCTTTTCAATAAGACACATTGCCATAATCTCCAAAGCGCCAATATGATCGCAATCTTTTTTCAATGCACGACAAGCATAATTTACCGCTGCTGGAATTTTCCCGCCAACATACATGACGTAAGACATCAAAGCCAAGTAATCAGCACTTTCCTTGTTTTCCTTAAGATAAAACTTCGCCATTTTTATGGCATCATTATCTCTGCCCATTCTCATTAATATATTACAGAACTTAGACAGGACGTCATAGGTAGTTTCTTTTTTATTTACTAATTTTTTTGCAACAGAAAGAGCCTCGTCAAAATTTCCGAGTGAACAAAGAACATCACATCTAAGAAGCTCCTCATTCTTTGAATGAGAATCCCTTTTCTCCAGAATTTCCATGGCTTTCTTAGGTTCATCCATCATCATAAGCGTTTTAGCAATTTCAGTCTGTTTTTCAGAATCACAAGAGAAATCTTTCATCAATCCATATGCTTCAGATATCCTTCCAAGATTTCTGATTGCAATTGCAACACCAAAATTAGGAGATTCCACAATATCAAGGACACGATCAATAATTGATTGACAATACTCATCATCATCAACTGTTTTCAATAAAGAAGCGCACTCAAGCATAACATCAATATTTTGTGGGTTCGAATCAATAAGATTTCCCACTTTCTGTCTTATAATCTGATAATTTCCATCCTTTATATCGTTACGGATGCTGTCAAACACTTCCCTAACATTCATTTCATTCTGGACTCACTAAAAGAGAGACTCATTCCCCCACCTACAATATGCCCGCGAACCAATATCCGACAAGCCTATTCAATCTCATCAATCTAGGATTTTCAAATATAATCTGTCATAGCCCTAGGGAAATTCCTCTCTTTCAACACCATTGGCAGTTGCCATCAATTTTTCAACCTTTTTCTCACTCTCTTCAAGAAATCTCCGACACTTCTCGCGCAAGGTGATAGCCTTCTCATAAATCTCAATACTCTCCTCCAGACTGTATTTGCCAGATTCAAGATCCTCTACCAACCTCTCCATCTCTTTCAGATTCTCTTCGAAAGACATCTCTTTATCCATTTTTTCTCAGCTCCTTTACTTCTGCGACAACAGTTCCGTCCCCCATCTTAATAAACAGCACAGAACCAATTCTAATATGACTTACTGATGACAATATGTTATCCTCTGAATCCGTAACAAGACTAAATCCCTTCAGCAGCGTCTTCTCTAAACTCAACGAATCTAAAACGGCAGATTGGACACTCAATTGACTCTTTATGCTCTCAATTTGGCTAACAATTTTTGAATTAGCCCTATATAGGATAGTCTCTAAAGCTCGACGACCATTCTGAATCTTATCGATAAGTTTTATAGTCTCTATCCTAAACCCTAAGGAATTATAGCTATTGCGAGTATTTACTGACTTCATCGTCAACGACGAATTCAAACGTGTATTCATCGCATCTAACCGAACTCTATACTCTTGAATAATTCTCCCAGCACCAGTCAATGAGAGCTTCGAATCTATGACATCAAATTTTGATCTTATTCTAGTGATTATATTCAATAACGATTTACTCATCGAAGATGACAAATCATCTAAATTTCGAAGTTCATTATTAGCATCAGGTGTAGCTATCATTGCAGCCGCTGTCGGAGTTTCGGCATACTTATCCGCAGCTAAATCACACAATGATTTATCGGTGGCATGACCTACCGCCGAAATGACCGGAACCTCACACAACGCAACTGCTCTAACAACACTTTCAGAATTAAAGGCAATAAGATCCTCTTTTGAACCTCCACCCCTCCCAATTATCAAAACATCAATATCCTGCTGTGCTAGCAACTGAATAGCAGCAACAATACTCGCAGGAGCAGTATCGCCTTGAACTGTTGAGGGAGAAAGAAGAATATTAACAGGATAACCTCTTCTCGCGACAGTGTCCATTATATCTTTGATTACAGCCCCCGTATGCGAAGTAACAACACCTATTGTTCTAGGATATTTTGGAATCGGTTTTTTCCTTGCATCATCAAATAAACCTTCACCTCGAAGTTTAGATGTCAACTCCTCTAGAGCTCTTTGCGCGTCTCCTTTTCCATACTCTTCCATAGCAAAAATATTAAAGTTTAATGATCCCCCTTTAACATAATACGATGCATCACCGTAGACAGTGACTTTCATCCCATCTCTCGGAATAAACTTCAACCTTGACGCCGGACCCTTGAAAAGTGTACATTTGACAACCGACTCAGAATCCTTCAAATCAATATACACATGTCCTGACGGAGACCGACTAACCTTGGAAATTTCCCCAACAACAGCCAACTCTCTAACAGTATCATTCGACGAAATGATGGTATAGACTCGCCTATTGAACTGTGACACAGTCAGTGTTTCCACAATATACAATGGAGAAATACAATATATAAGTTGAACTGAAAAATGAAATTCTTGTTTCCAGCAGTCCAAGCACTAATACAATATAAAATGCTCCCTCTTTTAGAAATATTTCTCAAAGCTATTATGTAACGGATTATGATACGCCGTAATAAAGATAGCTACACTACCTAAAATCATCACTCACATGATAAACATCAATAAAAAGGGTGATTCAATGGCCAACAGAAGATGCCCGTACTGCGGAGAGATCATGCCCTCTTTCAGTCTCAATTGCCCGATGTGTTACCACTCCATCCACACGAAAGAAAAAATGGAAGAAGATATCAAAATATCTTCCCCAAAACCCAAGACTTATAACAGAAAAATAATCATACTGCTAGCATTGCTACCCGCGGCCATCGGCCTCGGAGGAATGGCACAACTGTATATGAAAAATTATAAAAAAGCGTGTCGTTACCTTTTTGCGAGTCTCCCTGTCTACACTTCAATGCTTCTACTATCCAACGGAGTGTCTTCTCTGAGTCATACTACCGCCACAATATTAACTATTATCTGCACAGTCCTATTCCTGGCGTCATATTTCATGCAAGCATTTGACGCACTTGTTGGTTCCATCTTTTCAGTCAATTGCATACGAAGCACAATTTCCAATTAGCTCAGTGGGGAGCAACAAATGAGTCTTTTATATTATATGCCATCCACAACATCATGAGGCTGGCGAAAAGCATCGATGAATTATACGACGAGGTGAAAAATTATGATATGGTTCTTTGTAATGACGCGCCATTAGCACTTGCTCTCAATAACAGAATTAACATTCCTAGAATAGGAATTTTTGCCATTACGCCACTTCAGCTGGCAAGTACCATATGTGAAGATATTCTTGGAACACCGACACTTAGTGATGTTGAAGTCATTAGAGTTATCTCTAAAAACACTGGATACAAATTTGGATATGTTCACAGCGAAATTCAAAATTTTAAGACTATAAGAAGATACACAAAAGACGTCAAGAAACATCTTCATGGCAGAAGATCAAAAGTTATTTATGACGAATATATCCAGCTTCCTACATTAGAAAAAGCAATGTCAACATTCAGTGGTCAAGATTCAACATTTTTTACAGGAAAGAAAATTGCAGTCATTGGCGCAGATTTCTACGATCAGCTAGATAAAAATTTTAACCCTCCCGAAGGGAAATTTGATTACATAGAGGTTTTTAAAAACGGAGAATACATAATTCCTGAGATAAGAGAACTTAATAACAGTAGACAAATCGCAGAAAATGCCACATCTCTCATTACATTAGACAATGCAGCAGATACGGCAGTCGTATTTAATGTTGAAGAATCCATCGCAGACTCCGTAAGGTCAGCACTATATCGAAAAAAAATCCCGTTCAAAAACTTCGTAAATGTCAAAGACCTAAGTCCCGTCAGAAAATTTCTTGAGTTTATTACACTGTCATTCTCATTCAATACGGTAAAGGTTAGTCAGGTCAGAGAACTAATTTCGTCATACGGCGGATTCATCTCCGAAAGATATGATGAATATCTCATTGAAAATTTCTCCTTGATATCTAGAGACAAGAAAACAAATGAAATTATAAAAATAATGCAAAATATAGAAAAATATACATATCTAGATATTTGCAATAAAATTGCCGGAGCAGAAAAAGAACCAATTGAAACCCTTCTAGATGAATTAGACATTGCCAACACAGTAGCAAATAGCACAGACACGGACAACATCATTTACGCAGTTAACAATGTTAGCAATCTAAAACACAACGAGCAAGTTCCAGATTCTGAAAAGGAGGGAGTGCTCCTCGTTGACTGCAAAAACTCAGTGTACATAGATCGCCCAATCGTTATATACCTTGGTCTTGGAACCGAATGGGAGATAGATCTAAACTTTCTAAATGTAATTAGCTATGGCCTTAAGCAAGAAGAAAATGACAAGAATATTCAGAAGTTTCAGATTCTCCTGCAGCAGGGTTCTGAAAGAATATATATATGCAGTTCCACAAAAAATGGCATCAAGCCAAAACCGTGTTCATACTTTGATCAAATAGAAAATCGCCATTACGAAACATTCAACGATGTCTGTGAAAAGTTCATTCCTGGAAACTGGTGCATAGATGAAAACCTCAAATTTATAATGCCTAACGAAAAACATGTATGCCTAGAATATATTCCCAAATCATTTTCTAAGTCATCTTTTAACAACTTTATTTCGTGCCCTCGCAAGTACATGCTTGCCTCCCTTCTCGGGAGCCAAGATAATAGTAGTACCATTCTTGGAAGCCTTCTTCACGAATACATCGAATTTAGGGTATGTTATCCTGAAATAGCCACTAAATATGGAATTGAACATTATGTCGATACAATTTCAAATGCTGTAATAGGGCTATTTCCTGCTGAGACAAGATCTATCAAAATATCAAATATAAGGAATTCTATCAAAAATATCAACGAGTTTGTCGACAAGATGAACTTTTCCAACACAAAGATTCTTGGTAATTGTCTCACAAGACATAGATATAACCGCTTTTTTGAAGAAACTGGAAAGGAAACACTATCAAATATAACTGAGGTACCATACGAATCAAAACAAAATCATATGAAAGGCATTTTTGATATCATCGTCAACAATACAATCTTTGACTTTAAAACAGGAAGTGCTCACGATGCAAAATCAGTAAAGGACAGAGTCAGCGAAGAATTTACTACATACGACAAAGAATACCAGTGTATGTTCTATCTCTCCCTCCTGGACGAAATATGCAAGGAGGGAGAAAAGTCATTTATATTATTCTATACCGCAGCGAACGAAGGTAAAGATGTTGCTGGAATTCCATATGATATTCACGATAACGTAGTCACTATCAAAAAGATAGGATCTGTAATGAACTACATAAGAGAAATTTTTCTTTACGAAATAGGGACGGCAAAATCGTTTGGTTTTCTCAGAGGTTCCGAAAATCTATATGCCAATGTAATAGAAAGTATCGGATTCGACGCAATTTTAAAAATGAATCAATGTTTGATTGACAAGTTTCAAGCCATGAAACTTAACAAAACAAACGCCACAGCACTTGCCAAAAAAGTTAGAAGCATAATTTCTGAATCTCCAGCCATTTTTGTTAGCGATGATAAAAAGACTCTCTATGTGACAGATGAATATCTAGCCAGATTCAAATCTTTAGTTTTAAAAAGCTTTGACAGTCTGGAAAATATGTTCTTCAATGAATTTCCCATGATACCAACTGTCAATTGTTCAATGTGCGGTTTCAAAGACATATGTATATCCAGTCCTGGAGTTGAATAATGGAGCTCAATGAGCAACAGAAAAAACTGGCCGAAACGATTGAAGGGTTTATTGTATCAGATGCTGGGCCAGGTACAGGAAAAACAAATACCATTACTGAGCGATATGCCAATATAGTAAACAGTGGCGTAGATTCCAAAGATATCTTAATGGTCACTTTTACAAAAAATGCAGCTCAAGAAATAAAGGATCGAATATCCTCAAAAATTATTGAGACAAATAACAGAGAAGAACCATCTGATGCGAGCAGCATTCTCAGAAATTTAAAAGTTACAACGTTTGATTCTCTGTGCTTAAACATAGTCCTAAATGCTCCAGAGGCAGTAAGCAGCTTCTTCGAATTTGAGGAAATACTCTCAAGGAATTCTAAAATAGAAGAAAACGACACTTTAAATGTAGAGAGATTTACCAACTTTTACACTCGTTTTGCCTCAAAATACGGATCAAAATATATCAAACAGAAATTCAACCCAGCAGCTTTATCAAACGGACGAGCGAACGATATATATAATCTTATTAACAGATTAATGTCTCGAGGTGTTATTCCTCTCAAAAAGAAATGGTTCGGTAATGGAGAAAAAAATATTCTCGGAGATATAGAAAGTCTCAAAGACATCGTTCTGTCATCGAATAAAACTAAAAAAACACTAGAAGTTATCAAGCACAGCCCAAAATATTTCGCACCAGAACTCGCCGACTGGGACAACGGACAACAAATTAACGACAAAATTATTGAATCAGTTACTGACGACGACAGGTCTATACTATTTGAATACATCCATGACCTATATTATGGATACCTAAAAGAATGCATAAAAACTGGAAAACTCACATTTAGTGTTGTTGAAGTCATGGCATTTTCCTCTTTATTTCAGCATGAAGGTTCAAGGAAATTATTCGGAGTCAACTACGTGATGATTGACGAATTTCAAGATACAAATGAACTTCAGATGAAAATTTGTCTGCTTCTTATGAACAAACCCAACTTATGTGTGGTAGGTGATTGGAAACAAGGAATACACGGATTCAGATATGCATCCATAGATAATATTATTGACTTTAAAAACCGCGTAGACGGTTTCATTAGAGAACTAAATACAAATAAAACGCGAGTTTCATTTAACAATACCAATGTTACAAACATCCCACTCAACAAAAATTATAGAAACTCCAGGTTAATATTAGATAAATCATTTGATGCACTCAAAATCCCAGCTATTGACAATGAGCTTGTATCCAATGGAAAAATAGTCGAATTAGAATCCATAATGGACCCAGTTTATAAAAAAAATACCGCATTCGAGATGATAACTGCTAAAGATAAAGAACTGGAGCCTTGGGCTGTTGTTGAAAAAATAATAAATTATGTTAATAGCAGAAAATATTTACACGTAGACTCTAAAACACAAAAAGAAAGACCCGTTACTTACAAGGATATTGCAGTACTATGCAGAACTGGACAGTTATGCGCCAAAATTCTTAAAGTCTGCAATTTAAGATCCGTTCCTGCATTTTTCCAAGGCGACATAGAAATAATGTCAACAAGAGAGGGCAAACTTGCTTTAGCATGGCTAAGATATGTCAACAATAAAAATGACCTCAGAGGACTTATAGCCATACTCACAGACATGAAGTATCCCCTATCATCTATTGTAGCAATGATTGATTACAGTGGTAGGCCAAAAACGTACCCGTCCCCTTCCGGTGTCCCAGAATTTATTATTAACCAACGCACAAAATTAGTAAGCAAATGTAGACGACCAAATGATCTTCTGACGACAATCTTCTCATTCTATGGTCTAAATAATGACATAACACAGTCTATCATCAACGCAATATCATCAATATATGACAATTCTCTCGTCACCATACCGGATCTTATAAGGCTCATAGAAAACGATATCAAAATGGGAACAAAATACGACGTTGAGCCATCGCTAAAATCCGAAGCCGTAACCATACAAACAATACACAAGTCTAAAGGTTTAGAGTATCCCGTTGTAATAATCGCAGGACTAGATACTTTTTCTATGCCTAGCACGAAAAGTGACAGTTCGTGGTTCAAGTTCTCAGACATTACAGGCATCAGATGTACTCATGAATACTTCTTAAAGGAAACAGACGGCACAAAAAGAGAATTTATCTACGATTCGTGGAAATATGCAATCATACATGCGGTTATAGAAAAAGACTATTCAGAAGAGAGAAGATTACTCTTTGTCGCGATGACACGAGCAAAGCAATATCTGACTCTTATAGCGTCAAACCCATCTCGATTTTTCAGATATTATGGCAGTGGTGTGCCAATATCTATCACAGGAGCTACAGGAGGCACTAATAATGAACAATCAGTAAAAGCTCCAACCATCGGCCATTATATAAAAAGACGTGTAGATATTTCAGTACACGATCTCATGCTAACAATCCCTCAACCCCTCAAAGAATCTATTAGTGCAATAAGCAAAGGCGTGGAATATGGCGTAAAAGTACACAAAGCTGCTTATTTAATGGCACACGGTAGAAAATTTGACGACTCACTTCCAGAAACTGCCATAATAAGTGAAATACTACACAATCTAAAAAATGCAAACATTTCTGTGGAAGTTCCGTGCGTACTTCCTATTAAAAACATTTCAATAAAAGGAGTCATCGATCTCATGGCCGAATACGATGACAGAATTGAAATACATGACTACAAAACAGATATCAACGATAACTATCTTGAGCATTACAAATTACAAGTAAGTGTTTACGCACAAGTTGCAAAATTCAAAGGAAAAAAAGTTGACTGCTTCATTGATTATCTTTCACAAAACAAATCCGTACAAATAACTCCACATAGTATGGAGAGGATAGAACAGGCTGTATCAGACTACCTTAACCTGTTACCTTGCGCCGTTGGTAGCACGGTTAATAAATAAGAGATTATGGTGAAGGTTCATGGCAATTACTGGATTAACGTCCAAGGAGGTTACAGAGCGCATTTCAAAGGGCGAAATCAATTCAGTGAAGCCAATAGTCAGCAGTTCATACAGAGATATAATTGCGAGAAATGCATGCAACAGCTTCAACCTAATACTTTTGATAATGGGAATAACCCTTTGGTTTATAAGTGGACCAATGGATGGACTAGCCGCGACGCTAATCATAGCACTGAACATTATAGTCGCGACGATTCAGGAGATTAGAGCCAAACGTCGCTTAGATAAAATTGCATTGTTGATGCGACCAACGACCACCGTCATAAGAGATGGGAAAGAAAAATTTATCGATCAATCCGAGATAGTAAAGGACGACATCATTAAGCTCAGTCCCGGAGACCAAGCACCTGTCGACGGACAACTTATCGCTAGAGAATATCTTGAAATGGACGAATCTCTACTCACAGGAGAATCAAGTACTGTCATGAAGCATGACAATGATCGCATATACTCCGGTTCTTACTGTGTAACCGGCACCGGTTTCTACAAGGTTGATGCGTTTGGCATAAACACATTTGCATCAAAAATGCTCGCAAGCGCAAAGAAATACACAAATAAAATGACTCCCCTCCAAATGGAAATTTCTGCAATCACAAAATTGCTAATGTCTATTGCTTTTGTAATTCTTTTCGTCATGATTATCGTCAATGTTGTAAAAGGCAGAGATATCAACATCGCATTTCAGAATACAGTAAAAAATGCTGTTATCGTCTTAGGCATTGTTCCCATCGCATTATTTTTACTGATAGTCATAAATTATATGGTTGCTGCAGTTCGTATGGCAGACAAAGGCATTCTTCTCCAAAGATCGAATGCCGTTGAATCACTAAGCCACGTCGATACTATTTGTATGGATAAAACTGGTACAATTACTACCAATAGGCTTCTTTTCAACGACATGGTCAGTTTTATCGATGAAGAAGAATCAAAAAAACTTATTAAACTATATGCAAGCTCAACTGGAAGTGTCAATAGCTCAATCGAAGCTCTAAGAAAAAAATTCGGGATAGCTGAAAAAGTAAGAGTTATTGAAGAAATAAGATTCTCATCTGAAAGAAAGTACAGCGCAGTCAAAGTTGAAGTTAATAATGAAATCCATACAATGTACATGGGCGCGCTTTCCGCGCTCTTTGAAAGTGTTCCAAAAGAAGTACTAAAAATTAATGAAAAATTTTCTAAAAATGGCCTTCGAACTATTTCTCTAGGGCGATCAAAGTCATCAAATCTTTATGATTCAGACGGAAGACCAATAATTGGCAATCTAGAGCTCGTTGCACTTATAGCCATAGAAGATGAAATTCGTAAGAATTGCAAGGATACAATTGATATCTTCTTAGACAATGGAATGGATCTCAAAGTTATTTCGGGAGACGATCCTAAAACAGTAGACGCATTATTCACAATCGCAAAAATTCCTGGTAGACGTAAAATTATTTCTGGCGATGAATTAGATCAACTAAAAGGCGAAGAGAAAACTCGGGCGATTCTTGAAACTAATATTTTTGGTAGAATGAAACCCGATCATAAAGAAAAAATCGTTGAAACATTGAGAAGAGAAGGAAGATATGTTGCCATGGTAGGTGATGGAGTAAATGATGTTAAATCCCTGAAAATGTCCAATGTCGGCATAGCCCTTCAAAGCGGAAGCGGGGCCGCAAGAGGAGTAGCGGACATGGTCCTAGTCGATGATGAATTTAGCGCTCTTCCGCAAGCTCTTATTGAGGGTCGAAGAACAGTTTCCGGCATGCGGGACATTCTCAAACTTTACATTTCACGGAATTTCGCTTTAGCATTCATAGTCACCTTCGTTATGATAATAATTTCGGCATTTTTACGAGATGGCGCAACCCCATTTCTACCAACACAAGCTGCATTTTACGCATTTATGTCCGTTTCAATATCTGCATTAATGATGACACTATGGGCCCAACCTACAAAAAATAAGGGGGCAATACTACCGGAAGTCATCAAATTCGCCATGCCAACAGGGTTGCTCATAGCAATATTCGCGCTTATTATCTATCTAACAGCATACTTTGCTACATTTAACAATACCTTAACAATGCTTTATACGGAAAAACAATTAACATTTTATGGGTGGCCTACTTTCACTGAAATATCCGAGATGAACGAATTCTACGGCATAATGGCCTCAGGAAGTATACCCATGGAAAGAATTGCCGAAATCAACGCAAGGAATTGTATGCTAGTGTTTTTACTAACCGCTGGTATAGTTCAACAGTTCATGGTATGTCCTTACATAAAGTTCTTCTCCGTTGATGGAAAACTTCACAAGGATATTCGACCAACTATTCTATTCATCTTATTGCTTACACTGATTCCAATAATCTACTTCGCCGTAGAAAAATCACAGAAACTCCAGTTATGGCTTCCAATTATGGCACCACCCCCGGAATTTCTTGCAGGTATTTTGTTCTGTACTGTAATATGGTTTTTCGTCAATCGTACGGTGCTTCGACTTGACCTAATGAAGAAACTTACGAATTTTATCGATCGAAAATATAGAGAAAAACTTATTAAAATTGTTGAAAAAAACAGGTCCGGGAAATTTGATGAGTAGCGTACTTTATTTAGATGGCAAAAAATACATTATTGAAGGCACAATACTAGACACAGTGGTCAACATTAACTTGAATCCTGACTCATTTTTATTTCTAATTGATGGAATTTTAATTCCATCTGACACTGTGCCAGAAGACGGAAAAGTAGTCGAAGCTATAGCAGTTGCATCCGGCGGATAAAAATGGAATTTGACATCAACGACGAGTGGCTAGATCGAGCCGAAAGAAGATACGCAGCCTCCTTTGTCGGCGGTACGGCCGATAGAATACCCGTCGATCCGATGATGTTATCCCACTCCACTATACTATACGGTCATACAATAAAAGATTTTTATGCATATCCAGAATTAGCGGTGGTTTGTTTGGCACAAGCTCAACAAAGATATGACCTATTACCAGTTACGAAATACTATTTCGCACATCCTTGGCTACCTGAACTAGGAATCAAATTAAGACCTATGAATTACACAGCACCAGTGCCTATTAACACCATCGTAAAAGATCCAGAGGATACAGACAAAATTCACATTCCTGACAGTAACGAGATAAAAAATGGGTACTCGTATGAACTTCTAACCAGAGGAATGGATTATATTAAAAAACATAAGCGCAGGATGTTTGTCCCGCTGGCATATTGTCCTGAACCAATTGGGTCTGCGGCTGAATTATGTGGCATCGAACAATTTCTCATGTGGACACAAACCGAACTAGATTTATGTAAAAAACTCATCGAAACATACATAGAGACCGCAGTATCTGGCGCAGAATTACTAGCCAGAAGATATGGAATGGCCTTAATCAATACTGGGGCTGTTCTAGAAAACAGCGATACAATGTCCCCTGACACTATTAAAAAGATATCCCCTCCAGCATTATCATCACTTGTTAAAAAATGTCTATCAAAAGGAGCAGGTCCGCAAATTTTTTACCACTTTTGCGGAAATCACAAAGACGACTACGCATTATTCACAAACAAAATAGTTTTTACTCCCTTCACAATAATGCAGATAGGATATTGGGAAAGAAGTCCATTTCCAGCTAAAGTAATGAAAGAGACATATGGCAACATATGTACGATTATGCCCTCAGTAGACACCAAACTTTTCGTTCTCAAAAATCCAGAGAAGGTTTATGAACAAGCCAAGCAACAACTTTTGAACGGAAAAGACACCAAAAGCGGATTCATTCTTGGCACCTCATGTGAGGTCCCTCCTTTTTCGTATCAAGAAAATATCGACGCTCTCGTTAAAGCAGCAAATGACTTTGGTTCACTTAGTAAATCTTAATCTCAGAATTTTTTACCATCATAACCTCCGAACGACTCAACAGAAAAATTACGCAACCGAACCACCGTATCGGCAAAATGGCACAGCTACACCGCAAACAGCAAAATAATCCTAGGTTCTATAACTGCAACTGCACGCGTCAGCCACACGAACATTTATATTTAACATTGCGGTCGGGCGCATTGTGTCGTGGACAGGATTTGAACAGCTCCTAACTGATATTTAGAACTGTTTTTCCTTCACCACTCGCATCGGTGATACGGATGGCAAGAAAACCTGCAGTAATGTATAGAGAAATCAAAGGAATGGCTTACGCTCGCAGGGAGTATATGGGCGGTGTCCCCAATAGTAAAATTAGTCAATTCGATATGGGTAATCTAACAGCAGAGTTTCCTGTTCGGCTCACACTCAAATGTAAGAATCGCGTTCAGATAAGACACTCTTCTCTTGAGGCGGGACGTATTGCAGCAAACAGAATATTAACGAAGGACGCAGGGATAGCCAATTATCATCTTAAACTTAGGGCATTTCCACATATTGTCCTTAGAGAAAACAAGCTCGCAACCGGCGCGGGAGCGGATCGTGTATCGAGCGGCATGCGTCAAGCATTTGGAAAAAATGTTGGTACGGCAGCAAGGTTGGAACGTAACCAAGCTATCATGACTGTCTCATGCTTACCCACCGTTTTCAACACTGCAAAAATTGCCCTCTGGAAAGCTTCTATGAAATATCCTACGCCATGTTACATTGAAATTGAAAGAGGACAAAATCTCGTTCAATGAAATGTTCGACCTCCAGTTGGAATATGTAGCTGAATGGATCCGAAGCAGGAAACATCATTCCGTTGCACTCCAGATACCAGAAGGACTAAAATCCAAAGCAACCGACATAGTCGATTTCTTGGCGCTCAACACAGACGCCAATTTTATCATATCGGGAGATCCCTGTTACGGCGCTTGCGATGTATTTCACAATTTCAAGGATATAGCAGACGCATTGGTTCACTTTGGACACTCTCCGATCCAGAATCTACAGGCAGAGAGGGATGTTCTATTCGTTGAGGCATTGTGCCATGTGGATATCAAAGAGAATCTCAGAAAAAACATTAATGAGATCCCTGAGAAAGTTGGGCTTCTCGCAACTCTGCAATACATAGAGTGTATCGAACAAGCTAGAGAAATTCTTGAAAAATACGGAAAAAAAGTGATTATAGAAAGAGGGGATGGAAGGACGTGTTATCCTGGACAAATATTAGGCTGCAACTGTAGTTCTGCCGAATCGGTATCTCAGCGTGTGGATGCGTTCATTTTCATAGGAGAAGGAAATTTTCACCCACTTACCGTAGCACTACACACTGGAAAAAAAGTATTCGTCTTCGATCCCTTCACTGGCGAACTTAGAAATGTTGACGCAATTAAAGATAGAATTCTTCGGAAGAGATTTGCAGTGATCCAAAACGCAAAGGTTGCAGAGAGATTTCTTGTGATTATATGTAGCAAAATAGGTCAAAGAAGAGATACTGTAGCTGAGAATATTATAAAAAAAATCCAGGAGTCTGGAAAAAAGGCTTATAAAGCATATATGGACGAACTCACACCACAGAATCTTATTGCTTATCATGTCGACGCCTTTATCAGTACCGGATGTCCAAGAATTGCTATAGATGACTACCTAAGATATAACAAACCCATACTCACCCCAGTGGAAGCAGAAATAGCACTTGGCTTAAGAAAGTGGGACGACTACGCATTTGACATAATCAGGTCAATAAGTTAAGTTCCTTTTCTATCACGTACAAAAATAAATATAACGACCATATGGGCAATGTCAATGTTTAGCCAGACGCTTTTTGAAGAATACAATCCAAAAAACCTTAAAATTGGCATGGGGTGGAATGGAAAATCCAACAAGACTATCAAAAGTAAAGAGGCATTTGGAGAATCAGTTGTTGTATATACAGATTCAAATAAATTAATCGAAGATCTTTACAAAGATAAAATTGACGCTGCTATCCGTGGTGATATGTCATCATCAGCGATTCTTCCAAGACTAAAAGAAACATTCAAAGTCAATAATTTGGAAAGAGTCGTCATATTCAAATTAAAAAACGGTAAATTAATAATATCTGCGCCAGTGGGTATCGATGAAGGCTGGACCGTAGAGCAAAAGTATACTCTTGCAACACGAAGCGTAAATCTAATGGAATCTGTCGGAATAAAAACAAAAATTGCCGTAATGTCTGGCGGAAGAAAAGACGATATCGGACGATGTCCAGAAGTAGACAAGACAATCTATGACGCATTAAAATTGGTCCAGATTCTAAATGCAGAAGGATACAATGCATATCATGCAGAAATACTTCTTGAAAACGCAATCAATGATGCAGATATTATCATAGCCCCTGATGGCATATCTGGGAATATAATTTTCAGATCTTTACACTTTATTTGTGGAGCGAAGGCACTTGGTGCGCCGGTGGTAAATATCGACAAAATATTCGTAGACACATCACGTGCAAAAGATAGTTATGAAGACTCAATTGCTCTTGCAATAAAATTAGCGAGGAATAAGAAATGATATTAGAAATCGATGGGGAACATTCTGGAATTAGATTTTCGGCTTGTCACTTTATACCGAAGCATGAAAAATGTTCAAGGCTTCACGGGCACTCGTATGTGCTCCGTTTTAGGCTCGAAGGAGAAATTGGAGAGCTTGGGATGGTTATGGATTTTGTCGATTTAAAAACAAGACTCAAGGAATTTATTGAAAAATTTGACCACAGAATTCTCCTTCCCAGAAGATCGCAGTATGTACAATTTTCTGAAAAAGAAAATTCAATCGAAGTGACTTCGTGCGGAAAAAAATATGTTTTTCCGAAAGAAGAAGTCGTTTTTCTTGACGTTTCAAATACCACAGCTGAGGAGATGGCAATGTCGATGGTAAACAAGATCGTTGAAAACACGTATTTTCCTCCATGCATACGTTCTGTATCTATTGGTCTTGATGAAGAGAGAGGTCAAACCGTTTGGTGTACAAAAGAGTTGAATATATGTCAAAATCTGTAGTTCTTCTATCTGGAGGTTTAGATTCCACCGTAACATTAGCATGTGCTATCAATAATGGTCAAGAATGCACAGCATTAAGTTTCAAGTATGGGCAAAGACACACAAGAGAGTTGACATCCGCTAGCAATGTTGCTAAGTACTTCGGTATCAAACACATTGTAGTCAACATTGATCTTAGCATGTTCCGTTCGGCTCTTACAAAATCTGACATTACGGTTCCAAAAAACAGAGACGACGCATTAATAGGTTCTGATATTCCAATCACATATGTTCCAGCAAGAAACATTATAATGATGTCAGTCGCGGCGGGGCTATGCGAATCTATTGAGGCTGACAGAATCTACATAGGAGTGAACAATGTGGATTACTCGGGATACCCTGATTGCCGTCCGGAATTTATTGAACAGTTTCAGAAAATGCTTGCTGTCGGCACAAAGGCGGGCGTTGAGGGACATCAAATAAAGATCGAAACACCGATTCTAAGACTTTCAAAGGCAGACATCGTACGCCTTGGAAAAAAATTAGGTGCACCGCTCCATCTGACATGGACATGTTATAATGGACAAGAGAAAGCATGCGGAAAATGCGATTCGTGTCGCCTTCGTCTGAAAGGATTTAAAGAAGCTGGATATAAAGATGAGATAGAATACGAGTGATACTGTGAGAATCTGCGAATCATTTAAATCTATTCAGGGGGAGGGAAAAAAGATTGGTATTCCAACATATTTCATCAGAACTGTAGGATGCAATCTCAACTGCGCGTGGTGTGATACACAATACGCATCATTAGAGAGAGGAACAGACATCCCATTAGATAATATCATGGCAATGGTTGGAAATTGTAATGACGTATGCCTTACTGGAGGAGAACCCCTCCTCCAAAAAGATACAATAGAACTCTTGGAAAGACTCCTAAACTCAAATAAGACCATAGTCCTAGAGACTAACGGATCTATAGATATATCACAGGTCCCTGCGTCCGATAATATAATAATAAGCATGGATATAAAATGCCCAAGCTCTCAAATGGAATCGAAGACGAACTTCTCCAATATCGACACTCTCAGAGAAAAAGATCAACTTAAATTTATAATCAACGGCGGAACAGATTTTGACTACTCAGTATATATCATAGATAAATATAAACCGCAATGTGAATCAATTTTTACACCAGTTGGAGGGATGGATATCGAACCTCTAGCCGAAGAAGTCATTGCATCAGATCTTAATGTAAGAGTCCTTCCTCAACTTCATAAAATCATATGGGGAAATAAAAGGGCAGTGTAACAAACCTCATTACACCACCACATAGTTTATTCCTATTCCACTGTTTTTATTATTTTATCAACAATAGAATTAAACGACTTAGCCGACTCAGAATCTTGCTTATTAACTATTATTGGCATTCCTAAATCCCCGGACATTACAATTTCAGACTCTATAGGGATTGAGCCCAGAAATTGAATATCAAGGTTCCTTGCCGTTACCTCCCCTCCACCCGATCTAAAAATATCTGTCTTCTTTCCACAATGAGGACACACGAATCCACTCATATTCTCGATAAGACCAAGAATAGGAATCTTGGTCTGTGCTGAAAATGTAATCGACTTTCTTGCGTCTAGAAGTGCAACATCCTGAGGTGTTGTAACAATAATCGTCCCATCTGCTTTTGGCATAAGCTGTGCAATGGAAATGGCCTCATCTCCAGTGCCTGGAGGCATGTCCACGATTAAATAATCAAGATCTCCCCAAATAACATCTCCAATAAACTGTTTGATAGCCGTCATTTTGACAGGCCCTCTCCACATAACTGCCGAATCTTTGCTTGGAAGAAGGAACGCCATTGAAATAACTTTTAAAGATGGTGGCACCAACACCGGAACGAGCTTTTCATCTGTGACATCTAATTGTTCATCTTCAATACCAAACATTTTTGGAATATTTGGCCCTGTAATGTCTACATCCATGATACCTGTCTGATACCCTCTTATAGAGAGTGCCATAGCTATGTTTGATGATACGGTACTTTTCCCCACACCACCTTTACCACTCATAATAATTATCACGTGCTTTATTTTACCAAGACTCTCACTCAACCTGAGATCTTCTTCGCTAATCATTGGTTTTGCCATCGTATATCGCTCCTACGCTAGATATAACCGTAAATATAACGGCATCGTCCTTTTTCTAAGAATTCTATTTACTCCAACACTACCTACGCACAACTATATACAAATCTAAAACACACCTCCATTCTCGCAAGTTCAAACTAACGAAAATACCAATTACATGGTTGTCACACCCTAAAAATTATAACCTTCATTTATTGCCCCTGCAACTATTGTATCTTCGAGGCATTCCACTACCCAAATTCTCCACTTCACAAAATCACGTAAAATATTTTTCTCTATAAAGTATTCCCACCACAGGTGCTCCTAGCGCCGTTAAAGTGCCTTTTGGTGAACAGAATCGTGGCTTTTAACGTGAAAATACAGTGTAGCAGTAATACAACACTTCTGATTGTAAATGGAAAACTCTACGGAATGGGCAATAATGAACACGGGCAACTTGGAGTAAAAAACTCTAGAAAAGTTATTACGCCAACTCAAATCGGTCTGGATCTCGGGACAATTACTGATATTACATGCAGTTATAGCACAACATTTTTCATAGCAGATGGAAAACTCTACGGAATGGGAGACAATTTTTATGGACAGCTCGGCCTAGG
>JAKSHT010000039.1 GCA_024399215.1 archaeon | reverse complement strand
CTTGAACTTGCTGTCGGTCTATAATTTCTCCGTTAAGTATCATTTCGATGATACTTCTGCTGAATTTTTCATATGTGAGTATCATCCGTAGTACAGGCCTCTATTTCTATCAGAATCCTTGATCTCAAACTCTCCTGAACTAAGAACATCTATGTAAACGACTTGTGAGACTGGAATGAGTCGAATCCTACCACCGTCCATTTCTATGACTATAGCTGTGTCACTGCCAAGTGCAGAGTATCCTCTGAATACTCCGATTGTGTCTTCTTCCTCGTTGATTCTTATGAGGTACTTTCCGTTGACGTTCAGTGTAAATTTTTCAGTTGTCATCTGATCCTTTCCTATATTTGGTTGCTGGCATCCGATACGCTGCTATCCTCTTGATTTTTGGCCATGATTATGTATTCAATCGTGGACTTCTGAGTTTTGGTTACATTTTTGAGGGCATTATATACTATTTGCGAAGATGTTATTCTTAGTACTAGTAAGGCGATGTTCTTGAATTGTTTAGCAGATGAATAGTTTTTATGAGAGATGTTTTTGATATATGTGTCGTAGATGGATGTGGTTACCTATAACTTAAGCCTAAACATGTAATTTTTGTATTCGGTTGGGGGTGGGGGATAAAAGTTATGTTTTAGTCCCTTGACTAGAGGAAATTCTTGCTTTTACTTTTGACTCACATGTGTATGAGAAGAAAATGTTGTATAGAACTATCATGAGGAGGTAGTGGTTAGAAGGTGCGTTTGCATGTTCAATTTAGAGGTTGCTCGTGTCCATAGGGATTTCCGCAAGTTAATTGAATCGGTAATCGTTCTAGTCGTGGTGGCGATCTTTTGCCTTTAGTGCGGACTATTTTTGCAGGTTGTTTGTGGATTGGATGTATTGTTATCGGATATGCTCTTAATAAAATCAGACGCGGCGATTCCAGCTACTGCGCCTTGTCCTACCGCCTTTGCAACTTGCCATGGTTTTCCCGTGATATCTCCACATGCGAAGACCCCTCTAATACCTGTAAAACAGTTGTGGTCGACTGTAATAGTATCGTCGATGTTTGGCATGACACCAATGTCCATCGCAATATCAGCCGCAGATTTGGCGCCGAGTTCAATAAATACCCCGTCTACTGCCACTTTATTTCCATTTGATATGCTTATAGAATTAACTTTTTCGTCGCCATTTATTGATTTTATTTTTCCGTTAATTGCAACAGCGCCAGAGTTAATGGCTTTATTAACTACTGATTGTGACGCTTTGATATTGCTGAAAATCCAATACACTTTGTGTGCGTAGTGTGTCATAAGTTCAGCAGACATGGCGGATTCAGTGTCATTTCCTATTACAGCCACTGTCTTTCCCTTGTAGAAATTGCAATCGCATGAAGCGCAGTAGCTAACTCCCTTTCCAAATAATTTTTTTTCTCCTGGAACCCCTAATTCTTTTCTTGAAATACCGGCAGCAATGATCACTGCCTTGGACCTTATGACGTTGTCGTCCTCTGTGATAAACTTGAAGGTGTGTTGCTCGTTGACTGATGATACAACATTGCTATTAATGAAATTGACTCCAAAAGATTTGGCCTGCCTGATACTCTCATTAAGTATTTCGCTACCTTTGATTTCTCCAAAAAATCCAAAATAATTTTCGATCTTTGCGCCTTGTATTGCGCTAGATGCTGGCTTTCCTATCACTGTTGCGGTTATCTTTTTTCGAGAAACGTGTATAGAAGCTTGTATACCAGATGGCCCCGCACCAATAATTGCAACGTCGGTTTGTAACATATCAATGCTCCAAAATTAGACTTTTAAGATTCTCGGGCGTCCAAGACGAGTTAAAACCAACAAAGATATTTTCCAGTTTTCCATTCTTAAATATTAAGATTGAAGGGATTGACTTAATCCCAAATTTTTTGGATGTTTTTACGTTATTGTCGACATTAAGTTTCCCAATCGCTATCTCGTTTCGTGAAATCTTGGCCACGCCCTCAATGATCAGATTAAGTTGTGTGCATTGTTTACACCATGGTGCCCAACAATCAATGAGTAGATGCTCTTCTGACTTGATATAATCCTCAGAATTTTCGTCAGTGATGTCTAACACAAGAGAGTCGTTTGACTTATACATCGTAGACGATATCATTTGAGTTCAAATATTCCAAGATGTCTTGCTTTGGTCTCAACCCTACTAAAGATCCTACTAGCAGATGATCCTTAAATATGAGAAGTGTGGGAATCGCGTTAATTTGAAATCTTGCAGCGATACCTGGAGATTCATCTGTGTTTAGTTTCCCAACTGCTATTTTTCCATGAAGATCTTTTGATATTTCGTCTATAATAGGGCCCATTCTCCTGCATGGGCCGCACCATGGTGCCCAACAATCAATGAGTGCACAGCTATTGTCACTTACAAATTGGTCAAATGTAAGTTCTGTAAGTTCTATTGTCATTCTTGATCCTCTGGCAGACAAGGCTCTTGCTAGCGTATAAACATTGAGGACTTACCACTGATATCTGTCAACTATGTGTCCACACGGGCCAACGAGAACTGGGTGTTCGCCGAGAATATTAACAATTGCATCAAGATCTGTTCCATATATGTTCGAAAGTTCTGAGTGAAGGCTTTGGATTCGGAACGCCCCACGTATTATTCCTTTCTTCACCAGCTTATTAACGGAATATATGTGGGGCACAACTGAATTATCGCTGACCATATTATCTGAATGTGCAACAATCTTCTCTTCTATGGTTGATGGCATGTAATCTCCAGGAGGAAGACCCATATCCATTACATCTTGAAAGTCTAGCCCGGCTCCTGTGTGTTTTCTAATAATGTCTACAATTTTGCTTGGAAGTCCAAGATTGGCCGCCATGTCTGCACCTATTGCTGCATGAAAAATAGAGTGATCTTTAGCACGTCCTATGTCGTGGAGCATGGACCCTGCGATGACGACGTCTCTGTCGCATTTTATTTTTTTCATGAATTGCTCTGCGACTGTTCTAACGGTGCAACAGTGTACGATGACTCTTTTTTCACATCCTGCATTCCGCAGAATGTCAATACACTCGGATTCGCTTGGATATGTTGACAACAGTTTTCCACCAGACTCTGCAATGTTTAAATTGGGACCCTATTGGTTAGTTCAATTCATTGACACTATAGAAGGGAGCTGCAAACACTTCTGATCAGGCTTTTTGATCGAAAGTTAATGCTCTATTCATCAGATCGAGCCTCAATACAGTGACCGCGGAAATCCATCTTGACAGATCTGCGAACAAGGCTTTTTAACATTGTTGATGTTAGACCAAGCTCTTCTGCAATGTCACCCGGAAATCTTCCATTCTCTCCTATTTTTTCTAGTATTTGGTTTTCTATGTTAACGTATTCTTCTTCACTCATCATCGCTGCTGCGAGAACGTCGCTAATTTCATACACTGGCCATTGGGCATTTATTTGGAAAGAGGTGTAGTAAGTGTGGAAGGATTTTTCTGGGTAACTTCCATTGACCGTTATCCATCGGCTCTCTACGAGCTTTACTTTCTCGAAAAATAAGATTGCTTCCCTTCCCTCGGGACCATACTTTTTTTCTATCTCATCCACTGTCTTCCATTCCAAGGTCACCTCTTTCAGTACGTCTCTTTTTACGGCTGTGTTGACTGATCTTAGCATTGGGATGAGCTCAGATGGTTCATTAACGACCTTGATTCTGATCATAAGTCAACGCGCGACCGTTTTTATGTTATTTAAAGTATCATTAACGTCTATGGAGGGATGGTCGGCGATTGATAATATTTATTTACTGTCCGGCTGATTTGGGCGGTATGGCGAGGCGAAGAGAACCTCAGATAAGGTATCAGTGTCTTAGTTGTTATAGAACTCATAAAACAGAGCAGGATGCCCTCAAGTGCTGTGGGTCTGCTATTCAAGGATGGATGATCAATTACAAAAAATGGGGAAGAGGACACTGGTACGGTAGATGAAGGGTGCCTTTGTATGCACTCTAGTATATGCTTTAGTCGTGTTATAGTTAGGGGAACCGCAACACTTTAATACAGATCCATCCTAGGACGGCCCAGTGCCGTTGTAGCTCAGTAGGTAGAGCGTGTGACTGTTAATCACAAGGTCCACGG
>JAKSHT010000038.1 GCA_024399215.1 archaeon | reverse complement strand
GTTCCGGGAGTGTCATCATCTATTGCAGTTCCGGAATTGGTTGGTATACCTGTTACGCATAGGGACTATGCTTCGTCAGTAACGATACTAACTGGGCATAATAAGTTCGGGGGAGCCGGTGTTGATTGGGCGTCTGCGGCAAGGGTGGGAGGCACACTTGTGATAATGATGGGGATGGGTAATGCAGCAACGATATCGAAGAAACTTATGGATAATGGAAAATCGCCGCAGACTAAAGTTGCAGTTATATCTAGTGGTACGAGATTAGAACAATGTACAATAACGACTACTTTGGACAAGTTGGTAGAGGCCATATGTGAAAATAATTTGAAGGCTCCAGGAATAATAGTTGTTGGTGATGCAGTTTCAGAACGAATAAAACTGGGTGATCTTTGTTGACGACGATAGTATTTACACGGCCTTTCAGACGTTTGAAAGAATCTGTGCAGCAAGCAGAAATGGCGAATTTTAACGTTATAGCTGCGCCATCTCTTGATATAATTCATGGAGATAAGGATCAATACCTTGAAATTGAAAAAAAATTGATGGAGGGCATGTATGAAATAGCAATATTTTCTTCTGCAACTGCAGTTGAAGAGTGCTTTTCTGAGTGGGGAAGTAGGTTTTCGACTTTATTTGTTGGAGTTCATGTGGTTGCGATTGGTCCAAGGACTCGTTCGGCACTTTTATCACATGGTATAGAAGCAGTATCTATGCCTTGTGAATACACATCGTTCGGGCTTGTTAGGTATATGGATCAGTACAAAGGTAAGAAAGTTTTAGTGATTCATTCTGATAAAGGATCGCCAGTCCTCAAAGATGGATTGATTGACGCAGGGTTTTCTGTTGACGAACTCATGGCTTACTTTTTGAGGAAGCATAGAGGGGATGTCGATAATATAAAAAAGGCTGTTTTGGAGGGAGTGGTTGACGTGTTTGCCTTTACTAGTAGGATGTCGGTGGAATCATTTATTGATGCTATAGAGATGCCGGTAGAGCGAGTATTTGGAAATAAAATAGTTGCCGCAATTGGGGCACCCACAAAATTTGAGTTGGAGGCTAGAGGGGTACATGTGGATATTGTTCCACATAAGGCGACATTTAGTGATCTTCTAGAATCTATAGCTAAATACTTCTATAAGCAACATTGAAACATCATAGTGATTCGGTATAGCTTGTTTACTGAATTTTTTATAGACTATAGGGAAATAGGTGACTGAGGTAAGTTGGTTGCTAGGAAATTAATACTAAAGTTTTTCCTGCATGTTGATTTATTACCTAGGCTTGCTTTACGATATAGACATGCATAAAATTACTGATGTGGACATGGAGTTTGATGTTTTAAGAGAGAATGAAAAAATAGCCCACGAAAATTTTTGCATGCTTAAGGATCATAATATTGTGTCAATAGATTTTATGGGCTCGATAGGTGCTGGAAAGACCGCTATTATTATTAAGCTGGCAGAGAAACTTAGGGCTAAAGGTAAAAGGGTGGTTGCAGTAGCAGGGGACGTTACTGGAGAGGACGATTATATAAGGATGAAAAATTCTGGCATAGAGACTGTAAATTGTAATACAGGAAAGGATTGTCATCTTACCGCAAGTATGATTCATGAAAAGATCCATATGATGGATCTAGACAGCACTGATATTCTTTTTATAGAAAATGTTGGAAACCTTGTCTGTCCCGCAGACTTTCCTTTGGGAACAGATTATCGGGTAGTCGTGATTTCGACCACAGAAGGTGATGATATGGTCAGGAAACATCCGAGTATTTTTATACACTCCGATGTTGCGATTTTAAACAAAATTGATATTGCGGATGCCGTTGACGTCGATCCAGAGGTAGTTGTTGAAGATTATAGAAAGCTCACTAATGGAAATAAAGAAATTTTCAGGACAAGTGTGAAGAAAGATATTGGTTTGGATGATGTCTTAAGGAAATTAGGGCTGTATTGAAATGAAAGTATTGACAGTTGGAGGCGGGGGACGTGAACATGCAGCGGTGGAGGCGCTTTACAAGTGCGGGGCTGAAATCTATTCTGTAATGAAAAATACAAATCCGGGAATCATTCGAAGATCTAGGGGATATAAGATAATTGATGAAAAGGACGTTAGAGCAATATGTGCTTATTCTAGAGAAATTGGGGCAGATATTGCATATATCGGTCCAGAAGCTCCGTTGGATGTCGGATTATCAGATTCTCTTGAAGAAATAGGTGTTCTGTGTGCTGCTCCCACAAAAGAGGCGGCAAAAATTGAGACATCTAAACTGTTTATGAGAGAACTCGTTGATAAGTATAAGATTGCGGGGAATATTAATTACACATCGTTTAGAAACGTAAAGGATGCTGTAAAATATGTTAAAGATGTAGATTACGAGGTTGTAGTAAAGCCCGTGGGTCTCACAGGTGGAAAAGGAGTAAAGATACAGGGCGAACATCTACATTCTGTAGATGATGCGGTAAGGTATGTTAACGAAATTTTTAGTACCAGTATTGGGAAATATGGAATTATTATTGAGGAAAAGGTTATCGGTGAGGAGTTTACACAGATGGCTTTTTGCGATGGAAAGCGCATTGAGCCTATGCCACTGGTGCAGGATCATAAAAGAGCATATGAAAATGATACGGGACCTAATACGGGTGGAATGGGATCGTATTCAGATTCAAACCATCTTCTTCCGTTTGTTAATGAGAAGGATAGGGATGCTGCACTTGATATTATACGTGATGTTGTAAATGCTATGAATAAAGACTGCCGTGAATATCGTGGACCGATATATGGACAGTTTATGCTTACATCTGAGGGCCCTAGAATTATCGAATTTAACGCAAGATTTGGCGATCCTGAAGCAATGAATGTTCTTCCAATTCTTGAGAGTGATTTCGCTGATATTTGTTATAGAATGGCTACTGGTACCTTAACACAATCTGTTAAGTTTGAGAAAAAAGCGTCTGTATGTAAATATGTTGTACCGGAGGGGTACGGAATTAAACCGATATCAGAAAAGGAAATATTTGTGGATGAAGAGGGCATTAGGAGCGTAAATGCGAATGTATACTATGCTAATGTAAATCAAAAAGATGGAAAGCTTCTAACTGGAACATCAAGATCTCTGGGCATAGTGGGTATTGCGGATACAATTGATGAAGCGGAAGAAAGTTGTGAAAATGCTCTAAAATTTGTTAGAGGTAACCACATTTTCGTGCGACACGATATTGGGAAGAAGGAATTGATACAAAAGCGTATCAAACATTTGCAAAAAT
Organism: archaeon; assembly: GCA_024399215.1. Classification (GTDB taxonomy): domain Archaea; phylum Thermoplasmatota; class Thermoplasmata; order Methanomassiliicoccales; family Methanomethylophilaceae; genus Methanarcanum. The sequence continues at coordinate 1,167 of JAKSHT010000038.1, read as the reverse complement.
TGCGTTTAGTACAGAATGAAAAGAGTGGCAATTAAAATCGCTTATCTCGGTCGAGGTTATAGTGGGTCGCAATATCAACCGGGACTCAGGACTGTTGTGGGCGATATCTATTCAGATCTTGAGTCAATAACTAGAGAGAAGGATAGAAAGTGGTTTGATCTAAAAGTCGCGAGCAGAACGGATGCTGGAGTTAACGCACTGGATAACGTTATTGTTTTTAACACTGAATTTGATGATACGTTTGCTCTTCTTGAGGCACTAAACGGAGTTTCCGAAAGAATATTTTACAAAAGCGTGACTGAGGTAGATAAAGAATTTAACCCAAGGTTTGCCGATCTTAGAAAGTATACCTACAACCTCTCTTCTGAAGGCGTTGATCTTGAGAGGGTGAGGGAATGTATCAAATTGTTTGCTGGAGAGCATAATTTTGTAAGATTCTGCAAGTCTTATGATTATAACAGAGATACGTTGCTGAACCTGCACATAAGTGTGTCTGAAGGTGGGGAGTTCATTACTTTAATATTTTGTTCAAAGTATTTTTTGTGGAATATAATTAGAAGAGTTGTATCCGCGATAGAGGCTGTGGGAAAGGGCGTACGTTCACTAGATGACGTTAAAAATGCTTTAGATGGAAGAGATATTAATTTTGGTATAGCCAGGCCTGATGCTCTAACTTTGACGGAGGTACAGTACAAAGATGTGAAGTTTGTATCTTCAGCTGGCAGACAATACAGTAGACATTTGAAAGAGAAGAAGATTATAAATGCGCTAGATAGGGAATTTTTCTCTCGGCTGTAGATATATTTTGGGTGCATGTAATTTTCCCATTTACCTTGGGCGAAGAGTGAATAATTAATGAGAGAAGATTCTAAGTTCTGCCACTCAGCGTTTTCTCTTATTTCTTCCTGGTTTTTTGATATTACACAAGTAAATGAAAAGAACTGCAAGGAAGATGATTACAGATATGAGAGTTATCGTTAAGGGGGTATAGCTGTCTCGAACAATGTAGAATGTGCTTTCTTTGTTAAGATCTGCTACGGATGAAATTAAAGCGTCATTTATCGAGACTCCGTATTTAGCATTCTTGATGTTATTTGCGATATAGTTGTACGTAAAATCAATCTGTTCGCCTGCAGAAATTCTTATTGTTTGTATGCTGTCGTCTAT
>JAKSHT010000037.1 GCA_024399215.1 archaeon | reverse complement strand
GGTATGGCTCAGACAAACCGGATCTAAGATATGGACTGCCACTTGAAAACCTCACACATGTCTTCAAAGAAACCAATTACGGAATTCTCAAAAAAATTGTCACAAACGGCGGAATTGTTGTTGGTATAAACATAAACAGTGACATACTGCAAGAGAAAATTGGCAGAAACGATATAGACAGGTACATAGACCTAGCCAAAAAATTCGGCCTCGGCGGTCTTACATGGATAAAAGTTGTAGATGAAGAACTAGAAAGCAACATAGTAAAATATTTCACGCCACAGAACAAAACATCCATTAAAAATCTTATGAACGCTAGAAATGGTGATCTCATATTTCTCATGGCAGGGCCAAAAAAGAAAACACTAGAAGGCGCAGGCTTAATGCGAAAACAACTTGCGATTAACTTAGGCCTAATTCCTGAAAACACATTCCAGTTTCACTGGTTGGTAGACTGTCCTATGTTTGAAATAGATCCTATATCTGGCAAAAAAGATGCGTTCCATCATCCATTTGTACTTCCATATGATAACTTTAAAAAAGGGGCCTGTTTCGACATCCTCCTCAACGGAAATGAGTTAGGTTCGGGTTCAATAAGAATTAACAAACCCGAAGTTCAGACCGAAGTTTTTCGTCAGCTCGGGCTCTCTGACAAAGATATAAATGAAAACTTCGGATGGTTTATCAAAGCACTCGGATATGGAGCACCTCCGCATGGAGGTATTGCAATTGGCGTTGATAGAATTATTGCCATACTATTGAACAAAGAGACAATCCGCGATACTATCGCATTTCCAAAAAATAAAAAGGCACAATCTCTGGTCGATAGGTCACCCAATAAAATTGAAGATAAAAGACTTGAAGAACTTCAACTTATATCTTTATCTGTAGATGATATAGATCTGGACCCAACAGAGGAGGGAAACATCACCAATTAATAATCACCACTGAGTCCAATTCCCACGTAAAGTTAAAACTTCAAGGCCCTCCCCACCGCCGCAGAAAGCTTTCGAAAACCTTATCATGTGTTTCCGGAGTGGAACCCCATATTTCCGATAACCCTCTTTGTTGTAGAAACGATATCAGACGATGAATATCGGCCATTAGTCCGTTTCATAACAATTCCAATAATTCTATTAATGGCTTTTTCATTTTTCAAACAATCCGCAAGGACTGTAGGGTTCTCCTTTACCACATTTTCAACAAGTACGTCGAGATTTGCGGATACCAGAGAAGATTCCTCAGCACTTTCCTTCCCGGTCATAAGCATTTTCAATTTTAAGTCACATTCCGTGTCGGTAATATTCCCCTTAGAAAGATCAATAACTATACTTTTCAACTCCTCACTTTTCTCATCCATAACTGGTTCAAATGCTTTCCAATTGGCAGCGATTGTTCCAGTTATCAACGGTCTAGCTATATCTACGCTAGAAACCTTCACTAACTCTTCGAAAAGATCCGCGAGCTTCGTTGACGTATTAATGATCTGCCTAGCTGCAAGTTCATTTATTGAATAATCCTTTTGAAACCTTGAAACTCTAGCTAGCAGGCTCTCACGAATTTTAATATTATCCACAATTTTTGACAGGTGGTATATTCCTAGGTCCGGCTCCCCAATATATCCGTAGTCAGATTCAAACTCTTTTTTTCTAGAAGGAAATGTCGCTTTTCTATCCTCATCGAAACGTCTAGTTTCACGCACAACTCTTCCTCCGGCTTTGATAAGCTTTGTTTGTCGCATAGCTTCATATTTCAAACAGAGCTCAATATTTTTCAAGCCAGTGACATTTTTAACTTCACATCTTTCTTTCCCAACCGAAATATTGCAATCACATCTAATACTGAGACCTTTATCATCAAGGTCAATAGCATCCTTCACTTCAGTAAGAAGAGTGGATAAGAACTCTCTTGCTTCTATAGGTGACGAAATATCAGGTTCAGTAACTATCTCGATAAGTGGGACTCCGCTCCTATTGTAATCAACCAATGACAATCCACTATCAGTTCTATTGATTCTACCAGGATCCTCTTCAAGATGGCACCTTGTTATCCTGATTGGTTTTTTTCCAAAATAAAATACCCCATTTTTTCCAATGGGCATGTCATACTGTGTAATCTGAAAATGCTTACATAAATCTGGGTAAAAGTAACTTTTTCTCGAAAACCAAGTGGTTTCAGGTATGGTGCAATTCAACTTTTTGGCAATGATAAGCCCAAGCTCAACTGCATGCTTATTCAGAAACGGTTTAGATCCAGGGAGCCCGAGACACACTGGACACACGTATGTATTCGCTATATCTGTACTAACGATCGGACACGAACAAAACATTTTTGACTTTGTTGGAAGCTGAATATGAATTTCCAATCCAATCTTCATATTACCACATCCGCATGTTTAACATCAAAAGCCAGATCCCACTTTTCTGCAATATCTATAAGAACATCCTCATTCCAGTGTGCAGACGTGAACAAAAGTCCAATTGGCATTTTCTCCGAATATCCACATGGAACAGATAGATGAGGCATACCTGTTATATTCGGCGGAACTGTTAAAAAATCAACTTTGTATGAATCCAGCGCCGACATAGTTGAAATATCGTCAAACTTGGGCGATATAAAGGGCATCGTTGGAGTCACAATTGCATCAAATCTTTCAAACTGCTTCTTATAATCGGCAATAATCGATTCCCTAACCCTGATTGCCTTGTTATAATACTTGTCCGCATACCCAGCCATTCTGGCGTAGGTTCCAAGAAGAATTCTTCGCTTAGCTTCTTTTCCAAGATATCTTGATCGGAATGATGTAAAATATTCATCAAACTTCAGTGTAAGGTCTCCCTCTTGCTGTCCATATCTCATCCCACAATATCTAGCGAGATTAGTAGACGCTTCAGAAGAAGCTATGACATAATATGCAGGTATCGAATACTTCAAAGTAGGCATAGATACATATTCAACGTCAATCGACATACTCTCCAACATTTCTACCGAATTTTTGAAACATTTCAAAACATCTTTGCTAATGTTTTTTTCGACAACTGCCTCCATGGGAATTGCAACAGATTTCACCTCTTTTTGTCCTAGTTTTAGATCAGGCTGCATCGCTGAAGTAGGGTCCTTTTTATCTACACCGGAGATTACTGGCAAGAACTTCTTCAAATCAGACACTCTAAATGAGAGAAGACCCACTTTATCTAGTGAATTTCCATAATCGATGAGTCCATACCTTGATACTCGTCCATATGAAGGAGTTAAACCATAAACCCCACAAAAAGATGCTGGGCATGCTATAGAACCCCCTGTTGAAACTCCCAATGAAACGTGATTATCAAAAATAGCCGCCGCACATGCAGAACCACCGGATGAACCACCACATGACCTATTGAGATCAAATGGGTTTTTTGGCACGCCGAACGCGGAATTAACAGAAAAACTTCCAAATCCAAACTCATCCATGTTAGTTTTCCCTAGAAGAAATCCCCCTGCCTCCCTCATTTTCCTAACAGGTGTAGCATCGAAAGGAGGCTTGTAACCCTTGAGAATCATTGATCCGGCTGTGGCATCAAATCCCTTTGCCACTAAATTATCCTTAGCCGAGAAAGTAAACTGTGCATCAGCCTTTACCTCTTCTACCAGCGACACAAATATGCTATACCTTCTATCTATCAGCTTAAGGCTCTCAATATTCATATGAGTCTTGGCCCCTTTATGTATCTATCATACAACATCATGCCCCTTAAGCAATCCTCTGAAGGTATTTCCATTTCTGGAATGTCACTTCTAAGCACATCCGCAATCTCTATTGGATTGAATCCCTCACTTTCCATTTCCGGGGCTTCGTCTAATATCTCAAAATAATCAAGAATATCTTTGAGTTCAAGGCTGTACATCTCTAACTCACATTCTGTCAAACTTAAATGGGCAATCCGTGCTACACTCTCGACAACTTTCCAATCCATAAAGGTCAACGCTCATTTATTTTACCGTATTATATCTTAGTGGAGAATGGAGATATAAAAGACAATCTTTAAACATGTCTTTTCCATCAAAACCACGATTGTAATGGTTAACGACATATCAAAGAAATTAGCCGCAGGCATGAAAGCAATGGATGATGGAAAATTCGAAGAAGCCTATCGTGACTTTAGAAAGCTCTGTAATGAAAATCCAAAAGATGCAGAATGCTGGTACTACAAGGCGGAGTGTGGAAATATGGCCTCAGGTATGTTCGGAGCCAAAATTGATAACAAAGAAATTCTAGAGGCATACAGCAACGCCATCAAGCTCGATCCACAATGCGATTATTACGAATCATATGGTCTTTTTTGTATATCCATAGGTAAATACGCCGACGCGGAAACGGCATTCTGCAAAGCCGCAGAAATAAATGAATCGAGAGCGGCCAACCTTTACTCAGAATTCGCCGTTGAATACTTCGATAATATCATGGCATCATACGACGAAATCATGAATGACCCAAAAGCAAGAGCTCCATATGCAAAAAAAGCCCTCGAATATATGCTTAAAGCACTCGAAATCGAACCTACAGAAGCGATAGCCCTTCTTTCCGAACTCAAAGTTGACCTCTAAGCTCTTCCA
>JAKSHT010000036.1 GCA_024399215.1 archaeon | reverse complement strand
TCCCTTAAATTTTATATAATCAAGCCATTTTTTTTTCAAAAACTCATTCCGGAATCTCAATAAACTACCGAATAAGAGATACACCCCTCCAAAAAGCAACGCAGGAATTTCAATAGCCTTATTAACTTGCAGCACTAGTAAAATTCCCATGAGAATCGCCACAGAAACCATTATACTATTTCCAAAATATGGCAAAAACCGATAAACTTGCTTATTTCTGCGGTCTATTTCACGCTTAGTTTCTTTATCTATTTTATCCACATCATCAACACTAAGGACATCAACAACCTTCCATCCGGTGATTTCTTCTATCTCTTTAATCTCTTTCTTGTCAAGATCCATATCAGATTCAATTTTTTCAATATCTTCCAGATGTCTAAGGTAACAATCTCTGTTTTTCCAAACTTCATCTATCTTTTCCGCTTCTTTAATAACTGAAACATTATCAGAACTGTTCACCTTCTTAGAAATATTATCAATTTCCCAATTCAAACGATCATAAGTTTCTAAATCCCTCGGTAAAAGATCTTTACTGAACTCAACATCCCTTTCATATTCTTCCATGAGACGCTTATAACGCTCAACATTTTCCCGATTCGATTCAACAATACGAAGAGCCTCTTTCTCCCTCCGTTTAGCTTTTCCTTTTTTAATCCTATCTTCAAGCCTTTTCTTCTCCTCTATCTTCTCATCATATCTGGAAAGTTCACTCTTTATTTTCTCCCTCGCCCATGAAATTTCCTCTCTTCTTTGCAAAAAAAGATCTATTGGCTTATTTCCTCTTCTTTCTTTATTCATTAAACTATCAAGTTTATACTCAATCTGCTTGCGTATCCCTGGAACATTTTCTCCACCCATAGTTTCAAGAATTCTATCTTTTAACCTTTTTGCAGAGGTAGACTCATTATTAGATAATTCTTTGAGATTAAGACCATATATGGAGCCATACGTTTGCAAATCAAATCCTTTCATCTCTTCATAAAAAGTTTTTTTTCCATCCTTTTCCCTAACCTTCTTATTTTTCCTTTTAAGAGTCCTAGTATCCTCGTTATCCATCTGTATTTCAATATAACCACAATCTGATTTATCATCGATCGGATACCTAGTGCTTCTAGAGCGGTTAGGAAACAAAGTTGTTCTTATAAACTCTGCAATGGTCGACTTCCCAGCCTCATTTAGACCATATACAACAGTCATCTTATCCTTCAATTCCTCGTAAAAATCCTTGACTGAACCAAACGAACTAATGGAAATCCTTCTTATCCACACGATCGTCTCCCTCCGCACGCAATAATTCCTCTACAATCCTATACTGTGCATCTGCAATCATTCTTCTCAGCTCTTCGTCACTAAACGCTTCGAATTCTTTTTTAATAGACTGCGACAACCTAGTCGAGCAGATTGTATTCAATAACAAATCTCTAGAAAATTCGTTCAATCTCTCTCTACCACACCTTATTACTTCTGAAATAAAATCCCCAGTTTTCTCTCTCGAATTCAGATCAATGTCTGGCAATGAAGAAAATCTAAGCGAAACAACAAAACAACCGGTGTATTTTTCGATTTGTTCTATTACTTCGTTAACATCATCAGTCCTCAACCCGTCAAGATTGCCCCGACCACCAACATCCACTCTAAGTACAGTTTTTTCATTCAGATCCGAGCAGGTGTGTCTAACAACATCCTCTAAATCATTCTTACCAGTTATGTCCAGGGCAACATCTTTGAAAACAAAATTTCCAGTTTTACGAAACTTTATGTCAGACACAGAGCCACCTGTAACTGTCACTACATAGCATCCCTTATGCCCCTGCTCCGTTATCTTCTTTCCTTGCGTATTGCCCGGATACACAATATACGGGCGCTTAGAAACAATTGACCTTTTATGTACGTGTCCCAACGCCCAATAGTCTACACCCTTGTTCAGGAGAGAATTTTTTTTACAGGGCGCATATTCATCATTCTGGGAATACGAGTCAAGACTGCAATGAAACACTCCTATATTGAACATATCTTTTTCGCCAACAACATTTACCAAAAGATCTTCTGTTGGGATCCTCGAGAAGCTAGCCCCAATGATCTTAGCAACACTAGTGCCATCTTTGACAAATGTGTAATTAGTGACAGTTGTTGAAAAAACAAACGCATTTTCCGGAAGCGGCAAACCCTTCTCCCATTTCCTACTATCGTCATGGTTTCCGTAACAAATATAACAATTTTTGCCAATCCTTCTGATCGCCTCAATAAACCTACTTCTAGTCAAAAAAGTCTCTTCAGTATCATCAAATATATCTCCAGCAAATATCACAAAATCTATATCCTCCTCTTTTGCGATCGCTACAACGTTTTCCAGAGCTTCGAACATTGACTCTCTAAGCCTCTTTCCAAGATCCCTATGTCTATTCGACAATCCGATAAAACTACTTCCGAGATGTAAATCGGCGCAGTGTATAAATTTGAACGTCCCATACATAACTCCAAGTCAACCCAGCAATCGGTAAATATCAGGACTCTATAAATGCGCAACGGCGAAGCAGAATACCAAGCCAAAGACCGCCGTATACAAGCATCATTTAATAGAGTTTAGACCTAGACTAACTTCTCCCCTCGGCAGCCTAGTTTTGAAAAAGCTATTTAGAGGTTATGAGCGTTAGAAGAGCTCACCATCGCAACAGAATATTAGTCTCTTTACAGACATTCAACAACCTCCCGCAACTACACATTTTACAAAATTAAGACTCAAGTTCCGATAATCACTTCTCTTTCGAAACTTCTTTTATGGCCCCTTTCAAGAGTTGTATCACTTCGCGTTCAGTTCCATGTATAAGCACAGTTTTATGCCTATCTTTCCATCCGTGCGTTATTTCGCATTTATGTTTTGTTGTTTTCTCAATAAGTGCTACTACTTCTTTGTTTGCCTCATTATTCCTAGGTGGTGACTTTACCTTTATAACTAATCTCTTTCTCCACTCATCCACGCACTCAAAACCAGATCTGCTAGCGTGAGGTGAAACATATACATATAATTCTATATCCCCATTAACCGCACAAACGACATCAGAAACACCCATCTATGCTCTCCCAAAAGAAACACTTAACGTCAAACCATACACGTTTCAATTTATTATTTTTGTCGAGAATAGTGCTTATTCCACAGGAACGAACGATTAAAATACAGTCAAATAATAGTAATGACAATGATCGATAGTCCAGATGAAATAACGCTCGAGTATCTTAGTTCAGCAGAAAGAGCTGAGGAAAGGGATTCCTCTCTATCTATCATCAGAAAAGACTTTTACTCTATAGTTCCAGATTGCATCACTCGTCTCCGTGGATAGTGTAACAAATTAATACTAAGTACAGAAGGAATCGACGTTTTCAAATGTGCAGAACTTGACGATAGATGCAAAAAAATGCAAAAACGTTATCGACACATAATTGATATTCGCATAAGAAAAATCACTAATTTAGCACTCCGTAATGCAATGGGATCTGGAGAGTCTGTTAGCGGACTAACCTCCGAAGAACAAGTTTACTACGAAACAGTCTACGAAAACGCGTTAAAGATGTATGCATTAGCAATTATTGAAAAAGACAACACGCCCAATACAACTCCAAGCAAAGAATTCGTACAAGAAGAAAGGTATGTTGTTGTTCATATTACCAAAGACGCCACATTCTCTTGGTTCGATAGAGACTACAAACTTATGAAAGAAGACGTCGCAAGCGTGCCAGCATCAGTAGCATTAATATTACTGACCCACAAATGTGGCGAAATAATAACTACATTTTAATAATCCTAGTATCTCCTTTGAATTCTAAGCAATCTAGATCCATTCTTCTAATACCGGAAATGTTCGACACAGTCTCCCTTGCTATATCTGGCGTATTATTTTTTTTGCTTAGATGAGCCAAAAAAATTTTTCGTCGGCGGTCTGTAATGGTCTTTTTGATTATTTCGCCCGACGTTATATTACACAAATGCCCCTTATCACTATCAATGCGACGCTTCAACAAGTACGGGTACGGGCCGGTCTCTAACATATCTCTATCATAGTTAGATTCTACCAACGCAACATCGGCATCTAAAAGTGCGCGTTCTATTTGGCACGTTACACGTCCCATATCAGTGGCAACCAATACTTTTTTATTCTCAGCTTCAACAAAATAGGCGCATGGTTCCACCGCATCATGAGATGTTGGCAATGCCGTAACTTTCACTCCAATAATTCCAAGTGGATTCATCATAGATATCCTTACATGTGGATTATCACCAAAATGCGAAGCATCGAACGTATTCTGATTGCATATAATAGGAAGATTCAATTTTTTAGAAACAACCTGCACACTCCTGATATGATCTATATGTTCATGTGTTACAAGAATACCTTTCAACTCTCTTTCGTCAATACCATTGACGGCCATCAATGACTTCGTTGCCCTGAAACTAAGACCAGAGTCAATCATCAATGCGTTACCTTCATACCTAACGACAGTACAGTTACCGTCACTTCCGCTAGCCAGAACATGAACCTCTACTGACATTTTGTCCCGCTTTTAAACACTTACACAGATCACACATTTCACATCTTGATCATCGCGACAGTCAACCAAAAGGATAACGATCCTAAACGCGCACAATAAACCATACCCTGTTTATACTGTCTTCGATACCCCACAGCCTACTACCCGTGATTCTCTCCTTTTATAAAACTGCCATGATCATTCGCAGTTATCACAGCGAGGTACCCACCTCACTAGCGTCCTTACGATTCCAAGTCACATCTAAAAAGTAAAATTGTGTGAAACATCCACATCTAACATACCAACATAACCAAACAGTCTCCGAGACCCCTCAAATTTCGCCATTCTCATTTCGAGATATGTCCAAATACATTGCATTCAACCAGGATCATCCCTTTCACAAACACTATTAATCATTTATCAATACCTAACGCAACATCCTCTTTTAGTTTCGTTAGGAATACACAGTACAGCGTAATTTCTTTATCCCCAAAAGTAAAATTGCCCCCTATGCTATGTACATACTCGGAGATATCAATGCCGTACCCGCTTATTGGAAGTGTCACCATTTCCGGGTACCTACACTTCTGACCATCTAGCGCAGCACATCTCTTACAATAATTACACCCTCCAACCGTAAGAGTCATGACATCAAAGCCATTTCTTCTCATAGTAACCATGATGTTTCTACAAGTGTCTTGGAATTCACCCACTATCTCTCTAACACGGACTTTATCAGATCCCGTCCCCTCAAAGGTCTGAGTAAAGAGATCCGCAATATCATAATAGTCAATACTAGAAACGCACACATCGTAATTCCCAAGAAACGGAGGGCATGCCAAATTTCTCCCATAATTTCCGCAACGATTCGTTCTACAGACCTCTCTATTCTTTCTAACAGAATTCAATGTTATACTAGGCTTCCCAGAGTCAATAAAAAGATTTGAATTTAAAACACCCTCACATGCCTTTTTCATTAAGTAAACTCT
>JAKSHT010000035.1 GCA_024399215.1 archaeon | reverse complement strand
TCAAGTACATGGACGCAATAGATGCTTTCGACGATCACCCCATAGGATATCAAAAGCCAAACCCAATATCCATGAAATTTCTCGCACAGAAGTTAGGTGTCAACGTCGACGAGATACTCTACGTCGGCGACAACGTATGGGACTACCTCTGCGCAAAGGGTGCAGGCGCAGGATTCATCGGAGTCGCCTCAGGAAGACACGGAAGAACTAAATGGGACGCATTTGACGAAGACGTTGCCGTAGTAGACTCCGTCGCCTCCCTAATAAATATGTTCTAAACATAAATGCCCAGAGGGACGCAAAACGCCCCTCCTACATTAACCTCATTGTGTCCCTTTGCCATACTCAACGTTAAGTGATTCCTTCTTCTCTTCCTCGAGTTCGTCATAGTAGAATCGACTGAGATTCGACTGGAAAATACTATCCTTCGGCAGAATCTTTTTGACACAACGCATTAGACCCGATGTAACACACATCAGATTCTTACCAAGCGTCACTCCAAACCTTGTTCTACCGCAAACCAAATGACCAGGATTCATGACATCATGCGGATCTAATAATGTTTTTATGTCCCTTATAAGACCAACCGAACCCTCATCCCTAATGACATCAAGATTCGAAGCGAAAAACACTCCTAATCCAAGTGAACGTCCACCATACTTTGCACACTTATCACCCATATAGAAATTATACGCGAAAGCCGTCATTCCATAAAGTGTTTCATCATCTTTGAAGTAATAAGGCATGAACATAGCCGTACTACGATCTGAAATCATACCGACTATACCACCAGGCTCCATCTTCATCGTTTCATAGCCTTTGTAGCACTCATCCACGAACTTCCCCCAGTGCTGCACCTCCACTATAACTTCCGCAGGAATCGAACCTACGCCAGCTTTGCGGCACCTGTATTCGTAGCACCTCTCTTCCCACTCATGCTCTGCAATGTCCGAAGAAACTTTCCTTCCGCCTGCCCTTTCAACAATTTCATCTATAGTTTTCTCCTCAAGGCTCATGAACTCAGGAGATCCCTGAAGAGTTATTAGGAACAGATTCTCTACATCAGGTGCATGAACGCCAGCCCTCCTCTGATTCTCAAAATGATTCCTATCAGACCATGCTATATGAAGAGGCCTGACACTGGGATGCCTGACAATATCTTGAATAGGCTGGTGCATATCCTTGAGATTGTCAAAGTCATATCCCAGGAACTTAAGATCTCCTTTAGGATAAACTCTAAGCGTAACCGTTGCTATAAGGCCAAGTGTCCCCTCCGCACCCGCGAAAAGCTGGTTGAGGTTATATCCGGACATATTATTGCCGACATTATCATAACCCGTATTGAGAATCGTTCCGTCTGAGAGGACAACTTCTAGGTTCATCAGATTTTCCCTAGCTCCACCATACTTATACCCCCCGATTCCTATACCGCCGGTTGATACCCAACCTCCAAGAGTTGCTGATGGAAAGCTCGACGGCGTTGAACCAACAAACAATCCGTCTTTTTCACACGCCTCCATCACCTGTTTCCATGTACATCCGGCATCCGCCTTAACAGTCATGTTGACTTTATCAACAACAATGTTCTTGTTAAACTTGGATGACATATCCACAAGAACACCGCCCAATACAGGCATCGACCCTCCAAGACCCCAAGTAGAAGCTCCCCTTGGCGTAATCGCAACACCTGCCTTGAATGCAAGAGCAGCAATCTTTGATAGTTGCTCAACAGTCGAAGGCCTGACAATAACGTCAGGCATATTTTTAAACGCAAATCCCGCCTCTTTTGGAAGAGGAGCAAGATCGTGGCTGTAAAGCATTCTGTCCATTTCATTTGTGTTAACGTTATCCTCGCCAACTATCTCACGGAGCTTGCTTAAAATCTCGGGCGTGACTTTGCGTGATAAATGTTCGTCACCATTTCCTTTCAACCTAATACCCCCACCTACATCAAGTAACTCTCGACTGCTCCGTTATTATAGCACTATTTAATAATTCTTTGGACAAAATCAAACAGGCTAAATGGAAGATATTTTTGATTTAAATCTATGGAATCCATGATTACATAATGCAGATATCACCTTAGAAGTTTCCACTCGAAAAAGATGAGTATTGCAATTGCAGTCTGAACACCCAAATCCCTCGATTGCAGGAATACATCCAATATGCAGCATGAGGTCAGCTATAGAGCATTCAGTATTGATCTCTTCTTCACACTCATAGGCAAATGCCTCATCTACGACCAGCGTCAATCTGTCAATGTGCCAATGTACTTTCTTTACTTTTGAAAGATGTCGATTAACGCGATGATCAAGACCATTCATCGCACTACCTACGTAACAATAACTCCCAGAAGACAATCTAACAGAACCTAAGGCCCCGACCTTCATCTCTACATCTCTATTCAGATACAGAAAGAGAACGTACGTTCCTTTTCGGACCATTTCGACTATCTGGCCCCAACTTCCGAGTGTGTTTTTATTCGAATTATCGTACTACTATCATCTATCTTGGATTCATACACCCTAGCAATATCATTAAGTTTATGACCGTAAACTACAAGATTATCAAAATAATCCTTATGCTTCGAATAAGGAATCTTAACTCGAAGTCCATCAAGGTGGAGAACAATAGGTGCGGGTCTTAGGCTCATATCAATCGGTTCGTACATTTCTAGCAGTTGTTTGAGCTCTGCGGGGTGTATGAATAATGGATCCTCATCAAGCATTGTTTTCTTTTGTTCGATAATTTTGCTGATGGTTTCTCCAATCTCTTCTAGTTTTTCTCTCTCCTCAGCAGATTTCATTCTTTCAGCTTTACGACCTACACCAGGTATAATCGCCTCGCAGTAATCTTCGATCCCATCAGGTCTAGGACCACAGACTAGTATCACAGGCGCATTTATGTCTTCGAAGAGATGCTTTTTGAACTCTACACAATGCTGAAAATCTCCCAGCATAAAAACCACTGCGTCGTATTCTTCGAGAATACTTTTTTCATACGCAGATATCTGGGAAGTTGCTTTTCCACGGCCTCTCGCAAGTCCCATGACCACAGAGATGCCCCCATATTGTCTAATTTCCTCAGCTATATCGCAAATAGGATGTGGCATGTGATGTCTACCCAGCGTGCAGCCTACAACAGCTATTTCCGTTCCAGCCAAAGGAACACTTCTAACTTGACCACCAATATCTGTACAAACTTTGGTTAAATGCGCTTTATCCTCCCTTGGAACTGACATAATAACGGACAACATTTGAGCGCTTTTCACTTTCTGAAGTATAACGCCTCCACTATCCTCTATCGCCTCATAAAGTTCTTTTGAACGATACACCCCTCCATCATACATCATAACATCAAACATTAACACATGCCTCCGAGAGATCTATGAATTTGTTTACCCTCCTCAATCATTTCCGGTCTCATGATTTCTTCTGTGGCAATTATTGTCACAACGTTGGAATCGCATATATTGTGTTTACTCCTTATTCCCTCAGGCATTACTCTCCAAAGAGCCCCTATTATCTCTTTCATAAAATCTTCCCCAGAAGAAATCGGTAAACTGGCAATCTCATTCTCGTCACCACCATTAACTATAAGATCAAACCGTGTCTGCTGATCTACGTTGCTTCTTCCATAACGTTTCCAGAGTTGTGAAAGTATTTCTGGTGCAAATTTCTCATCAGAAATGCAAATGTGTGTCTCTTTTCTATCTTGTCTTATAGAGGCGGCATCCGATATAGTTTTATTAACGGGACCGTTTGTTAATTTAACACTAAAAACAAAGAGAGGGATATCGGGTTTGAGAACCATCTTCGCTTTGTCTATAAGAATTGCTTTCCCAACATCATTCATGATTGTTTCAAACAAACTCGCATACGAATTGTTTGCATAGACATCCGTACCTGTCACCTCTATGTCCATACAACCCCTCACAGAAATCCCGAACTCAACAGCGCTCCTCCAACTGCCCCGATAAACTGTGAATCTTTCGGAACAACTGGATACTCTCCGAGAACCTCTCCAATCGCTTTCACAAGACCAACGTTAAGAGATGTCCCTCCAACTTGAATTATTGGATGCCTAACATCAATTTCTTGAAGCTGCTGCTCGTATACTTGTTCCGCAACCGAATGACACGCTGCTGCTGCTACATCTTCAAACGATTTTCCCTCTCCAAGTGTTGTAACAAGATCCTGGATACCAAAAACAGAACAATAAGAGTTCATCCTTGCATTCCTCCATTCCCCCTTGATAGCGTATGGGCCAAGATCTTTTATGCTAATCTTAAGCCTCTTCGCCGTCATTTCAAGAAAACGTCCCGATGCTCCTGCACAAACACCTCCCATTGTAAAATTATCCGGAATACCATCACGGACAGTAATTGCCTTATTGTCCATTCCTCCAATATCAATAATAGTCGCTTCCCCTTTATGTTTGTCAGCGAGCCAAACTGCTCCTTTGGAATTTACTGTCAATTCTTCCTGAATTAGCTTTGCTCCAAAATGCTTGCCAATCGTAAAACGACCGTATCCAGTTGTACCAATAGACTCAACTTCACTCAAGCCGACGCCTGCCTGCTTTAAAGCTTCGCCTAAAACTTCGGTTGCTGACTGAACAACATCTCCAGTTGTTGCCCAACACTTACCGATTATCACATTATCTCTCATGACAACAGCCTTTGTTGTCGTCGACCCAGAATCAATACCTGCTGTAAGGCCTGTTTGTTTTGTCCTTGCAAGAATTTCCTTTCTCTCTACAGTAGTGACTAAAGCCTCCATCCTCGTAAGAAGCTGTGATGCCTTAAGTCTCTCTGTAAATGAATACGTAACGACAGGAAGCCTAGTATTCTCTTGAATAAATCGTCTAAGTTCGTTTCTAACAAGTGCTGCTTCCGCACATCTAAAACATGTAGCTATGAACACGGAATCCGCGTCATAGAGGCCATCCGCAAGCTGCACAGCCCTCGCAATCATGAGTTTAAGCTGTGCAGACCTTGGGTTCAGTCCAAATCTTTTAACTGCATCGAAGATATCCTCCGCCGACACATCAGGGTAGACCACTTTTGCTCCAACACTACGTGCAGCCTTCTCTATTTCACATTGGACACCACTGTACTCAGTACCACATGAAAGCTGTGCAATTTTGATCATTGTTTCACCTTCACTCTTTTCGCATCTAAGCTCTCAAGGAATCTCTTTGTCTCCGCCACAAAATATTTCCCTTCTTCCTCCGTCTTTGGATAGATCGCGTTAAGTACTGGTATTCCGCGTCTTTTAATCAGATATTTTACCATAAGGCCCGAACGTTCACATCCAACACAGCCAAACGAGAATGGAGCTTCTTCCATCACAATTGCCGCATCGGCCTCTTCTATAAGTGCTCCCCATATGGATAACCTGCCTCTAATTCCGGATGGAACCTCTATACCTGCATACTTGAGCCCCCTAATCACGTCGTCAAGGGAAACATTCATTGGAGGCATGTCAATCTCAATACTATCTATCCTCTTCTGAAGTACCGCCATAA
>JAKSHT010000034.1 GCA_024399215.1 archaeon | reverse complement strand
AGAGTTTTTTCAAATCTTCTAATTCCATCATCAAAATCCTTGATTTCATCTTAAGGTAAATAGTTTCTTAAATCAACTGTATCATGATTTTCATGTTTACTAAAGCAATTTAAGCATACATGTTTATTATCGATTTTACAATACTGAGTTGACAAATTTTCACAGTTTCCTATAATGTGGTCGGTTATATGTAATTGCAGGATGTAATTCAGGATGATAGCAAATAGTAAAAGTCCTATGCATACTGCAAATATGATTGTTCTTTTCATTTCGTTTGGCTTTAATATATGGGATAAAGCGTTGTCATCGAGCCTTGTTGTAGTGTTCAAGCTCGTTTCCTTTCTGTGCCTGCAGGTCATAGTTATACTGAGTCTGCAAGCTAATCCATGATTGTGAGTCTATGCCAAGTGCTTCCTGCAATTTGTCTGCAATGGCAATGGTCATTGATGTTTTTCCTTTGATGAGTTCGTTCAGATGCGAGGGGCGCATCCCGATTTGCTCGGCAAATGCTTTCTGAGTCAACTTACGTTCTTTTAGTTCTTCCCTCAAGATCTCACCTGGGTGTACAGGTTTAAGTGCAGGTGGTATGTTGTTTCTTTTTGCCATGATGTGTGCTATTATTTCTATAACTGCTGTAAGTTTGTATTCACCTTTGCAAAGGTAATAAAATTCCATTAAAAGAGGAATATTTCTATGTGTTTTTTTATGCCCCCTTATTTTTGAAATCGTTTTATTGATGATCTTCATCCCTCTTGTAAATACAGATCTTTATACCCTCAAAAACATCAGAAACTTTCATTTTTGTAAACCAGTGGTAGGTATTCCCAAAAACTGTTAAACTAAAATCGTGAAATTTGTTGATTTTGGGATGAGTTCCAATTCATATTAACTTTGCATCTGAAATCCAGCAAGACGCAGTAACTCTCATTAAGTTTGTTGCGTTATGCAAGATAATATCACTGAGTTTATACGGAGGTGTTCCACTTTTGTAAATCAGCGGAACGGATTTCCAAAATAAGTTAAAATGAAATCGTGGTAGGACACGGATTTTCAGTCAGGACGCAATCGTATATACCTTTGCACTCGGTTTGCAAATCACGATAAATTAAATAAACAACAACATAAACCAAAAAGCAAATGACAAAAGAATTTAATTTTGATCAGCTCATGCAGAAGCCTGTGGCAAAGATGAGAGGCGAAGAGCTCTATTTCCTGCTTGTCAATAGCAGAGGTACACAGTACGACGTCATTGCTCAGGTAATTCAACCGAAGCGCATGTTCTATGGCATTGAAGGCATTGCACAGATTTTCGGATGCAGTGTCCCTACCGCCAACCGTATCAAGAAGAGTGGCGTAATAAACGAAGCCATCACTCAGATGGGACGTAAAATCGTGATCGATGGGGATAAGGCACTTGCACTTGTCAAGGCAAATGGTGGGTGTGGAACAGATAATAAATCGTAAGACATTCAGATCACATCTGGCATTGAACATGTTGTTCATAATATACATATTGCTGATTCTGATGAGATGATATGGAGTAAACGAAATAGGTTCCTATTAAACATAAATCACAACACATCACAAATGGACTTAAAAATTTCAACAACAGTTCTCCAGTATCTGCATGCAGAATCTGGACGTAGATTCACCCGATGTGAATCATTCGAGTACCTTTACACAATGATAATGGAAACCGATGATGGTTGCTACGTTACATCGTACAATCAGCTTGCAAAAGCTTGGCGATGGGACAACCATTTGGTAAAAGAATTCCTCATTCAGCTAAGTAATGAAAATGTCATCATTTTAGCTCGTCAGGAAAATGCTATGGAGTTGTCATTCACAGACGGTTTCAAGGAGCAATCCAAGGGATTATCCGCATTGTTCCTGATGCTTGGAATGAAGGTCAAGAAGGCAAGTAGGGTAGAGGCCTTCTTGAATATCCTCGAATACCTGTATGGGTCTCGTAATTCCGTGCGATTGTCCTGTCATCAGCTTGCTGCGGAATTCGGCTGGAGTCATCACACCGTAGCATCCCTTCTGAGCCTTATGGAGAAGAACGGTATCGTCAGCAAAATCCCATCTGCTGACGGCAAATACTTTGAACTTGGATGGGTAGTAACAAATCATTAATCTACCTCATAGCTGAGGCTCTCCTTTGGTGCTTGCACATGGATGACTTTGGTCATAGTCGTGCATTTATCCACGTAATTTTAATTAAGGGGGTAGCCTAATACCCCCTAATTGAAAAAAATAGGGTAAGGCTCCAAGCCCAAAGGGGAGCAAGCTCGAGGTTAAATTAAAACGTAAAATCATGAAGAATTTAATAATTCTTACCGCCAATGTAAAGGGCGGAGTGGGCAAGACTGTCCTGAGTGGCGTACTTGCCAATTATCTCAGTCAGCAGGGCATCCCTGTTGCAGTTGTTGACGCTGATATTCAGCAGTCCTTATATAGCCATCGTGAAAGAGAAATGGAGGCAAATCCCAATGCCGAGATACCTTGGGATGTCCAGTCGCTTGCCAACTTTGACGAGATACCCGTGGAGGACGTGATGCAGAATCTTAAGCAGATACCAGGGTGTATAATCATCGATTGCCCTGGAAACATTCAGGATGAGAATCTGAAGCATATTTACAATGCGGCAGACATCGTTGTAGTGCCGACTCGATATGATAGCGATACGGTGGATGCAACGAAGCGATTTCTTGATGTCTTCAATATGGTAAGTGATGCCAAGGTATTCATCGTCCCCAATAATATCGTTCTATCGGATGAACGTCGCGAAAGCGTAAGAGAGGAGCGAATGGTTATGCACGACATATTGGGAGACTATGGCGTGATTACTCCAAGAATCAAGCAGAGCGTCATCTACCACTGCTACAGCACCATCAAACCGCTTGACAGCTATCAGCGCAATGGTGTGATGTATGCCTTTGAACCAATAATAGAGGCTATCAACGCCCAAATGGAGGACAATAATGAGTAATGCAAGTATAGACTTGGCAGGAGCCTTCATGAAGCGAAAAAACGCTGTTTCTGCCCCTGTAGAGACGAAAGAAGAACCACCATCTAAACCCTCAAATTCACCTCCTGAACCCTCAGAAATGCCTCAGAATGCCCTTCCAAAGCAGAAAAAGACAAGAAAAGAACCTTCATGGCAAGCGTTTACGGTAATCTGTGACAAGACTATCGTTCGTAAGGTAAAGGCCATCGCAAGAAAGGAAGGATTGCACGTCAATGCCGTAGTTCAGGCAATGTACATGGAAGGCATCAGTCGGTATGAGCGGAAACATGGTACTATAGATCCAGAGGCAAAGCATCGGTCGGCCAAGGATGTATTGTTTTCAACATAGGCAATATGTATATTGCGTATAGGCTTTGTGATAGAACGTTATCTTCTCGGTCTTCTATACATATTGCAAATAATGTGTTGAAGAATGCTGGAAATAAAAACACATAGCGGTTCTATACATGTTGATTACAATACACATGGTATTGTCAATAAAAATATTGTCCACATTATACACGGTTATGTATGATGTGGACATTCTGTTTGTGATAAATAGCTGTATATAACATACATCGATCGTATAATATACAGAATGTGCATGTATATATACAAAGTACAAGGTCAACATCACAGTTGAAGAGCTAAGATGCTGACCTTGGTATTCATAGGGATTTATAAATAACTATGATTTATTGCCTTCTAATAATTTTGCCAGTTGCTCGTCTGATAGTGCTGTTAGTTTCTCTATCAGTGCTGCTCGATCTGATGATATTGGTTTCAGATTAAGAAGTTTGGCATTATACTCCATCTGCTTCTCCAATGGATAGGTATCAAGATAAATCTGAGTAACGGTGTGATCACTACCAGAATGCCCCATGCTTTCAGATAGATAATCCAAAGGCACACCTGCATTACGCAGGTTGTTAGCAAAGGAATGACGTGCCCATGTATTGGATGGTTCGATGTTCTCATTCCAACCTAAAGCATCCTTACATATACGTATGATATGATGACGGACATTGGCATTTACCTGAGATGTGCGTTTTCTACGATGTTTCTCTGTCTGTACGCCTTCAAGGATCTCTGGGAATACATATTCGTCACAAGCTGGCGGTGCTGCAAGCTCATCAAGGATAATCTGCAATGGCTCAATGATAGGCACAATAACCTCTGAGCCATCCTTGCTTCTTGTTTCCGTCTTCTTGCGATAGAAATGTAAGGCTTTTCCTTCTGTTTGGAAATAGTATTCATCGTATGTCAGACGACCTGCATCTGCCATATTGAATCCATTGCAGAGATACTGCGTAAGAAATAGACCGAGAGAATGATTGGCTCTTTCTATGTAGTCTTTCTTCCAATGCTTTGGATAGTTCTTTGTAATAAAGAGTTTGTAGAGTTCAGTCATACGCTGTACATTGAGATGAAATTTACGACGTAGTTTGCCTTTCGGAATTGATACTAATCCTAACTCTTCTTTGTTGGAGAATGGATATTTTGCATCAACGAGAAATCCCATGCTTACACAGCGATTCCATATCGTTCTGCAGCATCGAAGATAGATTCCACATGTGGTTTCACTGATCTTGCCAACCAATTTGCCATTCTTGTCCTTTACTCCATTGAGCATTCCCTCCTTCCACTTCTGAAGCTCTGGTACGCCAATATTAAAACCCTTGATGCAGTCTTCGCCCATAATGGTCTTAAATGACTTGATGGCGCATTGGTAACTTTCTCCTGTAGTGAACTGTTTTCCGTTATTATCGTAAAACAGATGGTGGATATAGTCTTCCCAAATGCCCATGAAAGAAGCATCCTCTTTTTCGATCTTAATTTCTGTGATGGCAGAATTACCCGTTAAGACAGCAAGACGCACCATTTCGTAAGTAAGCATATCCCCTTTATTCAAATTCTCCAATAACGTTTTGTACTTTGGAAGAAAATCCTCTCGCCATTTTTTCTGTTCTTTATAGTTCACCGACGAACTTTTGGTGGCGTTGCAGATGTCAGAGAAGTGTCTTTCGGAGTATGTACCTCCAACAGCGATGTAAAAGAACTTACGGTCAATCGTAAAACGTAGGGATAACGGAAACTCTGTGGCGTTACGTCGCTGAGTGCGTGAATCAAGAACGAATGATACATTACAGTTGCGTTCCTTGATAACAGGAAGAGATTTTGTCAACTTCATTTGTTGTTTGTTTTGAATTTTTCAATATCTCTCTACAGCCTAATGTTTTTGCGCGACGAGAGTTTATTATACGCAAAAACCGCTGTACACGACAACGATGACAGCATACGTCAAAAGACGCATTCTGTTACAATTATCATGTACAGCGGTGCAATCTCGGTGATCTTCTGTTGCTGATGTGGTGGCAGCGCCTATGCTAACCTGCCTGTACCCCAGAAGTACCTCTCACGCAAAGTTTGGAATAAGAAGCCTCCGACTACTTCTCCCTTGCGCATCGACCATCGGAATGGAATAACCCCTCCACAGGTTGACAAACTCTCGATATATCGAACGCTTCCAGTTTTTATCCCTGCGTTACATCCGGTTTGTCGTAATAATGCCTAAGCGAGAGCAAAAGTACTACAAATAAGCCGACGTTCCAAAAATAAAGTCGGATTATTTTCAAAAAAATAAAAATTTAACATTC
>JAKSHT010000033.1 GCA_024399215.1 archaeon | reverse complement strand
ATTGTCTATTAAATTAGGTCTACTGATGTAATAAGACCTTAAATACTCTAAAAATTTCGATTGAACAAAAGGTAAATCAGGAATCAGATAAGTAGTAGTGATCATGAATCCTCATCATACTGCTATGAAAAACTGACACATAATTTAAAAGTAATACACGCCAGCGTCTTCTTTTTTCTACGAAGAATTCTTCACTAACAAACGTCATTCTTCTTCCACCATAACATCAACACCTTTCTATAATTCTAGATTACGTCTGCCATTCTATAGGCCCATATCCTACCCCCACATTCTAAATTGTCCAAGCATGTTTATAACACTCGTAAAAGTAATCTCACTCTCGAAAATTATTTATGTGAATTTGAAGCACGAAACATTGGTTGGCATGTAAAGGCCGAGTTAAAATTTCATCAATATTTTTCGAATCTTTCGCATTTTAGGCATTAGATTTGGTGTCAACCTCTCCAAATATACTAAAACAAGACATCTTGCTCTTTAGTTTTTTATAAAGTTTAATTAATAAAGAGAACACGATGGCACTGTTGAAAAATGTAGACGAGCACCAACTCGTCAAAAACATTAAGAACATAATAAGGCCAAGTGGAATACTTGGCACGGATGATGATGCTGCTATTATTGAAACCAATGACATAGTTGTATGTTCTGACATTGTTACCTTCGAAAGACATATGCCAGAAACAATGACTTATGAGAAGTTTGGATGGACGGCAGCAGCTGTAAACTTTAGTGATCTAGCTGCAATGGGTGCGGAACCTATAGGCCTCATTACGTCTCTAGCACTCCCACCGGATATAGATGAATCATGTCTATACGATATAGTTAGCGGAATAGATCAGTGCGCCGAATTATGTAATGCATTCATCATTGGTGGTGACACAAAACCTGGTACCGGAGTTATATCATGCACCGCATTAGGAAAAATGGGGAATCGTAAGCCTATGATGAGAAACGGTGCTAAAATCGGGGATGTTGTCGCAGTCACAGGGTCATTAGGTTCTCCAGCGGCAGGATTTTATGCCATCAAAAACAAAATTGAAGCCAAAGACGCAGTGTTTTCATTAATGACTCCAATTCCTCGTGTAAAGGAAGGCATATCCCTTTCCGAAACTGGTAAAGTCACATCGTGTATTGATCTGTCAGATGGATTAGCAACCGCAGCCAGCATCGTATGTGAGCAGAGTCACGTTGGAATGGACATTATTTGGGAATTTCTTCCAGAAGGCAATGATGTTGACATAGTCAGTCGTCATAGTGATGTTTCAAAGGAAGATTTGATGCTTAAGTGGGGAGGAGAATACGAACTAATGTTTACATTCTCAAAAAAAGACATTGAAGTTTTACAGAACTGTGATGTTAATTTTTCAGTTATTGGATATGTCACTGGTGGTAAAGACATCAGTATTTTAAAAGACGGAAGTGTGTTAGAAAGGTACAAATCTGGGAAATATTGGCGTTAGGTAATCAGCAGAGATTATCGATTTGCATAACGTACACTGTTATACATATACAATCACTCTGCAACCATCTCCCTCTTTTCAATATCTTCGCGTATTGTTAACTATCTTGTGAATAAACGGAAGAGAATATACTGATCTTAGGGATGCGCGTCATGTACGTTACGTTACGCGAATCCATAATATTGTTCCCCAAAAGTACACTATTATTCCAAGATAACACTTCGATTTCGGCAAATATTTCTGCAAATCATATCATGGAGAGAGCAAGAAACATTCTACACCAGCAACATGATTGTAAAAATCAGGTCTTTTAAACTAACTACACAAACTGGCAAATTCTATACGAGCCATTAATGCAAAAATTATATTACAACTCGAGGATTCGAGAAGTACATTTAGCACATTTACGTTCCTCTTGACCGGATTTCTCACTCATAGTTCAAAATACAAAATGAGCCATTAAAGTACATTAATAAGCTAGCAGAGCGTGGGGGCGCCGAGAAGCTAATGTGTGAGATGACGCTACACTTATATTACTCGGGGCGGTCTTCTTGACAGACGTAGATTCTACAGAGATATACTTCTGTGGTTATGGAGGCAGAGGCTAGTATTAAGATGGTTTTTGAAGGATAACTGGTTTAATTTTGCTGTTACAGCCGATAACGCAATAATCATTATCGAAATCCTTCGCAAGAATGTTATTTACTGAAAGAAAGTGAGATTATGAGAGATTTTGAAAGTAAGGATGGCATTATGCAATTCGGAGGAGTGCCTGTTACAGATCTTGCTAATGAGTTCGGGACACCTGTTTATGTTACTGATGAACAGATTCTCAGGCATAATTACCGTGAGGTGTACGACTCATTCTCAAAATTTATGGATACTGAGATTTATTACGCGTGCAAAGCAAACACAAATCTTGCGATACTGAAGATTTTAAATCAGGAAGGAAGCTGTGTTGACACGGTATCTATTGGAGAGGTACTTACGTGCCTTAAGGCCGGATTTTCTCCTGATAAAATAATGTATACCGGAGTTAGCGTTGGTATAAAAGAACTAGAGGCAGTTGTCAAGACAGGCTGCAAAATCAACATTGATTCAGAGGCAGAACTAGAAAAACTTGCGGAGATATTAGGGCCCAGGACAAAGGGATTCCCATTATCTATAAGGATTACACCTGGCGTGGTATCTGGTTATGATGCCAAGGTAATGACTGGTGGAAAAGGTTCCAAATTTGGAATACCAATGAATCGTGTGCTTCCGGCATACATTAGAGCACAAGAGTTAGGCTTTAGTCTAAAAGGAATACACGCTCATACGGGTTCTGGGGGGAACAGTATAGATCCGTTCTTGGACGCCGTTGAGGTGTTAATTAACATCGCCAACCAATTAGAAGAAGAACTAGGCATTAAATTGGAATTTCTTAATTTCGGTGGCGGTCTCGGAGTTCCATATAAGCCTCAAGAGGAGGAATTTAATGTCGAAGATCTCGCCTCGGCAATTTCTGAAATAATACTTGAGGAAAGCAGCATCAGAAAAGTTTGTCTTGAGCCTGGAAGGTATATTGTTTGCGATTCAACAATAATGCTCACAAGATGTAATGACATTAAGGATGCTGGACCTAAAAAGTACGTTGGAACAGATGCTGGATTTAACACACTAATACGTCCTACACTCTATGGCTCGTATCATCACGTTGTTCTTGCCAATAAGTTCAACAAGGCTTGTACGGCAAAGTATGATGTGGTTGGTCCAATTTGTGAGTCAGGAGACTATATAGCTTGTGACAGAGCCCTCCCCGATCCACAAATCGGAGATATTGTGGCTGTTTACAACGCCGGTGCATATGGATTTTCAATGTCAAGTGTATACAATTCAAGGCCAAGATGCAAAGAAGTCCTCGTTAATAACGGAAACGCGGAACTTATTCGTGATTCTGAAACTATGGAAGATATTTGGGAGCATCAAATTATTCCTGAGAGGTTACTCAAATGAAGTTTTGGAAGTATGAAGGAATAGGTAACGATTTTATTATCATTAACAACAACGGTAGTGATGCTAAAGTAGATAACAATCTATGCAAAAAAATGTGTAACCGTAATTTTGGCGTAGGAGCGGATGGAGTCCTTTACATTTCATCTGGAGGAAAGGATTCTCAATTAACAATGAGAATTATTAATGCTGATGGTTCCGAAGCGGAGATGTGTGGGAATGGTATCCGGTGTGCCGCTAAATTTGCACACGATTTTGGACTTGTAAACGGAACAAAATTTGTCATCAAAACATTGAAGGGAAACCTTGGTGTCGAAGTATTCTTAGAAAACGGAATAACAAAAACAGTAAGAGTTGATATGGGCGCCCCTATTCTCGAATGTACGAAGATACCTGTTGATTTTAAAGGACAGATGATCGCTCAGGAGCTGGAAATTGATGGTTCAAGAATCACTGGAACAGCAGTATCAATGGGGAACCCACACTTTGTGACATTTGATAATCTAAGTGATGATGTTATTGAAAAACTTGGCCCGGTACTTGAATCGTACTATATATTTCCTAAAAAGACAAATGTAGAATTCGCTAAAGTTTCGAATGGGAAACTGTATGTTCGTGTTTATGAAAGAGGAGTGGCATGGACATTAGCATGTGGCACAGGTGCATGTGCTGCCACCGTTGCAGCCGCAATTAACGGCCTTGTACCTTTCAATGTGCCAATTGACGTGCATCTTCCTGGTGGATGGCTAAAGGTTACCGTAAATGAAAATTTCGAATCCGTAGTAATGGAGGGGCCTGCCAGTTACGTCTATACAGGCGAGTACAACACTGAAGGAAACGTCTAATGAAATATGAATTTTCAGAAAAACTGAAAAAATTACCTCCTTACCTCTTTGCTGAATTTGAGGATACAATAAGAAAGAAAGGTTCGGATGTAATTGATTTCGGAATTGGAGATTCAGACCTTCCCGTTCCAAGCATAATCGTGGAAGAGATGCAAAGAGCATCGACGGTAACATCAAATCAGAAGTACTCATCGTCTGCAGGTGAAGAAGATTTAAGAGAAGCCGTTGCAGAGTGGTATAAGAAAAGATTTAAGGTCGATATTGACCCCAACGCTGAAGTCTGCATCACTATTGGGTCTAAAGAGGGCATATTTAATATCGCACAAGCATTCGTTAACCCAGGGAACATTATAATTGCACCAAGCCCAGGCTATCCAGTTTACTCCGGAGCTGCAACTGTGTTTAACAATGCGAAATGTGTTAAGGTCCCTATAAAAGCAGATAAAAACTGGCTTCTTGATGTGAATGATTGCCCCACGGGGGCTAAAATCCTTTACATCAATTATCCAAACAATCCCACAGGCGCAACGTGTGATTTGGCATATTTAAGAGAAGTATACGATTGGTGTCAGGAGAATAGAACTATTCTTTGCTATGACAATGCGTACTGTGAGATGTGTTATGATGGGTACAAAGCCCCATCTATTTTAGAGGCTGGAATGGATGCCATTGAGTTTGGCTCATTTTCTAAGACTTTTAATATGACTGGATTTAGACTTGGTTACGCGGTAGGAAATAGGGACCTTATTGCAGGCCTTAAAAAGTGTAAAGGTCAAATTGATTCCGGTGCTCCTATTTTTATACAAAAAGCTGCAACCAGAGCTCTTGGCATGTATGGCAATGACGGGTCTATGCCACTAGCTATTCGAAAGAATATGGACGAATACGCTGAAAGAAGAAGAGTTCTTGTAAGGGGTCTTAATAAAATCGGGTTTGATGTAAGAATGCCAAAAGGAACTTTTTATATCTGGTTCGACGGCAAGTGTAAAACTTCCATGGAATGCACTAAAAAAATGTTGGATGCTGGTGTTGTAGTAACTCCTGGATCTAGATTTGGCGAATCTGCGGAGGGGTATGTAAGAATGACAGTAACGCAACCAATTTCCAAAATAAAAGAAGCCCTTGCGAGATTGGAACCTGTTAAATTTTAGAGATATAAGTGTTCTGTTTCAAGCAAAGTGACTTTTTGAATCGTGAACTTCAGTACCGATAGCTCTTAGCCACTTGCCCCAAAGAGTTGTGTAACAAAACTAAACGAAACTAGCATGAATGCCTAATCTGCCGAGAACATAGTGGGCCCGGCCGGACTTGAACCAGCGACCTTCGCCTTGTAAGGACGACGTCATAACCCCTAGACCACGAGCCCAAGCA
>JAKSHT010000032.1 GCA_024399215.1 archaeon | reverse complement strand
CTTCCCGAGACTAGAAAATATCTATTTGATACATTTATTGAAGAAATTAGGGAAGCGATGCGGTGAGGAAGAACTACAAAAAAATTATGATCATTGGTTCTGGCCCAATCGTTATCGGACAGGCGGCAGAATTCGATTTTTCTGGATCTCAGGCGTGTAAGTCTATTAGGGAGGAGGGGTACAAGACAGTCCTTGTTAATTCAAATCCAGCCACTATACAGACTGATACAGATATGGCGGATTCTGTTTATATAGAGCCATTGCAAACGAGTGTTATTGAAAAGATTATAGAGAGAGAGAAAGTAGACGGCATTCTTGCAGGAATGGGTGGACAAACAGCGCTCAATATTTGCTCTGAACTAGCGGACACGGGTGTATTAGAAAAATATGGGGTAACACTTCTTGGAACACAGCCCGAAGCAATTGCGATGTCAGAGGACCGTGAACTTTTTAAGGAGACAATGCAGAGAATTGGAGAACCTGTCCCACTAAGTAAGAGTGCGAATACCATTGAAGATGCACTTGAAGCAGTTGAAATGATTGGTAAATATCCTGTGCTTATCCGTCCTGCATATACCCTTGGGGGTACTGGAAGCGGCATT
Organism: archaeon; assembly: GCA_024399215.1. Classification (GTDB taxonomy): domain Archaea; phylum Thermoplasmatota; class Thermoplasmata; order Methanomassiliicoccales; family Methanomethylophilaceae; genus Methanarcanum. Next base: position 5,256 of record JAKSHT010000032.1, on the reverse strand, counting down.
GCTTACAACGAGGAAGATCTTCGAAACATATGTGGAAAAGGGCTTGCTTACTCTCGTATTCATCAAGTTCTTGTCGAAGAGTCGGTGCTTGGATGGAAAGAGTATGAATATGAAGTTATGAGAGACAGCAATGACAATTGCATAGTTGTTTGTAATATGGAAAATATTGATGCTATGGGGGTCCACACGGGGGAAAGTATTGTTTGCGCTCCGTGCCTTACACTTTCTGCAGAAGATAATCTTCGTCTTAAAAGATCGGCAATTAAGGTTATACGAACTCTTGGAATCGAAGGAGGGTGCAATGTACAATTCGCTTTCAATCCTTCTAGTCGAGAATATCGTATTATTGAGGTCAATCCACGTGTATCGAGATCGTCGGCTTTAGCGTCCAAGGCAACAGGATTTCCAATTGCTCGTGTGTCGGCAAAGATTGCTCTTGGGTACACAATGGATGAAATTATCAACAAAATAACTGGAACCACGTATGCATCGTTTGAACCTTCCATAGATTACGTTGTCGTTAAGATACCTCGATGGCCTTTCGATAAATTTCGTACGGTTGATAGACATCTTGGGACACAGATGAAGTCCACCGGAGAGACAATGTCCATAGGACGTACTTTTGAAGAGACTATTCTTAAGGGGGTAAGATCACTGGAAACGGGTAGTATGTATTTTGATAATCTAGACATGTCAGATGAGGACATCAAGGATGAGTTAGTACATACGACTGATAGACATCTTTTCGTTATTGCTGAGGCATTGAGGAGAGCAATGTCTCCACAAGAAGTATCAGAACTTGCGTGCTGGGAGAGCTTTTTTGTGTATAAGATTAAAAACATTATAGACATGGAAAATCGACTCCAAAATGGAGAATTTACACCTTACGTTCTCAAAAAGGCGAAGGAGATGGGATTTGCGGATGTTACAATTGCCTCGTTCATTAGAAAAGAGGAGGGAGAGGTTCGTAAAATAAGGAAGCTATGTGGCATTACTCCTGTTTATAAGGCAGTTGATACTTGCGCAGCTGAATTTGAGGCAAAGACACCTTATTTTTATTCCACATATGAGAATTCGTCTGAACCGATCTGCAAAGAGATGAAAAAGTCTGTCGTTATTGTCGGAGGTGGCCCTATTCGTATTGGGCAGGGAATAGAATTTGACTACTGTTGCGTCCATAGTGTTATGGCGCTTCAAACAGCTGGTGTGGAAGCAGTTGTTATCAATAATAATCCTGAGACAGTATCGACAGATTTCGATGTTGCAAATAGGTTGTACTTTGAGCCTTTGAGTCTCGAGGATGTACTTAATGTCATTGAAATGGAGAATGCAGATGGTGTTATTGTTCAATTTGGGGGACAAACAAGCGTAAATCTTGCTGTTGACTTGAAGAATGCGTTAAAAGGCACTAAGACGAAAATTCTTGGGACTGATCCCGAGATGATGGATGTTGCAGAGGATCGAGAGAAATTTTCTAAACTTATGAATGAGCTTGGTATTAAACAGCCGGAATCTGGAACTGGATATTCGTTTGAAGAGATAAGTAAGATCACCGAGAGGATAGGATATCCTGTTCTTGTAAGGCCCTCATATGTTCTTGGGGGACGAGGAATGGAGATTCTCTATTCTGCTGAAGAACTTAGATATTATGTTGACACAGCTGTCAAAGTTTCAAGAAATCATCCAGTTCTTATTGACAAATATCTTACTAAGGCTGTTGAATTAGATGTAGACGTTGTTGCTGACGGAGGAAATGTATATGTCGGTGGCATAATGGAACATATAGAATATGCTGGCGTTCATTCAGGTGATGCAACGATGGTTTTACCACCGTTCACACTAAGTAAAGAGGTTATTGATAATGTTCTTAGTATATCGAAAAAGACCGCGTTGGCTCTTCAAATTAAAGGCTTAATGAATCTTCAGTTGGCTGTTGTGGATAGAAAAGATGTGTACATGATAGAGGCCAACCCGAGGGCGTCTCGGACAGTGCCTTTTATATCTAAAGCTACTGGGATTCCGCTCGCTAAGGTTGGCACACAAGTTATGCTTGGGGAGACTCTTAGCTACCTAGGAATAGACTGTGCATATAGTGGGATTGATCATTATGCGATCAAGGTTCCGGTTTTTCCGTTTTTGAAACTTCCTGGCGTAGATTCTATACTTACTCCGGAAATGAAGTCTACTGGCGAAGTTATGGGTATCGATAAAAATTTTGATTTGGCATGTCACAAGGCGTATATTGCGGCAGGAAACAATTTGCCAGTGAAAGGCGGGGTATATATTACAGTTAGTGACCAGGATAAAATAAATGTCCTTGATTCTGCAAAAGAGTTATATAATATGGGTTTTGAAATTTATGCAACAAAGGGGACGTCTACGTTTCTTAGAGAGCATGGAATTCCTGTAACTACGGTGTTTCGACTTAGTGAAAATATGGTACCAAATGCTGTAGGCCTTATGAGACTGGGAAAAATCAACATGGTTATAAATACTCCATCGTTCAAGTCGGGGGCTATAAGAGATGGGTACCAATTGCGTCGTTTAGCTGTTGAACTTGAGATACCTTTTCTTACTACCGTGAACGGGGCTAACATAACGGTAGCTGCGATTAAATCTGTAAGGAATAAGGAGCTTAATGTTCTTCCAGCGGGAGATTATAGCAGGCTTTAGATGACGCCTGCTTGTAAGTGGATAGAGCCGCCCCCATTCATTTTAGGATGCGAGCTAATAGAGAGATCGCTAGTAATATGCAGATACAAATGGGGATAATATCAGCGTTGAACTCCCCTTTACTTATGTCGCCAGAAGAATCAATTTTGAATCCTGGAGAGGTGTCTATTTCTCCTGGCACCTCTGTTATTGTGCATGAAATTTCATAGTTTCCGTCGGAGAGTGGAACTTCGTCTCTAACGCATGCGCCATCGTATATGGGTTTGCCATTTTTGATGATTTTCCAATTGTAATTAAGTTCCTGTACATCACACGGAGTGGTTTTTAAAGCGATGGATGACTTGTCTATATTCAAATGAAGGTTTGTTCTGATGGGTTTCTCAATTTTTAGTTTTTTAATTTCGTTTTGCAAGTCTGATTTTTGATGTTCTGGGACCGCTATCAATTTTTCAGATTCTTTCTGTTTTTCTAGGTATTGGGTTTCTGCCATATTGGTACCGGTACCTAGTTGACCACAGTTATTTTTGCCTGATCCGTAGAGTTTACCATCGATAGTGAAGAGTGTTGTATCATTGTCGCAAATTACATTCGTCACCTTCCCAAGGTCTTTTCCGATCTGCACTGGAGTTAGAACATTGTCGGTGGTACCGGTACCTAGTTGACCACAGTTATTTTTGCCTGATCCGTAGAGTTTACCATCGATAGTGAAGAGTGTTGTATCATTGTCGCAAATTACATTCGTCACCTTCCCAAGGTCTTTTCCGATCTGCACTGGAGTTAGAACTTTATCGGTGGTACCGGTACCTAGTTGACCATGATCGTTACAACCAGTATCGTTAGACTTTCCGTTGGATATTTCTAAAAATATTGCTTCGTTATTGTTGTGCAGTACAATGTTATTTGGTGTTGGTGTGGCCTCGCCTGGGACGAAATATGGCAAAACCATGACAAGTATAACCGCAAGTATAAGAGCCTTACTTTTCATCGCTGAGTATGTGTATTGTGTGACGGAGTATAAAATGTATTCAATGGGTAGGTTGAGACGTAAAAGGTAGTGATATCCTGGATACTTTAATTCTTTGTTTGTATGATAAAGACTGGCTTTTAAGATTGTTATCGAGTTTCTGGTCCTAGCAAGCAAAATAGCCGAACGTCTTAAGCATATATCTTTTGATTAGGTGTGAGAAAAAGAAGAAAACACACGCGACAAATGGCAGCCATATAAGAGACCATAGAGGCATTTTTGGTACTTCGATTCCTGCGACGTTTGTCCAAACAGGTCCAATGAATGGGAGTGTTGTTCCAACGAGCAGTATAAAGATTGTGGCAATGACTAGAATTTTTGATGGATGACTCTGGAAGAATGGTAACTTATTGGTGCGTACAACATAAATGACCCATACTTGTATCCAGTATTGTTCGATACACCAGAATGATTGAAATATTGCTTCAAGTGAATTTTTGCTTGCTGTCTCCACACTAAAAATTTCATTAGCTTGGCCATAGATCGCCGCAAATAGTATGGTTGTTATGAATAACCAGGTCATTATGTCTGGTAACAAATACAGTGGTCCGTAGTGGAATATGGTATTTTTAATGTTATTAATATTCCATCTACACGGTTTTCGGAGAAATTCATCTTCAACGTTATCCCAAGGGATAGTAAGATAGGCAAGATCATTGACTAAATTAAAGACGAGAATCATTATGGCGCCCATCGGGTTGAAATTGAAAAGAAGTGTTGCTAGTATTAGTGAGATCATATAGCCAAAATTGGCGGAGCCTATCATTTTTATGTATTTGATTGTGTTGGCATGGACTTTTCTTCCTTCTATAGCTCCTTCTTTGAGGGTATTTAGATCTTTTTCGAGAAGAATCATTCGTGCTGTATCTTTTGCAATATCCGTGCCTGTGTCAACGGAAATACTAATGTCAGCATTTTTCATTGCTATGACATCGTTGATGCCGTCTCCCAAAAGTCCTACTATATGCCCATTGGCACGGAGTGCCTGCACTATACGCGATTTGTTGTCGGGTGTAAGTTGAGCAAAAATATTGGATTCTTCTACGGTCCTTTTTAGTTCTTCATCAGACATTTTGTCAATGTTTGGACCTATGATAATGTCATTAGTTGTAATTCCAATTTCATTCGTAACATATCGTGCAACACAGTCGTTATCGCCAGTGAGAACTTTGGAAGGGATGCCGTATTCTTTCATATCAGCAATAGCCTTTTTTGCTGTACTTCTTATAGGATCAGAAAAAACGACAAAGCCAACGAAGAGGAGTTCGCACTCGTCAAACCCCTCTTCGACGCCACCGTCGAGAAGGACGTCTCCTACGACGAGGCTCTTGCAATCTTCAAGAACTCCGGTCTTGACAATCCCGAGCAGTACAAGAAGACCGTCGACCTCATGATCGACCTCCTCGGAGTCGTCTCCGAAGACCTCAAGAACGCCATCATCTCCGTCTGCCTCCTCGTATGTGCAATCGACGGAGAGGTCTCCAAGGACGAGAAGGAATGGATCAAGCAGCTCGTCGACGACAACTTCGGACTCTCCCCCATGGAGCAGATCGACGGAA
>JAKSHT010000031.1 GCA_024399215.1 archaeon | reverse complement strand
AACCTATATTTTGGCTAGTCAAAGACATCGAAGAGCGATCTGTGCCTTATTTAAAATATTTCCACACTTTCTTCCCGCAACCTAACCAGTTGTAATGCATGTAGAAAATATCACACTTCAAATTAACACACAGTTAAATCTTATGGCGCAACATGCTGAGGTCAAAACATATTTCTAAAGACAATAGCATCCTTTTCTCGGAGTGGAGATTCACATATAAATGTACAATCTTTCTTCACATCTCTTAAAACATTTGCAAGATACTGCATATTAGGATCCTTCGCCACTAGCGGAAGATGTGATATCTCTCCCTTGTCACCATACTTTATACAGCTAATATGAAAGTGTGCAATTTCCCCAGACAACACAAAGAATCTGTCTGTTATATCTCTCATATCTTTTTCAGACTTTAGACACCCTCCACTTCTTGCATGTACATGTGCCACATCTAAAACTGGGTGTGAGTTTGGAACATTATCCACAACCTCAGAAATCTCATCCAATGTTCCCCAGGTCCCCTTCTTTCCCATTGTTTCAATTCCTAGAATCACATCGTTGATCTTTTCATCATCCATTAATTCGCGACACTTCAGTAAGCCCCTGGTAACATTATCTGTTGCAGTTTTAGGAGATTTTCCATACGATGCTGCATGTATAACAACCAGATAAGCACCCAAATTATGTGCTGCTCTCACTGTATCCATGACATAGTCGACACTATTCTTTCTTGACTCCTCTTTATCGGAATTAAAACTAACATAATATGGGGCGTGCGCACTTAATCTAATATCCTTATTCTTAGCAATCAGTCCAATTTCTTTCGCTTTCGTCTCAGAAATATTCACACCATGAACAAATTCCATTTCTAAAGCGTCCAATCCCAAATTTCTAACAGTATTCAATGCACCCAAAGGTGTTTTATCCTCTAATGGATATCCAGCGGGGCCAAATCTCATACTTAACCGAACACGTGTAAGATATTTAGATTGAGTCGATGATCCCCATCTGTGCAATTTAGAATGAATATTTCGCTTGACCATACACTTGGGTGCGGTCAGGCTCATAGATGGATTAAGAAAGATAATGTTTGGGAAGGCGTTCTTGGAAAAGAAATAGTCACTCTTATACAAACAGATAGCGGATTTGAATGTGACGGAACATCCAGCGAGGACACAGTGCTAGATTACTTCCGAGCAAAGGATAACCTCAAAAATATCTACAGCGACATTTGCGAACACGATAGCTATGCCTCAACATTAATTCACAAATATCCCGGAATGCGAATTTTGAAACAAGATTGCTGGGAATGTGTTGCCACATACATCCTTGCAACAAATGCAAATATTAAGCGCATAAGACAAATGGTTAATTCAGTCTGCATAGAATGTGGGGAAGATCTTGGAGGAAGACACTCTTTTCCAACTCCAGAAGAGGTCATTATGAAAGCAGATAAACTTTCTAATTGCAAGCTCGGTTATAGAAAGCAAAGATTCATAGAACTGGCAAAAAAAGTTAGCGCTAACGATATAGACCTGAACGACATTGAAAAATTTAGTTATGAAAAATGTGTGCAAACGTTACTTCAGATCAGAGGTATCGGGCCCAAAGTAGCAGATTGTGTATCACTTTTTGGATATGGGCATCTAGACGCATTTCCAATAGACGCAAGAATAAAGAAAATTCTTTGGACAATATATGGGAAAAAAGGGAGCTATAAACAATTATCAGAATTTTCTAGAGAAAAATTCGGAAAATATGCAGGGTATGCGCAGGAGTTTCTGTACTATTCTAGCTCTGTTACGTCCGCTCCTAGCTGTAAAACAGATATGTCTTCCAGTTTTGTGTGAAATTTAACACTTATCATCGACAAAATTACACTACTAAAATCAAAATTCGGGCCATTTGTCTATGGTATACGAATACTATACTGTCCCAATGTTACTCACCAGACGGCCTACCTATAAAATCTCTCGTCAGAAAGCGAGCACCACATGCATGTTAAAACTAAAAAGCTCCTGGATTTGTTTTGATATAAAATTCCGAAATATCCCAATCACGATCTTTTTGTACCACCTGATTATCATCAAGTCTCACACCTAATGCCATAGAGATGTGTCTAAGGTAACGCTTCGCCTCAGAAGAGCCTTTAAACTCTTTGACTTTAACTCCAGAAAGTGTCACCTTCCCTTTAAAAGATCCAATTATGTCTGTACCACGAAAAATTACACACTCAGAACCTTCTATCTCTCTTTTGAAAAAAGACCGAAGGTATACACTAAGGTTGTCTTGAGAATTAAGAATAAATGTATCTTCACGAGATACCTGTGCAAGTTTATCAACATCAGAACTGAGCATCCACATCAATGTCGGATCGTCTTCAAGAAAAAATCCTTTTACCAGAAAACCATCACTTTCCAACCCAGCAAGTATTCGTCTCACCGTAGACATTTTTTGGCCACAAAATGTAGAAACAACATCTGCTGGAAAAATTCCAAAATCCTCAAAATGTTTTTTTACTATTTCGCGCACAGCTTCATTTTCGTCATACTCAAAATTATCAAGAACACAATAATGACCAGATAAGTTCGTGTAAACAACATCAGCGTGAAACAAACTATTTAGAGCTTTGACAGTAGCGTCTTCTGACATTGTAGAATTTCTGAGTATATCCCTTCTTGATATTGGTTGATGATCCCGTATAATCCTTAATACAATCCTCATATCATCGTTTACCGTCTCATTCTTTGCTACACGATACATGCCAGCCATTTTTTTGGTGGTATAACCAACATAGGACGGCATAAGATCTGCCCTAATAATGTCATCATACTCCATCTGTTTCCTTATTGTTGTTCTTTCTTTCACTCTTGTGAAAAGCTCAGCATCTGTCCTGACATAACCACGCGCTTGAATGATATCTGCAACAGTAGAATATCTGCTTGCAGGGTATACGTGCTGCTTCCTAAAGACATAGCTTAGAATATGCCTCTCGCTGAATGATTTTGGCAAAAAATCTCCTTTTGCGTAAAATCCATTAATGAATTTATATCCGCCCTTATTGAGAATATCTATTGTAAAAGTATCAAAGTTTATTGGATCTTTTGCTAGTATCTCCCTTATTCTAACAATGTCTATGCCTTTCATCTTGAAAAATTTCATAAATTCATCAATTGCTACCAGAACATCAGGGAGCATGGCGACATTATCTACATCTATCGACCTTATTTCAACACAACCAGACATCTCCCACGCTTCCAGCGCACCAATAACACTGCCACCAGACACTAATGGATAAATCCACTTGTCACCATAGCGTGACGATATTTCCGCCCATTTAGAACTTAAATACGGATCAAGCAATGAATACACATGGATGGTATCCTTTCTCCAGGCACATTTGTCAATATTTTGAATCTCATTCGCCATTACCAACATGGGAATCTGCCCATCTCCGACTAAAATTGTCTTTATTCCCTGTTGCTTAGAAATTTCCGCAATATTTTCTGGAGACATTTCCAAAATATATCCAAGTGTTGATACTGGAATAGGCCCATATGCGTTGACCATCCGTCTAACTATATCAGGAACCGAGTCTTCCCTGGTTGCACTTGGATGGTACAATTTATATACATTTTCCGTACCCCAATCTTCTTTCTCATCAAATGCACGTATAACGATCAAAGACTTGTCCAGGCGCAAAATAGATTCTTTGATTTTCTCCTTTTCAACCCCTATTTCGCTCGCAATTTGCCTCATCGTAGCTGAACCTAAGTTACTAATAACCTCTAAAACGACTTTATCCTCTGGAAGACAAATATTACTTCTAAGACTCGCCAATTTCTCTCCAAAGTCTGATGCCACAAATCTAACTTTTCCCTTTAAAAATCTTCCCAGAAGAATTTTTTCCTCCTCACGTAGTCTATACCACTCTTTCAGATCAAAATTCTCAACTTTGTTAAATACATCAATTTCACTCCCAGCACACCCATAATAATCAAAAAAGTCCATTATCGATTTAAATTTTGGGCATTTGTAAAATCTGTATCTCTCTACTGTATCATAATCAAAAATGTTATTTTTTTTCGCTCGTAATCTCATGTGGTCCAATTTTTTCATATATTGATCATTTTCAGATACAAGAAAACGTCCACAGACCACTTTTTCCTCAGCAACCAAAGATTCTAAAGATCTTCTGGCAGCGCTTTCAGGTATAGATAAAGCATAAGCCACTTCCTGAAGTGTTGCTGGTGCGTAACAATTTAAAAATCCCATGATTACGTGATCGTACGAAACTTGCTCATCTGCAAACCCACCTTCATATTTACAAAAGGACCATTTGTTTTTGCTTGAAATTCCACATCTTCTTATAATGTACATCGACTCTAACTTTCTCATACATCTAAATGTCAAATTCTCGTCCATTTTCAATTTTTCAGAAATATCACTGAGTGTCAAGGGGCCATTATTAAAACATTCCAAAATTTTTTTATCATCTTCTGTGAGATCTCTTATTCGACGTGTAGCAGAAGCGTAAAATGGAATCTCGCTAGATGGCAATATGTAAGGATCATCCAAAAACACAGTACCAACTAAACTTTCCTCAATCAATTCTCTAATCCATGAATCAACAGTTTTTTTATCAACGTCTGAATAAGCATAAATGTTTCTTCCCTGTTCTTTTATAACCCTCAATGGACCCGTGCGTTCGAGAAGCTTCAAAATGTCATCTTTCTTAGAGATTCTTCCTACCTTCTCTATGAAGTATGGGATGATCTGATCCTCTTCAAACTCAAACTCCTTAATGCTGCCACCCATTGCACGACACAGAACTTTACGATGAAGTTCTCTTAATAAGGCAGAGCGATCCTCCATGAGAATAATGTCAGAAAATCCGGAAAGTATTATTCCATGAGCAAATGGTGACGGAACGCCCGTACATGGCAACGTTTTAAGAGTCATCCTTTTTGACTCTATATTGTCAAGAATAAGCTGCGCGTTCTTTATATCCATGTCATCTTCGAGTATTTCTCTGTACGTCTCTTCAATGACTGGCATGTTGTCCATGTCCCCCAACGCATTCAGGAGATATGATGAACGAATCTGTTGTCTGTTGACAGATATAGAACGTCCCATGTAATTTTTGAGAATCATAAAACTCCTTACGGCAGTGTGTCTAAATCTCAATTTAAAAATTTCCGAATTCTTAACGGCTTTTCTGAGAATTGCCTCGATATTATTTGATGTGAGTAAAGTAGATATTTTTTCAATGTCGACCCTTCTTGATGTCCCAATCATAAAATTATCATCAGATACAGTAACCGAAGTGCTCACACCAATTATATTAGAAATCTCGTAAGCATATCCTCTTGATAGTGCATCATTAACCCTTCTTCCAAATGGAAAATGAAAAATCAGTTTTTGATTTCCTGATGGATCAATATATTCCTCTATAAACAGGTCTTTGTTATCAGGAATGGAGCCGGACACCGTTTTTTGCTCTCTGAAATATGAAATAATCGATCTTGCACAACCACCATCCATATCAAAACATTTGCTAAGATCGCACACCAAGTCATTTTCGTCACGATCTAGACTGCTGGCTACTTCACCTCTGAATTCAGCAACATTCATGGAAAGATCAAAACTTCTTGGAAGCATCTCTCCAGCCCAGGACGGAACAGTTGGCTTTTTTCCGGTAGCTTCTTTGACATAAGCGGTCATTCCTTTGAGGCGAATGTACTCAAATGATCTCCCTCCAAGAACAAATATGTCTCTAGGAGAAAGTCTTTCAACAAACTTCTCAGAGAGTTCTCCAACTACCGATCCGCGGTTAGATATAATACGATAATTTGCCTCCTCCGGTATCGTACCAATATTCATAAAATAGATCATTTTTGACCCTTTTTTTCTTCCAAATACCCCCTCTTCCTCATCCAACCAAATTTTAGAATACACTCCCTCATACTCATCTTTGCT
>JAKSHT010000030.1 GCA_024399215.1 archaeon | reverse complement strand
TTTTCCTTAGGAAAGTACTCCCAAAAAGAGCCACTTATGTTCTGTATCCAAACATCTAATGAAAACATTTGCCAAATATTAAGAACAAACACATCCTATACTCCCGTGAGCACTTTATGAGTTTTCGAACTGTTATTGAAAAATATCGTAAATCACAATTTTCTAAACATGATCTTGGCAATCATTTCGAGCGTCTGATGCGAGCTTTTCTAAAAACATATCAGCCTTACGACAATAAATTTGAAAACGTGTGGCTCTGGAATGATTTTCCTTATCGTTATGAATTTGGGAAGGGGCAAGATATAGGCATTGATATTGTATGCAAGGCAACGGACGGCGAGTATTGGGCAGTACAGTGTAAGTGCTATGGCGAGGGTGCTGTCATAGATAAAAGCTCTGTTGACAAGGATACCCACATTAAAAATGATCCAAATGATTGGTCGAAAGAACACGAAAATCCAAGATACATCTTGGATTTATTATTGAAAGTGATCACTGTAAGTATGAAAACAATGGAAATCGTGGAAAAACTTCCACTATGCCTAGAACCGAATTAGGATAAATTCCCATAAACATGACTCTGAGTTAAGATAAACATCGCAAATTCAGCGTCAATACAGGTCCGTTAAAACTAATCAGCAAAATCAACTTACACGAGAAGACAAAAACTAACTTGTTTTACTATGTCATAAAATGACGAAAAATTAAAAATTCTCAAAAAGTACATTAAGCTTCATTAACCAAAATGGTGAACTATCACGCCTATCTCACAAAATTTTTTGATGTCTAGCGGGCCAGTGGTCATGGGAATACTAAACGTTACTCCCGACTCTTTCTCAGATGGCGGAAAATATTACGGAAAAAGAGCATTAGAACACGCCTTTGATATGATTGACCAGGGTGCTGACATTATAGATGTAGGCGGAGAATCCACTCGTCCTGGTTCCAATCCCATATCCGCGGAAGAGGAACTATCCAGGGTCATCCCAATACTAAAAGATCTAATCCCATCCATTAGCACACCAATATCCATCGACACAATGAAAACAGAAGTTGCGCAAGCCGCCTTGAACATCGGTGTCAGTATGGTAAATGACACTAATGCACTAAGATCGGACGGTATGCTAGAATTAGTAGCTTCATATAACGTTCCATGTGTAATCGTGCATATGAAAGGAACACCAAAGACTATGCAATCCAATCCAGCAACTTCAATCTGTGAGGTAACAAATTTCTTGAAGAAAAGAAAAGAGGTTGCCCGTAATGCAGGAATTCAAAATATAATCCTTGACCCAGGAATAGGCTTTGGAAAAACTCCAAAACTTAACATGGAAATAATCGATAACATCTGCCATCTCCCTACCGAAAATCCAATACTCGTGGGTGTTTCCCGAAAAAAATTCCTCTCTCAATTTTATCCTAACATAGACATCGATGACGCTACAGCACAAGTGTCCATGAAGGCAATAAATAATGGGGCCTCAATGGTGAGAGTTCACAATGTTAAACGAATGATTGAAGAGATACGACGTCACCCATCGCCATAAGCTCTACTACACCGTCTAATATTCCTTTCAAATACTATTTATCTACATCTCTGCGACCCAAACACCCCAATATACAAAAGAAACAAACAGTGAAGTATAAAAATCACAAAATGGGGCAGGCAGATCTCCAAAAACTCATCCGTCCCATACAATCTACGTAGTGGCTTTACACCTACCTTATACCGATTCTTTTGTCTAATCTTCCGTCTATGCCCGCAGAATCCATAAGCTCTGCTTCAATCTCTTCCTTCCTTCTAATACGAAGTTCTTTAGAGACCTTTCTGCTAAAAGCTGTCTCATAAATAATTCTCATGTACATAGCATCATGCTCAAGAAGCGGAGAAGATGAGATAATAGTCATATTCGGTCTGAGATCAACAAGACATTCAGCAAACGTATCAAACCTTAAATCGCCCTTTTTGATAGGTGTCAACCTATAAGAGTTGTCTTCAGTGTGTTCAATACCTGAGAATATCGTATGAATGTTTCCGCCCTTATAATACGGTACAATGTCGTCAATGACGTTTTTAAAATCTTCGGCCTCTAAAAGATAGTCATCTGAATTACTCATGACCATATTATCTATGTTATTATCACGGCTACGAGAATGATAATTAGGCCAATTTATAACAGGAACTAACACGTCAAAGTCATCACATATACTACAAACTTGCTCTAAAGATCCAAAAATATCCTGATGTCCAGTAACTTCAATACCAAGCCTGGGCCTCAGTTTCATTTCTTTCCACCAGTCAACAATCTCAGATATGTTGTTCCGTATGTTGTTCTCAGTTTCGTCATCATCATCCAGCGTATAGAGTCCTAAATTAGTTGTTACAATATCGCCTCCTAACGCATCAATGATAATCCCAGAACGTCTAATGGTATCCATTCCTATTTCTGTGAGTTCAGAATTAGAACCAAGATCCATATAGTTGGGAGTATGAATCGAAAGATTTATGTCTAATCTCTTTGCCATCGAGCCCAGTCCATACAGTGAATAGAAGTTTGGGGCGATACCTATATCCATCCCTATCAGTACATCATTCTCCTCTACAACAGTTTTAGGATCAGAAATAATCTCTCCACCTCTGACAATTTCCACAACAAAATGTCCGCTTATATCCCTGAGTGGAATGCCCACATCCTCATCCTCAGGACATACTTCATACGTCCCCGTTCTGACCAGTTGAATCTCCAGGGCTGTAAGGCTCAAATTATGAATGTCCTCTATCCCGTCCTTAAGTGTGCGTCCCTTACACGATAAAGGTATTCCCGCCGGTCCAAATCTGATCATCTTGAAACACCTAACAGCATAGTCCAGATCATCCACATATTTAATTAATGGTGGATACACCCACCCGGCCATCTTAGCTATTACTATCCAGAACAACATTTATTAATATCATACCTATAGGACCACCGCCCAAATGTCGATGGAGTCAGTAGGATGAAAAGAAACATCAACAAAACAGATCCGACTCTCATCTCTCTAATTAGTGATCTCAAGTCAAAGGAGAGAGAGAACGGCGCTGCTATCTGGCGAGACGTTGCTAAAAGGCTCGAAAAACCCAGGAGGAACTGGGCAGAGACCAATCTCAGCAAACTTGAAAGATATGCCAAGGATGGGGAAACAATTATCGTTCCTGGAAAAGTATTAGCAGCTGGTAATATTAGAAAGAAAATCGTTGTTGCCGCGTATAATTTTTCAGAATCCGCAAAGATAGCCATTATTGCAGCAGGTGGAAAAGCTATCCGTATTTCAGATCTTATGATTGAAAATCCTCAAGGTTCTAACATTAAAATCATGAGGTGATGTAGACGGTCACAGTTATTAACGGAAGAAATGCTATCCTAGGCAGGCTAGGAAGCGCTGTAGCTCAGAAAATCATGGACGGGGAGGACGTCGTCGTTGTAAATGCCGAGGGCATCATGATCACTGGGGAAGAATCCTCAATCTTCGAAGATTATAAACGAAGAGTAGATCGTGGCGACGCAACCAAAAGAAAAGGACCATTCTATCCACGCCGTGCTGACTTATTGTTTAAAAGAAGCGTCAGAGGAATGATACCGTGGACTACGACCTCGGGCAGGAATGCGTATCGTAGGCTTCATGTGTTTATCGGGACACCCAAACAATTCGAAAAGGTAGAAAAAGAAGAAATCAAACCCGCAATGAGAAAGGTAAGTAACAAGCACACTACCCTTGGGTCCGTGTCCAAACATCTCGGTTCCAACACTAGGTGATATCATTGAGCAGTATCAATACAAGCGGAAAAAGAAAGACGGCAATTGCAAGAGCTGTCGTGAGAGAAGGCACTGGGAAAGTCGTCATTAACAAGGTTCCAATTGAGCTTTATACTCCTAGTTTAGCGAAATTCAAAATTCAAGAGCCTCTCGGCCTTGCACATGATAAAGCGTCGGAAGTAGATATCTCAGTAACAGTCAGAGGCGGAGGAATCATGGGGCAGGCAGCAGCAGTCAGAACGGCTATCGCTAGAGGTATATGCGAATTTTTCAAAGATGAGGAGCTTGAGGCTTTGTATAGGTCATACGATAGAACGCTCATTATCAACGACGACAGAAGGAAACTACCAAAGAACGTGGCTGGACCTGGTGCACGTGCAAAGAAACAGAAGTCGTACCGTTAGGATGATAAAATGATGGTTCCCATCAGATGCTTTACATGCGGAAAGGTCATTGGCTCTGATTACGTTGAATATGAGAAGCGAGTCAGTATGGGCGAAGATGCACAAAAGGTACTTGACAGTTTGGGCATCGAAAGGTACTGTTGTCGCAGAATGTTCATATCTCACGCAGATCTAATCAAGGATATCGCCCCCCTTGGTTAATTCCACTCTTCGCCAGTGAATTGTATGGGCCCGTGGGGTAGCTTGGTATCCTTCTTGCTTGGGGTGCAAGTAACTCCAGTTCAAATCTGGACGGGCCCATCGCCCCATTCCAACATACACGACGTGTAATTTCGTCAAGTTTAACACTTTGAAAGTCACACACCCTACCTTTAGCATACACGCGCTGAAGAGAATCAATGCCTCATTATAATGGGAGGCCCCTACATGGTCTGACCTTTATTCTCGTCATGACGAGGATCATTAGTCTCTGTCTTTAGTTTCGTAATTGACTATCAACAGATGTCTGGCCCTCTTATCATTGCGATTTTTAAAGCTTACAAGATAATTTTTGCCGTATTCTATTTGTGGAAAGTCTGCATATAAATCCTTTATAAAATCTGTCTTTTTTATAAGTAACATCCACCTAGTTTTAGAATAACTCAACACTTTGTGAAGTCTTTCGTGTTCAGACAAACCAAAAGAATTCCCATCATAAGTAGAAAAATCACTGTCATAAGGGGGATCCAAGAAAACAAAGTCACTACTATCAGGCTTATACTTTCTCAAAAAATTCTCAAAATCCATATTTTCAATAGTCGTATTTTTTAAATAATCTGTCACTTCATTAGATAACATATAGCTAATTTTCTTGTCAAGCGACTTTTTATTATAACTCAGCCCACCATAGGGAACGTTGAAACAATTATTCTTTGAAAAACGAAACATACCCGAATAACAGTACTCTCTCATAAAGAAAAAAAACGCAACGTGCTGTGGGTTATCTTCGTACAAGTTATAAAGATCCCTTATAGAATTAAATATTGCCCCTTTTCTAGCAGTTTCTATCACACTTTGTTCATTTACCGATGTTATACCGAGTTTTTTGTACATATTTAGAAGCCCCATCTTTCTTTCCATTAACGCAGCATAATGCCGCTTATAGCACGCCTCTATATTCAACGTCTTCAAATGCACATCTAGATCACTTCCTACAAACGATGTCTTCCAAAGTGCATTTAGGGCCTTTAGTGTACTCATAAAAATAGGATTACTCTCCTTCACGCAGTGATATAGATCTATGAGATCCTTCGACAAATCATTGATAAAAGAGTTAGAAACGCACATATTAAAGAATGTAGAGCCACCACCAACAAATGGCTCGAAATAGCGATTTATTTCTTTTGGAGCGTACTTTTTAATGAAGGATTGCTCCCTAATTTTACCTCCAGGATACTTTACAAAAGGTCGAAGGGATCTCGTATCAATAGCAGCATCATCACAATATAAAATCTAGATCCTTGTTCAGTACCCTTAATCTCGAAAACCTTTTATAAAACACAGCAAAACCCAATACTTGTACAATGAACAAGCACTTTCTGTAGATCAATAATCGAAGAGATAGTATCGTTCACTCATCTTGCTTTAATTAATACATGACTACTTAAACATAAGACTTGCTGAGTTTAGTTCTAAAATGTTAAATGAAAAGTGTTTTTCCGGCCTGTCAACATCAACGTAACAGGTTGAACTACATCAATTATATAATGCAAAAGAACAAACCCAAATTATTAGTCAACTTCTGCTACTCATGACTATATTAATCGTCAAATGCAATTATTGACGTGAATATTCTGTCTGTTAAGGATATGCCATTCTTCCTCTTAATAAATGCATCAGTTGATGGTGTAGGAGATACCCCAATAGGTTTCTTGCATCCAACCACACTTTCTTCTATTTCGGGGATATCAAAAGGATAAAGAACAAACGATTCTTC
>JAKSHT010000003.1 GCA_024399215.1 archaeon | reverse complement strand
TCCAGAAAGAATTGGACAGATATTTGCTAACAGTGATGCGAACAACCTCCTTATCTTCCAGGCACACAATTTTGAGGAACAAAATAACTGCATCCAAAGGGTATGTAAGCTTTTGGAGGCTAGTGGTAAAGTCGGGCTTGTAGTCGTGGATTCTATCTCCATATTCTATCGTTTTCATTCTGACGATATGTCTACCAGAAACATGCTTACAAAGCAAACTGAGGCGCTCTTAAATATCGCAAGACGAAACGACATTACAGTCCTCATCACTTCGCAAGTTTACACAAACATAGGCTCTGGCTCCATAGAATTCTTGGGAGGACACGCGCTACAGCACAATGCAAAAACAATTATTCGTCTAGATAAAAAAGGCAGCAGCAAGCGCGCCGCGGTAATTATAAAACATCGAAGTCTCCCAGAGGGTAAATTCGCAAACTACCGCATAGTCTCTGCTGGCATTGAAAGTTATTAAACACTTCTCGTTACTGCATACCTCGCAAGGTCAATCATAAAATCCTTATCCTCACTAGATGTCAGAAGACTCAATTCCGACACAGCATCTTTCGAGTACTTCTCGGCCAGTCTAACAGCATAAGCAATACTACCAGATCTTTCAAGTATAGATCTGACTACACCAATCTCTTCCTCAGAACTGTCTATTTTTCCAAATATCGAACAGAATCTTCTCATTTCATTTTCATCTTTGATACTTTCAGCTGCATGACACGTTATGGCCGTATATTTGCCCCTACGAATATCATTTCCAACAGATTTTCCGGTTTTTATAGGATCGCCTGCGATTCCAAGAATGTCATCGAATATTTGAAACGCTATACCGAGTGACGTAGCATACCTACAAATTGCCTCTATGGTTAGATCGTCCGCCCCACCAATCAATGCACCTCCTACGGCACTTGCAGCAAAAAGAACGCCAGTTTTGAGACGGATAGTCTCAATATAGTCGTCTATTGTTACTGTCCTACCACACTCATTGTTAATATCCATTTGCTGTCCACGAGCAAGATCCCATACAGCGGCAGTGATAGACCTCAGAATTCTCCTTAGATCTTTATCAGAGACATCCAATTCTGACAATACATTAAACGCTTTCCCAAACAGAGCATCGCCTGCCAAGATGGCTGTCGGCGTCCCGTATTTCGTATGAGATGTTGGCATTCCACGCCGTTCCCTGTCTCCATCAATAATGTCATCATGAATGAGCGTAAAATTATGAATATACTCAATAGCAACCGCAAGTGGAATGGATTTCGATTTTTCTCCACCCACAGCGCCGCATGAAGCGATAACTAAAGAAGGCCTTATTCTTTTCCCGCCTGCATAAGGATACTGCCTTACCGCCTCGATAAGATTCCTGGGATGCTCGTCTTTAATGTATAATTTAATTCGGGAGTCGAGGTCCCTTGATATTTCTGCCAAAATTATTTTTGGGTCTGCCACTTAAATCCCTCTAACCATTCTTTAGTCCTTCCAATCACTACATAATTTATGTTCGCCAATTCGCCTACAGACCTGCATCCAGTCAACATCATTGCCGTTTTAAACTCTTCTTTTATACATTTTAGAACATCCATAACGTCCTTGGCCGATTTTGTTGATTCGCGAAGTACGACAAATGATCCACCGGCACATATTGCACCAAGCGCAATCGACTTTGCGACATCCAATCCATTAATTATGCCTCCAGACGAAATTATTGGAATTTTTGTACTTGCACCAGCAAGTGACACTGGTGTTGGAATCCCCCAATTAAGGTATGTACGTCCTAATTTTTGTTTCATAATATTTCTTTCATCAGCAGCCCTACGCATTTCTACTGCAGAAAAACTTGTACCTCCCACTCCACTAACATCGATAGCTTTTATTTCAGTATCATCTAACCTTGAAATAGTCCTTGGAGATATCCCTGTTCCCGTCTCCTTTACTATTACTGGAAAATCGTGTGCTAGAGATTTAATAGCATCATAACATCCCCTACCGTTCATGTCACCTTCCAGCTGAATGCTCTCTTGAAGGAAGTTAAGATGAACTGCCATGAAATCTGCGTTAATAAGCTCCATTGCTAACGATACATCATCATTATTGTATACCTTGCCACTTTTCTGCTTAACAAGCTGCGGAGCACCGATG
Organism: archaeon; assembly: GCA_024399215.1. Classification (GTDB taxonomy): domain Archaea; phylum Thermoplasmatota; class Thermoplasmata; order Methanomassiliicoccales; family Methanomethylophilaceae; genus Methanarcanum. The sequence goes on along the minus strand of JAKSHT010000003.1, from coordinate 57,888 downwards.
TTGCCAATTACTAGAGGAATATCATATTCTTTGATTATTGAGTAACTTTCTCTGTGGATGCCTTCTATTGCCGCTCTCTCAGACCCAATACCCATACCAATTCCAAGTTCAGAACATGCAATTGCGATATTTTCATTAATTTTTTTAGCGCCCTTAAAACCCCCCGTCATAGCAGTAACGATAAAAGGAAAATCCAATTTTTTCCCCAAAACATATGACGAGGTATCTATATCGTCATAATTTATCTCAGGCAACGCCTCGTGTACAAATCTTATGTCGTCCCAATATCTGTACCCCGAATGTGCCCTTTGTTTCAATGCAATACTCACATGCCCGGTTTTTCTTTCTTTAATTCCAGTCATTTCATCTGTCCTTTAGCAATGGTGCATGGCACACATTCGTCAGCCAATACCGATAGTAACCTCCCTTTAACAATTCCATTGACAAGAACGCAATCACATCCTTTACTACTAATTCTGAGCATAGTTTCCACCTTTTTTTTCATTCCACCAGTCACATCCGTAGTAACGTTGTCGGTCTTTACAGCGCTCAAGATGGATTTACTAACAATTCTAACAAACCCTGCTCCGGGATTACATTTTGGGTCATCATAATACAATCCGTCGACATCAGACACGAATACAACTTTCGATGGATGAAAAATATCCACAAACGTTTCAACAAGTTGGTCTCCAGAACATATAGCTAACCCAAATTTTGTGTCAAGTACTACGTCTCCAAATGTCACTGGTATAACTCCAAGTTTAAACATCTCTCTAAGCACAGAATCATCTCTGATAACAAGCCTCCCATTCCTTGTCATAAAACAAGAACCAGTTGGAATAGACACAGCAGGAAGTCCTGCATCATTAAGCTCCTTAACGACTAATAAACTCAAACATCGTGTATCATAGCATGCCTGCACATATGCAGAAATCTGCTCTTTACTTCTGAGCCCAAGATTAAGAAAATGCCTCGATGCAATAATATGTCCGAACGAACCTGCGCCATGTATAATAATCACACTTTTTCCCGATTTTTTAATCTCTTGACACAATCTTGCCGTACATTCCCTATTAAACGTCCGATACCTGGATTTATCTGTGATAACGCTCCCGCCCAGCTTAATCAATATCATCACTTCACCAGCCAACGCTCATATAGATTTAACAACAGGCCTACACTAGACCCGTAGTGTCTACGGTAATGTAGAACAATTTTCCACACAAACCAAATTGAGTATTTGGATTGAAGCCACACTTGTAAGCCTCAGTTAGCACGCCATTTACTTATAGGATACAGCATCATGATCAAGAACATCATTCCATAACCTGAGAGTTTCACGCGCATCCTCTTCATCCATTATCTCAATTGCAAACCCCGCATGAACAACAGCCCAGTCACCAACCTTGGCATCAACCATGGAAACATTAACACGTTTAATCACACCACCAAAGTCGACGTCTCCAACTTCGTCGCTAATAGCAATAATTTTACCAGGAATGGCGAGACACATTCAGTATCACCTTGTCATAATCTTAAGAATCGCTTCTGCAGGTTGTCCGTCACATTCTTTCAATGCTTCAATCGCTTCTTCTCGACTACAGCTAGTTTGGGACATAACGAGATCAATATCCTCCGACGGAATTGAATCCACGGCACCTAATGATTCGTCTACACCTCTTTCTGAAACGTTTCCAGTAATTTGGTATGAGTTAATCCCCTGCACTGTCATTACTGTAACCTCAGGATTACTTATTACTATGTTCTTTGAAGACGTCTTAATGACAACTTCGATAGCATCATCAATCGAACTACTAGTAATGCCCATTTTTCGCATAGCTTGCTTCATTTGTCGCGGATTAATTCCTTTAATTCCCTGCATAATGGTAATCCCTCATGCATCGTCTTCTACTAATTAAGAGAGCACTCAACTTTTGATAATAATAACGACATAACGTCGTCCGCAATTGTAACATCTCGTATATTTCCTCGTGCCGAATTAGGACAGCCCCCGCCATATCCACCAAATTCTAACAACACTTCGTCAACTACTCTCTTACAGTCGACCCTCGAATCGCTTGACATAACCAAGACAGCAAGACTACTTCCTTTTCCTACAAACACAACGACTCCGCCCTTTTTTGCATGTATCTTCGCGGCATCGGCCAAAACCGTATGATCAGATATCGGAAACATGACAGAGTACACTTTCGAACCATTAACTTCCTTCGGTTCGACGATCTTTGCATAAGAAACAGCCATGGACTTTAACTGTCCACTCAACACCTCAAGTTCGTATCTCACATTTCTAACAGTTTTAACGATGTCATTAGGTTTGCTTCCCAGTGCATCGATTATGGATAAGCATGACGAAGCAAAGCTTATAGAAGACACCATAGCGGCACATCCAATCTTAAAATGTATTTTAATTCCATCCTTCCCTGCACGAGTCTTTTTGTAGACAAACAACGCCCCAATTTCAGATGTACTGGCAACATGAATTCCGCAACATGCCGCAATATCTATGCCTTTTATCTCCACAACACCTACACTATCTCCGTCTATGCGTTCAAGATTGGCTCTTACTTTCTTTATACCTAGGTCATTTCTAGACATTACACTCTTAACAACTGGACGATTCTCCTCTATTATGCCATTAGCAAACCTAGTCGCTTCCGCAATGCTATCCCATGACATATCTTTGTCAATCACAACGTGTTTGTCCTCGGGTGAAATGAAAATCTTAACAATATTGATAGCCGGGTCCTGAAGATGAAGAGCGCTAAATAGAAGATGCTCCGCAGTATGACCCTTCATAAGATCATATCTCCTCTCCCAATCCACACTACACTGTACTCTATCCCCAATTTTTAGGTCGTGCCTAGGTGCTCTATGTACAATCTCCTGCTGTTCATTATACTCTACGTTAACCACCGCATATCCACCAATGCTACCGGTGTCGCATACCTGTCCTCCCCCGCCTGGATAAAACAGAGTTCTATTCAATATGATGAGCTCTCCACTAACTGCCACAACCTCCGCCTCAAACTCCGAACGATAGCAGTCATTTCTAAAAAACTCCTCAGTCATACGCACAACACGATTCTGCTGTTGCGATATATACTTTTCAAGGTGTACGTAGCACTCATCTGTAAGTTTTCTACACGCTAAAAACACATTTTTAGAGATTCTATCTTTCTAATACAACAACAAAATACACTTAACCTTCAAATTATCATTCCATTCTACCGCATGAAACTTCCATTTAAGTTTCCTGCGCCACATAAACCGATCTCAACTAGACCATGTGAAGTTTCAATAACAATGCCCTTGACTCGTTTCTTCGAGTCATATAAACATCTCCGAATGGTTATTAACTATCAGAGCTGTTAATGCCACAATCTGTCTCGTCCACTCTAATTTAGGGGACCACTTATGTAATCGCCATTTTTCGTTCAACTTATATAACAAGACATAATAGTCCACCTGTTTCTCGGAGCCAGTGAATGATGAGGGCATCCCGAGTGTCCGAAGGAGGTAGTAAGTATGTCTATATATGTAAGATTCGAAACGCCGAAGGAGATTTCTGACAAGGCTTATAATCTAGCAGAAATGGCGCGAAATAGTGGCAAGATCAAAAAGGGAACAAATGAGGTAACCAAAACTATCGAACGTGGAGAGGCGGTCCTTGTTATTATGGCGGCAGATGTTGAGCCCCCAGAAATCCTCGCACACATGCCAGCGCTCTGCGATGAAAAGGGCGTTCCGTACGTATACGTCCCGGCAAAATCGGAGCTTGGAAATGTTATTGGACTCGAAAAGCCCACAGCGTCGATTGCAATCACCGATATTGGAAAAGGTAAGACCATTTACGATGAAATTATAACGGCAGTCAAGACATTAAGGAGTTAAGCGGTGAGTTAAATGGTCAGTACGGATAGTATCCCGTCTGAGGTTGTTGAGATAATCGGCCGCACCGGGATGACAGGTGAAGCTACTCAAGTTGAAGTCCGCGTTCTTGATGGTCGTGACAAGGGTAGAATTATTGCTAGAAACATCATGGGTCCTGTAAGAGTGGGTGACATTCTCATGCTAAGAGAAACATCCAGAGAGGCCAGAAAACTCGGAATGAGGTAATTCGAATGGTAGAGACGAGGAAATGCTCATTTTGCTATAGAGATATTGAGCCAGGCACGGGCAAAATGTTTGTAAAGAAAGATGGGGCAGTTCTCAACTTCTGTACAAGTAAGTGCTACAAAAATATGGTAAAGCTGAGACGGATTCCTAGAACAGTTGCCTGGACTGATAAAGCAAAATCTGAGAAAGCGGCTCGCACAAAAACAGTGGAAAAGAAGGAATGAGACAATGGCTACGGAACAGACGTACGTCATGATCAAGCCTGATGGTGTCCAAAGGTGTGTGTGTGGAGAGATAGTATCAAGGTTTGAGAAAAAGGGATTAAAACTTGTTGCAATGAAGCTTATGACAATTCCAAGGCCAATAGCAGAGGTGCACTATTCAGAACATAAGAACAAAAAGTTTTTTTCGTCTCTCATATCCTACATCACGTCGGGCCCGGTTCTCGCAATGATTTGGGAAGGCGACAATGCCGTCCAGGTCTGCAGAAATCTTATAGGAAAAACCAATCCACAGGAGTCAGAACCCGGGACGATTCGTGGAGATTTTGGAATGGTGACGGGTGTAAACATCGTTCATGGTTCCGATAGCATCGAATCGGCAAAGAGAGAAATATCCATATTTTTCAAACCCGAAGAAATAAACGTGTACGACAGATCAATCGATAAGTGGATCTACGAATAAACGGGATTTTGTCTATAACTCGGAGTCCAAATTGAATTTACAACAACCCGAGCTGGATGAATAAAATTTAAGTGTTTTATTCTCCGGCCCGGATATCCCTAAGTAAGAAACACTTTATTCACAAATAGCACAAATAAACAATATTCGGTGGGTGGAATTTATGGCGATTAGGCAACCCGTTGTGAGTGTATTAGGTCACGTTGATCACGGAAAAACAAAACTTTTAGATGCAATCAGGGGAACATCTATTCAATTAACGGAAGCCGGAGCTATAACACAACATATCGGTGCCACCGAGGTACCAATAGAGTATATCTACAAAATGTGTGGGCCACTCATAGGAAAAAAAAGGTTTAGTGTTCCAGGATTATTGTTCATAGATACACCAGGCCATCATTCATTCATTACTCTTAGAGCAAGAGGGGGATCCCTGGCAGATATAGCTGTCTTAGTAATCGATATCAGGGAAGGTATTATGCCTCAAACCATAGAGTCCATAAAAATACTCAAACAGTACAAGACACCGTATGTCATTGCATTAAACAAAATTGACACTATTCAAGGATGGATTTCTGAAACGAATAAACCTTTTGCACTCTCTGAAAAGACACAACGAGAGCACACAATAACTGCATTTAACGAGAAGTTATATTCAATAATCGGAGATCTTGCAGTACATGGTATCTCTGCAGATAGATATGATCGAATTGATGACTTCACTAAAGCCGTTGCATTAGTTCCCATTTCTGCAAAAGAAGGCATTGGCATTCCCGATTTACTACTAGTGTTAATAGGCCTAGCACAGCGTTTTCTCGAATCACAGCTAAAAAAGGATGAGGGCCCAGGAAAAGGCACTATTTTAGAGATAAAAGAAGAAAAAGGTCTTGGGAAAACACTGGATGTAATTCTCTATGACGGTATTATGAAAAGGGGTGATACAGTAGCGTTAGGAACAAAAAATTCTCCAATTATAACGAAAATAAAAGCGATTCTCAAGCCAAAACTACTCACTCAGAGAGATACAAAAGACAAATTTGATTCAGTGAAAGAGCTTCATGCTGCTGCAAGCGTAAAGTTATCATGTCAAAATATGGAAGGAGTCATTGCAGGTGCTCCTGTTCGGGTTATAAGGAATGAAGAAGACTCCATAATTGAAGAAATGACAGAGGAATCATCAATCAAAATCGAAGTGCAAGATCAAGGTATTACAATCAAAGCCGATGCAATAGGGTCCTTAGAGGCTTTAGCATATGAGGCAAAGGCAGCACACATACCCATTAAAAAATATAGCGTTGGGGAAATATCGCGTAGAGATATCGTAGAAACTGCCGCTTTTACAGATCCTATGAATAGAGTCCTCTTGGCGTTTAATATAGATATATCAAAAGAAGCTGAAATGGAAGCTGCTAGTACTGGCGTTAAAATGTTTTCAAATCAAATTATCTACCGTCTTATCGAAGAATATCAAGAATGGATGAAAGACATTAAAAGAACTAAAGATGCAGACCAGAGAATGGAAATGGCGTTTCCTGCAAAGTTTACAATTCTCCCGAATTGCGTATTCCACATGGCAAAGCCCGCTATCGTCGGAATTAGAATTATATCAGGAAAGATAAGAGCAAATTTAGGGCTTATTAAGTCTGACGGTTCAGATGCGGGAAAGATTCGGAGTATACGTGATGGCGAAGAAATTTTGAAAAGTGCGTCTCAAGGAGACGAAGTCGCTGTGGCCATCGATGGCGTCACCGTCGGAAGACAAATCGATGTTGAAGATACAATATACGTAGAGCTCCTAGAATCCAACATCAAAAAAATTCAAGAAACAGAGCTTAGTGAAGACGAAAAGCTATGTCTTCAAGAGTACCTTGACATTAAAAGAAAGCAAGACAGATTCTGGGGAATGTAACTTCCATATCAATTCCGTCTGGCATATTCCACCAAAATTCATAAGAAAAGTCTCACCTCACTAACTACACCATATGTTTATTCTTCCAACATTCAAACTGCATCTATTAACGTCATACTTCCGCAGTTTTTCGGAAGGCTTATAAGTAGCACTATACCAAAATAGCACCAGTCCAAATCAAACATATTTATAGTGTCTGGTTTCAAATTTTCGCGATACTTTTATAATCATATGTTTAATAGGCAGCCCCACAGGCGTTCAAATGGTAGAGTTCAAAGCCGTAGTTAATGATGTGAAGACAGGCAAGTCATACAACGTCGCCGTGTCAGGTCACCACGCGAATTCGCTGATTGGAAGGAATATTGGAGAGATTATAGACGGAATATTCGTCAATCTCCCTGGATATAAGCTTAAGATTACAGGTGGATCAGATAGTACCGGTGTCCCTATGAGAGGGGATATGCCCGGAAACAGAAAGAGAGCATTACTAATGTCCGATGGACTCTCATTCCACGAGAAGTATCCTGGGGAAAGGAAAAGAGTGGCAGTTCGCGGATCCACAATTTCGCAAGCAATCACTCAGATCAACATGGCAGTTACAGAATATGGGCCTAAGTCGATTGAAGAATTACTTACAACAACTCCTGCGGGGAACCAATGAAAGTCCAAAGACAGCCCGAGATTAACATCGGGATGATTGGTCACGTCGATCATGGAAAAACGACACTTACTAAGGCGCTTTCCGGGGAGTGGACTGATAGACACTCCGAAGAAGTGAAGAGAGGAATATCCATAAGACTAGGATACGCGGATGTTGCCTTCTATAAATGCCCTAATTGCAGTGGCTCACTAGCTTATGGGACCCAGCCTAAATGTCCGAACTGTAATGCCGACACGGAATTCATGCAAGCAGTTTCTTTTGTTGATGCTCCCGGTCATGAAACTCTGATGGCAACTATGCTATCTGGAGCAACACTTATGGACGGAGCCATTCTCCTCATTGCGGCAAATGAAAAATGTCCACAACCTCAAACAAAAGAACATCTTGTGGCATTATCCATCATTGGGATTGAAAAAATTATCATTGTTCAAAACAAAATTGACATTGTTACCAAGGAAGAGGCCATAAAGAATTTCAAGCAGATAAAAGATTTTGTCAAGGGCACTATTGCAGAAAATGCCCCTATTATACCTGTATCCGCAAATAATGGAGCCAATATCGATATACTTATCAAAGCAATCGAAGATCACATTATCTCAAAAGTTGATAGAGATATGAATTCAGCCCCACTAATGCATATTGCTCGTTCATTTGATATTAACTCGCCAGGGACAGAACCTAATGACTTGAAAGGAGGAGTTTTAGGAGGATCCCTTATTCAGGGAACATTCAAGATTGGTGACGAGATAGAAATAGCTCCCGGAATTAAGGTGGAATCCTGCGGTAAGTCGTCATGGCAAAGAATTACCACTACCATAACATCTCTCTTCTCCGGCGGTAGAAGCGTTGAATCTGTTAACCCCGGAGGGCTAATATCCATCGGTACAAAATTAGATCCTGCTGTAACCAAATCTGATGGTCTTACTGGCAGAATGGCTGGGCTCCCAGGTAAACTTCCACCAGTTGTACACGACTTTAGTATGAAAACAGTCCTGTTGGACCGTGTTGTCGGATCAACCGCAGATATCAAAGTTGATGAAATCAAAAGCAATGAGCCTTTGATGCTTTCTATTGGTACAGCTACAACAGTTGGCATAGTTAAAAGTGGAAAAGTGGGATTAATTCAAGTCGTGCTAAAGATTCCAGTTTGTATAACTAATGGTCAGAGAGTTGCCATCTCAAGAAGGATTTCCAATAAGTGGAGACTAATAGGATACGGTGTAGTCGAGTTGTAGTTATGCAGACTGTCGTCCTAGACACGAATGCTTTGCTTATGCCCTTTGAGATGGGGTTTAACCTTGACCTGTCCGTTTTAAATCTCTTAGGGGATGCGATTTTCGTTATTCCCCGTCCCTTAATAGGAGAAATAAAAAATCTCAACAGCAAGTATGCACCAGCCGCCTTACGTCTATCCAGGAACTATAAAATCGTCTCAACAAAGGCTACAGGTGATGATTCGGTCATTGAATTAGCATTAAAGACAAAAGGATACGTCTTAACAAATGACAAAATCCTTAAAAAAAGACTCAGAAAACTTGGTTTAAGTCTAATATATCTGAGATCTAGCACACATTTAGTAGTTGAGGAAGGTTGGAGAATACAAGAATAGCAAACCTCTCTCAACATACGTCCCATCAAAAAACCGAACCAACAAATTTTTTTAATTATTGGAGTATAATCCCCTTGTTGAATAACTCAGACCAGCGGTCTTGGTCCATCTTCAAGCACACTATCAGGTTCTCTACCTAGCTCATCTAATTTTACTTTAATTAACTTTGCACCGTTGCTAGTCGAAGCGTAAACAGGAACCTTAGTGCCTACCTGAAGGATCGCGCGCTCTTTTGCAAATTCCCTAATCCATCTAGACGCACAGGACGTTATTATATCACAAAATTCGAATATCCGCTTTGCCTCTTCCATTGACGCACCCGTCGTATGTACTGCAATAATTATAACATCCTTTCCGAAGCATTCTCTAATCCTTTCCGCATCTTTTACTGATGTAATAGTAACTGCAACTGCATCATAACACATCGAAAATGCTTTTTTAACTCCCTCAAACTGATCAATCGTCACATTTTTTGCATCAAGAACTCTCTCAGACCCAATCTCATTTATCACTTTTGCAATAGGAGACGTTTCTATAATACCAGATATTCTTCCTCCCATTCCCTGGACTATCTCTGGATCCTCAATAACAGCCGTTCCACAACCATCAGCCGCAATAACAACTGCATCAATAATGCGCATTTTTAGAGCTGAACTTAACATCTCTGATATTCCGAAACTCAAAAAATTTTTCATCCTAACACTACGATTTTCAGAACACATCCCAAATTTTCTCATTCTAAATTCACAGTTTTCCTTTACTATGCCTCGGTTAATTTCATCAATATTATGATACTTTTTAAAAAGAGGGCAGTATTTCACAATAGGGTCAGTAACGTCAACAATCCTGCCATTTTCTATTGTTACCTTAGATCTTCCCAACATTTCGATAATATGTTTATCCATCTAAACACCCTCCAAGAAACCCCGTGTTATTCTTGAACTTCTCTGCTCAGACATATACAATTTACATTATTAATAAAAACCACCTTATTTTAATTTTGCAACATCGTCATAAATCCTATGCATTTCTTATAAAAGACAAATCCAATTTTAAAGTTAAATTTTTGCAAGTTTGAGAAAATTATTAAAGGGCAATAAACGCACACTCATACTCGATAATGCAACACATCAGGGTATCCACTTTTATCGGCAACGTTTATATTATATAACATAATGGGGCGCAAATGTGGGCCTGTAGCTCAGCTAGGTGGAGCACTCGACTCTTAATCGAGGTGCCAAGGGTTCGAATCCCTTCAGGCCCGCTACTTTCTTCATACACGCTGACATTTCTCGGAAACGTTTGCAAGACATCACACTCGCCATCTTTATTTCTCTTTGGCCATCCTAATCGTCTTCTAACGTCACAGGCTATTTCAAACAAAATTCAACACACTAGTGAAGCATGGCATATCCTCACACTCAAGCAATGAACACCTAATGTAGCCCATAATCATTAGCCATCCACAAGCTACCTAGATTATTTGAAATCCTCCTCTTTCATGATCCCTGTCATCATTAAACACCTACATTCTAGCAGCATAGACTGTCACTAATTCTATACCCTCACAGGATATTCGTACTTCAACAACACAGAATTAAACACCGATTCGAATACAAAAAGTAACTCGCCTACCAAAACGTTATTAACATTATCTATATGGATATCAGTCCAGTGAGCAAGTTTGTTGCGATAATCACATCCAAATTTACATCTATTTTCACTATTATCCATGTGTGATACAAAAAAGGAAAGGTTTTTCAACAAATTCCCTCCCAACACCTTCCCAGCTTCTTCAAACAATTTTTGTAATTTTAGATCTGATGGTTTTTCCGAGTTGTCTCCATCAACTATAACTCGGAGCAATTTTTCAGTCATGGTTAGGATATTCATGCATGCACCATATATGCACTGAAAACTACCTTTACAACGTAATAAATGGGACGCAAAATTATACATACAGAGCACTTCCTTGGCAAACTCGTCGTCAAATACCCCCTCTCCTGCAGGTACGATACTTGTGACTCCTTTATGGATAAATACTCCGCAACAAATACTGGATCACCGCATATAGGGTGATAAAATGATGAGAACCATTGAATCTTCATAGTGATATCGGTCCGCCTTCGCTTTGTAAAATATTTATTTTCATAATTCGCGCTATATGGAAAAAGAACCCTAGGGTCAACATCAGGCGCAGATAACGACTCTGATCCATTCGTAAACTCGAACAACAACTTCTCAAGACTTGTCCTTTTTAACTCATGCTGAAGTTGCTTACTCATGTTATAATCGAAAGAAAATGTCTGCCCCCCGTATTTCTTTACGTACTCAATTTCCTTCTCTCTATTATTCAATACTTTTTCAACATAATTCGTCTCTTCTGCATTCATCTTCTTGAGAAGACGCATTACTCTTAGAAGATTTGAACGAAGTATAGGCTGGTAGAAGTCTAATTCATTAATTCTATCAGCCATTATCTTGCATTTTTCGATAAAATCTTTCTTGAAGTCTTCAAACAGAGGCCTTTTACATGCCCTCTCGTATATATCATACAATACATCACAATACCCTACCAACGATCCATCATCATAGATATCAAACTTCATCGTTCTAAGCAAAAGCGCGTCCACTAATGATTCCTTGCATTGTATTCTTTCTTCTACGCGTCTATCCACCATATACATGAGATAATTATCAATTAGCCACTCAACAGACTCATCAGAAATTTTCGTTATATTCTCCTTTATGATTTCTTCTGAGGAACGGGGCGTGGGACATCTAGGATGAAGCACACGAGACAAGTCTGAGTCAATATATTTTATCAATGCATCTTTATCATACCTACTAAGCACAATATGTGCATGCTTAACTATTTCTTTATAACCCTCTTCTCCCTTGTTAATCATGTACTCTGCTGCTTTAACTATCGCTGACAGGCACAAACAAATATAATAGTCATCACCCGCCCTTATAATAGGTTCAACTTGTGGTAACAGAGATAACAGTATGCTCTTACTACGCAGCAGCATTCCGCTAATCGATTCGAAACCTGAAAGCCTATATATCCTGTGGTCGTAGGGGACCACCCTCTTGAGCTGGGCCGCTACCTCCGCACTTACGTCTACACACTGTGAATCTACGCGCTCACTAATATGTCCATCCTCAATTCTTTCCCCACTGATAGTGCCTCCTTTAAAAGCACACTACAACTGGCAGCCCTATCCCATTCACCACAATCCTCCCGAGCAACAAGCGCAATGACAATGGTCCCCACTCCCTGATTTGAACAGGGGATCTGCTGATATCAACGGCCGTACCGGTTAAGCCGGAAACACTCTACAGTCAGCCGCTCTAGCCAGACTAAGCTAAGTGAGGACTGGCTGACTATATACGTACTTTATTTAAACCTAGCGCTATACCTGAAAACCTTTAGATCGCTAATTTTCTAAGAACACATTACTATCCTATGTATCTAAGGTCAGATGGTGCATTCTGAGCCCCCTCTATCTCTCTCACTTTGGCAGTTAACTCATCGATTTGTTGGGATTTAGCCTCCAGGTCTTTTTTATCAGTAGATACTCCAAATATAGACTCAAGAACGCCAAGAATTGCTATTGCGCTTTTGTGATCGATGAAATAACCCGATGTTTCTCCCATAATACATGCCGCTGGAATGTTATACATCTTACCAAACGCAACAAACAATGCCGAAGCCCCAACTATACCGCCTGCAGGCTCTCCAGATGAAAAAACAACACCATTCTCAATGAGATCCTGCTTCAACGAAATATCAGACACAGCACCTAAAACACGAGGAGTCTCAACTATCTGTCCAGTACCATATCCTCCTAGAGTATAAATATATGAAACGTCCATCTTCAAGAATACGTCTTTCATTATGTCTTCACATATGAGATATTGCCCTTCAGGCGTAGAACCCTGATATTCCCCCCTCAGAAATATGAGGTCTTCTCCATTAACATTTTCTACATAGTAAAGCTCATTACAAGCTAAACTAACAACCCCGTCCTTATCCAATGTAACTTGAGGTGGAAAGCTCTCTGAATAGACAGTGGCAAACTTTTTACCACCAAGCTTCTCGCATAGGTGATCGGCCGCAATTTTTCCAACATTCCCAACTCCAGGAAGGCCCTCAACCAATATTGGCTTCCTCAAATTTGGCATAAAATCAAACTTAATCGTCGTTCCATTTCCCATTTTCTCCGTACTCCATAACTATACTGATTCTTCTATACTTCCCGTACCTATCATCCGGAGAATATCTCGGAGGATGCGCTGACACAGTACGCGTCTTGCAACCGGCACAAGCAACCTCTGTAGAATAACGTCCACACTTTGGACACTTCCTTATAAGGGGGGGCAAACCATTATCACCTACTTTCGCGTTTTAAAGCTGCTTCCCCACCAGCTTTGGAAAATGACTCTATAACAGCCGTGGAAACTTTCTTCATAACATCTTCCGCTCTTTTATAATCATCAGCAGTAACAACTATCCTATACCTCGGAGACCCGACTGATGTTATAGACACATCCTCGCCACCAGCTGCCTCAATACCTGTCGTTAGAGCCCTTCTTATATCATCCACACCCGACGGCTTAAACGACTTCATCTCAAAAATACCATCAATTCTCACGAACGGAATAGTCACATTCTCAGATGCTACTTCTACAAACTTCTCTACCCAATCACCAGTATACTCTCTACGAAACTCTTCAGGACTAGCCGCCACAGATTCAAAAGCATCGTAAAGTGTCCCGTATGCCTCAGCGAGTTCAATGCCAAACATGTCATAAGATTCATCAACAGAAATTGAAAGCCGATCAGAAACAATTTCAATGAGCTTTTCAGCCTTCTTACTATTTTTCCATTGTTGAACCTTCCCTCTCCTCTGATGATCATTAACAGACTTCAACGAGAGATCGATATGGCCCTTTGATGAATCCACGCCTAGAACCTTACAGACCACCTTCTGTCCTTCTCTAATGAAGTCTCTGATATATTTTACCCAACCAGAGGCAACATCTCTGACATGTATGAAGCCCTCCCTATCGTCATATTCATCAAGAGTAACGAAAACCCCGAAATTCTTAACATTAACGACAGAGCAAACTACGAGTTCACCACTTTCTGGGAACCCCCTAGTCCTTGACATTAGTTAAATACCTCAACAATCTCGCCCACAATCTCTGCATTTCCGCCTCTAGGCTTAACGAGAACTGCCCCACAAACATTACATTTGACAGTTGTTGACGCCTTCTTGAACGTAATCTGCTCGTTGCTACAATCAGCACATTTAACTTTAACAAATTTGTTAACCATAAGGATCACTCCGTGAGTTCAAATCTTTTTGCCCTAATACAAGCGGTCAGATGTGCCTTCTTACACTGCACGCACCTATATCTAATGTTGATTCTCTTCGTAGGCTTCTCTCTGCCCTCTGGTTTTGGTCTCGGAAAACCACCGTAACCTGCAGTAACTTTTCTGAATCTTCTCTGACCCCACTTGAGTTCACTCGCTCTCTTCTTCTTAACCCTTTCTACATCGTGGGTTGCATGTGATCCACAAAAGGGACAGTATGTTTTAATCGTTCTAGGCATTTTCATAACGTCCACCACGTGAACAAAGGCCACCTACTATCTAAGTCGTATATAAGATAATGCCACATAGCATCCAACGCCAAGTTGAGTATTACTCTATATAAGATCAGCTCACTCCCCCAATTTTTCTATTTTGCCTGCACCAGATGCAATTAACACTGTGGTGGCAGTATTGAGAAATAGACCATTTTCAACTACGCCAGGGATAACATCTATTCTTGATTCTAGAAAAAATGGGTTATCTATAGAATTAAACTTGCAATCGTAAATGTAGTTATCATTATCCGTTTTGAACGGTTCTTCATTTCTCATCCGGAGTGTCGCTTTACACCCTTGAAGTTCAAGAGCATATTTTGTTTTAAGATGCCCAAATTTAATGACTTCTACCGGAAGTGAAGACTTAGCACCAAGAACAGAAACTCTTTTTGATTCATCCACAACGATTACTTCCTTCATTGAAGCTGCAGCAACAATTTTCTCTCTAAGAAGAGCTCCTCCAAGACCCTTGATAATGCGCATACTATTATCCACCTCATCAGCCCCGTCAATAGTAACATCTATAGAATCTACTTCGTTAAGGTCAACTACAGCAATTCCGCATTTCTTGGCAAGCTCTTCACTTTGTACAGACGTGGCAACACAAGTAATCCTATAACCACTAGCAACAAGCCCCCCAATCTTTTTAATAGCATAGTACACCGTAGATCCCGTTCCAAGCCCTACAATCATGTCTCTATCTACATAATCGTCCACTGCCTTTTCCGCTACTATTTTCTTAAGATTTACATCCGTCATTGTGCCACTTATACAAACTCACACTATTCTAATTTATAATAAATCCTTAGAGGATTCATATTATGAGCTTCTACGTTTGTATTATTAAATATGTTGTTTAGTCTATCAACCGATAATAGGGCCAATCTAGAAAGAATAATTAACAGTAATATAATCATCCGCCAGTGAAGCTAGCCGCTTTATACTCTGGAGGAAAAGATTCCACCTTTGCGATATACATCGCAAAGCAAATGGGTCATGAAATAAAATTTCTAGTAAATGTAGTTCCAAGTAACGAAGCATCATGGCTATTTCATACACCAAATCTGAGTATGGTACCAAAAATGGCCAGGGATATGGGCATCCCATTAGTCCGGGTTAAGAGTGATGGTACAGAAAACGGTGACATAAACTCTCTTAAGTATGCTATAAACGGATTAAAAGTAGAAGGGGTTGTAATTGGAACATTATGGTCAGACTATCAATGGGATCGTATGAATACAGTATTTGACGAGTTGCATTTGAAAACAATAGCTCCACTTTGGAGAAAAAATCAAGATATGATTTATGATGAAATTGTGTCCGCAGGTATAGATGCCATCATTGTTGGAACATTTGCCTACGGATTTAGTGAAGATTGGTTAGGAAAACATCTGAACCTTAGTACTAAAGAAGAACTCATCTCTTTAAGAAAAAAATACGGCTTAAGCATAATGGGTGAAGGCGGCGAGTACGAATCTCTGGTACTCGATTCTCCCATTTACAAGAAGAAACTTACTATCAGGGAATATGAAAAAAAATATACCAAAGATTCTGGCACATTGACTGTAAAAGAAATTAATTTTTAGAAATTTACAAGCTCTTTTTAATACCCTCAACTATCTCATCTAGGTTTGGAAGTGTCTTTGGTGTTGTAGATTTCCAAATAAATCTTATTTTTCTATCCTTGACAACAAGGTAAAACTCACGATTAGTAAATCCAGTAGTCATATAACCTGGGCCAACTATTGCCCCATACCTCATCGCTATCTTCTTATCCTCATCATGTAAGTACTCAAATGGTGCATTGAGTCGATTTTTAAAGACTATATGACTATCGAGGCTATCGTTATTAATCGCTACTAGTTTCACTCCTAGATCCAAAATTTTTGAATAAGACTCGATAAATTTCTTCATATAATTGGTACAATTAATCCCAAAATCTCCAATATAGAAATTAATAAGAATTGGCCCCTCCTCAAGTTCTTTGTATAAATTGAAGTAACTCCCATCTGTAGAAATCGCTGTAAAATCAGGCGCCTCATCGCCGACATGCAGTACCATGAGCTGTAATATACACACGTATTGATTAACATTTACTAGTTCTAGCCAGAAGCACTAACACCTCAAGCAAATCATCTTAACGAACTTTCCATTACGAAAATACTTAAACAGCCCTAAGGTTTTTTATACCCATAACACCCCACCCGTTGATCGATCTATTATTAAAAACAGGCACGACATCTTCTATAATGATGTCCCACAAAATACTCTCATCTTAAAAGAAAAATCTCCAAAACTTTATCACTGCCTCTGGGCAAACGTGTTTCGAACTACTCATAACTATCTTTCTATCTCGATGCAAGCCAAATTTATTTCTCCACTCAGTGTCATTCCGCACCCCCCATCCGTCAAATAAACTATCGGAAAACTCTTTGTATCATGTGTACCCCACAACCCTGCGATTTTTGTAAATATAATCTATACAGCTTACTATCGCAATCGCTGCTGTAATTCCCAAGAGGGTATTTGACACATATACAAGGTTCCTCTGATACATCTCTAAATCCCTCAGGCCTAAAAGGAAAAGTATAGTAGATATGGATATCATCTGACTGAATGTTTTCAACTTCCCGAGTTTGCTTGCTGCTATAACAATGTTTTGTGATGCAGCCACCAAGCGTAGCGAACTAACAATAAACTCACGGAACAAAATAACAATGACGATAAGAGGGTGACAAATATCAGGAATCATACACACCATTGCACTCACAACCAGAATCTTGTCTGCTATCGGATCAAGAAACTTTCCAAAATCGGTAACAATGTTCATTGTCCGAGCAATTTTCCCATCAAGTATATCTGTTAGTGAAGCCACAAGAAAAACTATAAGTGACCAAATATGATGGTAAGGTATTTCTTCACACATAAAAAAGAAAACCATAAATGGAACAAGGGCGACTCTCGCAGTTGTTATTTTATTTGGTAGATTCAAGTTACACGTCCGAGCCATCCACACCGATTACCCAGTCGTTCAATGTAATGCATCCATCCATTATTAATTGTGATCGCCCAAGATTTTTAGTAATTGGTGTATACAATTTTGATTGGTCTATAGGTCATAACTCAAATTTGTTTATAAAAATCAAATTCAAGAATAATAAATCTACTAGACAAATCAATAGAGAAAAGAAAAAACCTTTCAGTATCGAGCAATCGCAATACATGACAGAAGAACCCAGATAGAACCTAAAAAAATTTCAGATCTATAAGGCCATCTCCTGACAGTACAGCATAAACTAAACAAACCTGTTTATTTCCTTTTCAAAATTGTGATAAACACGACATCCAATAATCATCACCTATTCTCAGGATAAAGATAAAACGCTTTTATCGCAAGATACAGCATGTACACATCAGCTTTCGCGGTTATCTCATAAGGCGAATGCATAGAAAGCACTGGTACTCCTAGATCTACAGTATCAACATTATGTGATGACACATACATAGCGACAGTCCCTCCACCGCCATTATCAATTTTCCCTAACTCCCCAGTTTGCCAAATAATGCCACTTTCATCCATAATCCTTCTGACAAATCCAACCATTTCTGCAGATGCGTCGTTGGTAGAATATTTCCCACCTGCGCCTCCATACTTTGAAATTGAAGGTCCATGGTTAAGATATGAACAATTGGTCCTATCATAATTCTCACCAAATGAAGGATCGTATGCTGAATTTACATCACATGACAGGCACATAGAATTTTTAAGAACATGACGGAGCTCTACATTATATGCAGACGCCAAATCTTCAATAAAATCCATGAGAAACATAGAATTCAGCCCTGTTGGCCCGTCCGAACCCGTTTCCTCTTTGTCTGCTAATATCGTTATAGTTGTATACTCAGGATTTTTTGCATCCACTTCTGCCATAATATTTGCATATGCACAAGCACTATCATCCTGTCCATACGATCCAATCATCGATCTATCAAATCCTACGTCTCTTGGTTTAAACGCAGGTACCGCGCAAAGCTCAGCTGAAAGAAAATCACTCTCAGTTATGCCGTACTTCTCGAAAATAATATTTGCAATGTTTAACTTCACTTTCTGTGAGACATCATCATCTTTAAATTGCCACGAACCGATCACAATATTAAGCTGCTCTCCCGTAATCACCTCTGCTGCTGGCTTCTTCATTTGCTCCCTTGCCAGATGAGGAAGAAGATCAGTCACACAAAAAACTGGATCAGAATCGTTTTCACCGATAACAATTTTAACATTCTCTCCATCTTTTAGAGTTACGATCCCATGTAACGACAGTGGGACAGACGGCCATTGATACTTCTTAATTCCCCCATAGTAGTGTGTCTTAAAGTACGCTATCTCTGTATCTTCAAACATTGGCACTGGTTTAAAATCAAGTCTCGGGCTATCAATATGGCTTGCCCCAATGCGAACACCCTCGCAAATACACTTCTTGCCAATTGTAGCCATTATAATACTTTTTCCACGGTTGTTATAAAATATCTTCTCCCCAGGAGAATATTTCCTCCCCAACTCAAACTCGACATAACCACTATCCTTGAGAAGCGGTATTACATAATCAATAACTTCACGCTCAGTCTTGTTATTCAAAAAAGCCTTATAGCCTTCACAGAATCCCTGTGCTTCGTCAAAGAACTTTTTCCCTTTCTCACTCGCGTTCTCATGCTTTAAAAAGAGTTTCTCTTCTAACTTTTTTCCCTCACTTTTAACCTTCTCGCTCATTTTACTGCCAGCGCGATGATAGATAATTCTGTATAAATGACTAATCCAACCTCTTTTGTGACAATAAACTAATTCAACTGGTATATCACATTGTCACGTAATGATCCAAAGACCAAGAGGTTAAAAACATCAATTCCATCAAATACGTAAAGATGTGTGCAAACAAATTGTCTACAACTCAATTTTAATCTTTGGAAATCGAGAATTGCTATTTCAATCTAAAACATAAAAACGTTTTAGAATCAGACACGTATTTACCTTCGTGTTATACGGGTACAACTTCCTTATTCGCTCAAATACTGGCATATTTAGAATGACGTACAATGGAGAAAAGAAATATCAAGGCGAAGCTAACGATTTCATTTGTACAATATCATATGAAAAAGGAATTTACGCAGAGCTACATTCAAAGTCAAATTCACATAACATCGGAAAAAAAGATTTTTTGTACGAAGGAGTCGAATCTTTGTCTAAGAAAATCGCTGACTGGATCGACAATCTATGTTGGAATATACTTACTAAAAGCGTGGGAATAGACGCAAAATATTTCGACAGTAAGAACGGAAGACTCGCTTATTACGAATATAACACACATCTTAAAGGCACCCCCATAATTTTTCTTCATGGAGGACCAGGTGGAAACAGCAACACAACTCGGGCAAGGTCTTTGAAATTAAATCATCCTATTTACCTATACGATCAACTTGGTTGTGGGAAATCAGATCCAATACCTAACATCAAGTCCTGGTGCCATACAGACTATTTCAACGAGTTAAAAGAATTTGTAGACAAAATGGGTTTCAGAAAAATCATTATTATAGGTGCATCCTGGGGTGCAGGTCTTGCAGTAGGATATGCAACGATGACAAATTGTGAAAAAATTGAATCAATGATTCTCTTATCCCCATTCTTTAGTTCCAAAAAATGGACAGAGGATCAAATTGAAAATACGAGAAGGCTCTCAGATGAATACCAAAAGGAAATTTCCGATTTCAATAATGGTATTGGGACAATAGAAAATTATAAGCACTTCATGTCGGAATATTGCACACATTTTCTTTTTTCCCAAGCATGCAACAGAGAAAATGGCCTCTCTGCGGGTACGGAAGAGCCAAACATCGTTTTTAAAACTTTATGGGGATCGAATCAAATGGTGTGTACAGGGACTATGAAAAACTATAACCTCATAGATAGTCTCTCTAAAATAAATGTCCCCGTTCAAATAATGGTCGGTGATAGCGATGAAGTTACACTAAAAACTGCTAAGCTTTATAGTAACCTCATTCACAACTCTGAGTTAAAAATCGTCAAAGACGCGGGACATGCCCTTTCATTCGAACAGTTTGAATCTTACAGAAATAACATCTTATCATTCCTCAACGACAACCGTTAGTCTCATCTCCTGCGCGCCCCACACTATTTTTATAATACATGCCACGTCTAGCCGCCGTGGCTGTACTCTCAGATAAAGACATAATTAGAAACTTAGAACTGGGCCATCTTGAGATCGGCAATTACAACGATAGCAGCCTTACACCCAATGGCTACGATCTTCGTATTAAAGAGATACTAATCTACGGTGACAATAATACTTACGAGAAGGGACCCGTCCAAATTCCGCCAAGAACAATGTTTTATGTCTCAACAGTTGAGCGTATAAGAATGCCAGATAATATCTGTGCTCAAATTTGGCTCAGAACGTCTTGGATAAGAAAAGGAATAATAGCATCATTTGGAAAAGTAGACGCTGGATTTAACGGAACACTCACTTTAGGTGCATTTAACGCTGCGGATAAGATCATTGAAATATTAATCGGAGAAAGATTTTGTCAAATAGTCTTTGAGTATCTTACCACTCTAAGCGAAAAAAACTACGAAGAAAGAAGTGGGCACTATCAACATCAAGACGGACTAACACTCAATCCGAAGAAGTAATTAGCACTTGACTATGTCCAAAACATAAATGCTAGCAGATGATGAATATGTCTTGAGCTCACGAAGCTCCGATAACTCGCAGTGAAGTCCTTTTTTCGTCATTTCCGAAACTATGCCACTACAAAATTCTTCAGAACGACTTCGATCCATGACCTTATACATGTGTATCGTCCCGCCAGACTTCGTCCTCTCGAGTGCATCAGGTAAAAAACTATGCGCAATCTGAGGCAGATTCATTATTATACGATCAGCTAGAGGCAAATTTTTAACAAGAACCCTTGCGTCACCCTCTAATACGACAACATTGTTAAAATGATTAGCGACAACATTTTTTTTGGCATATTCTACCGCGGTATGATTAAGATCTATTGCATAAACAGTCTTCGGACGCGCATGTTTACAAATTATCAGTGGAAAAGACGCTATTCCTGCGAACATGTCAATAATAACTTCATCATCTTTAACTAAGGATGCCACCCTCCTTCTTTCTGTTGCCAGTCGTGGGTTACAGTAGACTTTTGTCAAGTCCGTGTTCATTATTACTCCAAATTCTTTGTACTGTATTTCACTCGGACCCTTTCCTGCTATCATTTCGAGATTTCGTACTCTGAAATTCCCTACAATGCCGGAGTCCAAGAAAACACATCTAACATTAGATGAAGTCTCCATTAATGCTCTGCCAATTTCATACTTTAAAGGAAGAAGTTTGTCAACAAGTCTAATGATTGCTGCATCCCCGATTTTATCATATGAGCTTGGAAGCAGGTTCCTGACATCAACCGGCAGAAGCGCTTTATAATCTGTCTCTTCACGCTTTAATACCTTGAGATCAGCTTCTACGATATCGTAATTTTCATAGTAACTTCCAATTAAAGGGATTAGGATATTATCTTGTTCTGCCCTAATTTCATAATAAGGATCGAGTATGTTATCTAATTTCATCCTAATTCTTACAGAATTTGCATCCTTTTTGGGCACACGAACACACTTAACCATTATTCACATCCCAACTTATTAACAACAAACAACTTTCATACAAATGCTCTGCCCGCTCCGTTCAGATAAAATTTTGGTATGAAATCGATATTCAAACAAAATTTCTTTTTCCTAAACTCCACACATTTCGCCGCTACATTCTAAAGGAAATAAATAAACTGCGGCTAAAATCCTTTTCTTCTAACCATTAGGATAGAGACATGTTACATTAATAAATCTGAGAGTGATGAATAACACCACTCCTTATCTTTTGCGAATCTATAGGTACTACTATAAAATAAGTAAAAATGTAGCCTGTGTTCTTATTTCACCGCAATCCATTCCTAAATCAATAATAAATCACACACATAAACAAGGGCTAATTTTGTAGGGTGTTTGACTATACAATCACCACAATACACATATGCAATCTTTCGCTAGCTATTCACAATTCTTTGTACACCAGAAGCCCAATCACTCATCGAGAGACAATGTTGATACATGTACGATCCGACTGAATTCTTAATCGTAATGCCATCCATACTATCAATAATACCCGTTCCCCTACTAATATAGTAAAAATAATCGTATTCTTGCTTTGGTTGAATACTTGAATAATGAAACTCGTGACCTCTAATAACTGGATAATTAAACATCTTATTGCACTCGGTGCACTTTGCAACTACATATTTTGGGCCATGTCTTCCACAAATCTTCGCATCAGCGTTAAAAATACCAGACATTTTGTAAATATTATGTCCCACAATTGTATTTTGACACATTGTCATAAGGCCCCCACACTCGCCGATAATCGCTTTTCCGTCATCAGAGGCACTTTTTAGGCCATCCATAAAGTCTTTATTAGAAGAAACCTCTTCAAGATACAACTCCGGATACCCCCCACCTATGTAATATACGTCAGCATTGGGCAACATATCACCATTCAGTGGGCTAAAAAACTTTACATCCATTCCTGCGGACTGAAGGCACTCTATATTTTCCCTATAATAAAAACAATACGCAGCATCCATTGGGATAGCCACACTAGTCCCGAAATCATGTTTACAGTATATGTCCAACGATGGAAGATCAATATCTGTGTCCTCCGCCACACTTAAGAACTGATCGATATCTATATCTCCCGCAAGAATTTCCAAGGGCTCAATTTCCTTTTTTGAGCCCTTAATAACGCTCAGTCCTAAATGCCTCTGTTTGAGCGCACACTCGCTATGGTATCCTACCACTCCTATAATATTGACGCCTTCACAATGTTCCCTAAGTACTGTTCTAAGTTTTTCTTCGTGCTGTGGTCCGGATACATTATTTAATATTACTCCCCCAATTTTAACATCCTTATCAAAAGATCTAAAACCATTTAGTATTGCTGCTGTACTTCTTGTCAAGGATCTAACATCCATCACTAATACCACTGGAAGCCCCAAAATCTTTGCAATCTGTGCCGTAGAGCATTGGTCTGACGTTGCTGAAATCCCCTCATATAATCCTCTGACTCCTTCAATAATACACAAATCCGCATCTTTTGACGTGTAACCTACCAAGTTCCTGATAGTATCCTCAGAATTCATAAACGCATCAAGATTTCGTGAAAAATTACCAGTAGCAGCTGAATGATACATTGTATCAATAAAGTCTGGTCCAACTTTATAGGGTTGAACATTCATCCTCTTAGAAATAACAGACATGAGGCCAGTTGCAATAGAAGTTTTTCCAGCACCGCTCCCAGTTCCAGCAATAACAACTCCCTTCATACGAATTCCTTAGTAATTTCTCTTAAAGTGTCACCTGTCTCTAATGGAATTATGCTTTTCGTATTCATCACCATAGAATGAGACGATATCTCCCCAACAGCAAAATCATACCCCATCGCAAGGTAATTCGCCAGCTGTCTGGGTTGATCGGTTATCAAAATATCACTAGTTGAGTATCCTGGATATCCATGCGGAATACCAACAATTATTGTAAGGTCTGGCCCGAACGCATCAACCTTTTCTCTCATCATCGGTCCAATTATCGCATATTCGTCAAGCCCGCCAACAACATCATTCAACTGAACACCTCGCCTTGACATCTCGTCGGTTATTGTCTTGGCGTATCCTCTAATTCTTGGCAATCCAACATCAGTTCTCAAATTTCCAATGAAAAATAACTTTCCGCCAAGTACTGATTGCGCATCTCTTAAAGCCAAAAAAATGTCAGAAAATCGATATGCCAACTCCTTCTTCGCTAACATCACACAAGCTATTTTCTTCCCATCTTTAAGACTTCTAGCTATTTTTCTACACACCAATAGCTTTGTTGGGCCTTTGACGGGCGAAAGATAGTCTCGAGAAGCCATGCCACTCCTTAACTCCATCTCGGTGGCAGCAGTCATAAGCATCGATTGGCGTAATTTCTCCTCCATAGATACCAAACCTGCTTTATACGCCGAATCTATAGCTCTAATGGCACCCTCAGTATTATTGTCCATGCATCCGTTGCAATCTACAGCAAACACTTTAGAACTAACACCAGACTGTCTAATCGAAGACTCCATGTCTTCACCGATTATCATACTAGAGCACGTTCCAACCACTGCCATCACTTTAGGATGAAACTTTTCCTCAGCGACTTTGAGTGTATAGACCAAAGATTCGGACCCACCAAAAATAAGATCGTCATTTTTCATCGCAGTCGTTACGACCCTGACACCTGTCTCTTCAAGCATCCTGGACGCCATGAATCCGCAACCCGCCGGTCCATGAATAATAATAACATCCACATCAAGATCCCTCAACGTATACATCGCAGCAACAACAGGGCTAGGACGTGGATGTATAATTCTCATTGGAATCCCTCTTTAACAAACTTAATAATTGTCTCCTTTTCCGGAGGGATATCCACGCAATTGTCAACACCATCTGTAAAAATAGTCTCAATTCCATATTCCTTAGTCACTTCGGAAATTAAGTCGCATCTCATCTTATCGCAGACTTTCTTACTTACAGGATTGACAATAACAAGCGCACGGTTCAGTCCATCCATTTTTTTCAGAGACTCTAAAGTCTTCCTTACAGACATATGAGAAATTCCTGGATTTCTTTCAATTATGTAAGTCAAATCACCATCTTTAGAAATTTCTCCTCTACCAGGAACACCTCTAAACGATTCTAACCCGCCTATTACATGATCAACCTTAATGCGTAACTCACTGCACACACTAAGCACAGTATCAATTGAGGGAACATACTGAACGGATAGGTATGAGGAGTCCAGAACAGCTTTATGTATCCCACCGTTATATGAAAAAACTATCTGCACCTTCTCTCCGATACGTGGGCTACCGACGATCCCCGTGACTTCATCAAACGGGCGTAATTCATAGTTGCTAATGGAAGACCATATATTAACCTCATCACTCCTTACAATATTAACCCCATCACCGAAAATTTCAGACTTCGCACCGGACGCCCTCCTGGTATTCTTAGCTATTCCGTAATCTTCTAACAAGTTTGTGATTACAGAAATATTCGCCTTTCCACTTCCCCCGAGAGACACCTCTGCAACATTGATATCGTAACCGTCCTTTGGAAGCCTAAGCAGCGACGGAGGAGCAATGCTCATGATTTTTTCTATGCGATGTACACCATTGACGTATGGCCCTTGTCCTCTAGACGTATGTAAAAATATCTTCTTACCAGCATAGTCCAAGATGTGTGCTAAAAGGTAGCACGTACTAGTCTTACCCTTAACACCTGTAACCTCTACCCTAAATACGTCCTCACCGGCAAGCATTTTCACAGCGCCACTAAATGTTTTCTTCTCTCTGTACTTCATCCCGTTAAGAAATTCGTCGGGACAGTGCGCAGGCGACAAAACAAGATCAAACCACCCCTCTGAAACCTCGTCGAGCACCTCGACTCCAATCGACATTAAGTGTAGCCTCTTATCATCCGACGTGTTGTGATAAACATCAACACACGTGACACTATCCCCCCTCCCTCTAAATTCCTCAGCGAGAATGTCTCCACCATGTGTGAGATCCAGAATCAGAATCTTCATTCTCGCACTCCATAATACTTCTCAATCTTTGTAACAAAGGCTTCTGTCAGACGAATGTCCCTTCCAATTGGTTGTAAATACTTCACCTTCACGGATTTGCCTTCAGGCCTTTCCTTTCTACCGGTGCTAGTCCCTACGTCAATTTTCGTCGGAACGTCATTCTTTAAGTGGTCACCTAACGATATAAATAATGGGGTCACTAGAATCTCATCAACATCTGTCAACATAAGCTTCCTCATTTCATCCTCAATGCACGGTTTATCAAACTCGTTAAACGCAAAACGAACATTATCAAATCCCATATCCATAAGGCGCTGCGCAGTAATCTCTATTGTCCTCTTATTGTAAGGCAATCTAGATCCATGCCCAATCACAAGTATGCCTATTTTTCTATGAGTTCTAGCCTCGTTTATTCTATCTCTTATAATCTCAGCAAGAACAGGGTCGTCTCCGAATGGATCACCATAATGCATCATAATCCTACGACCTTCAAACTCAACATATGTGTCATTCTCGTTATCTTTTAGACCAAGCTTCTTAGGAATCTGTTCAATCGTATGCCTTCCAGCTGTAATAAAAAACGGTATTGCCACAACTTCCTCAATCCCGTCTTTAGCCATCTGAATCATAGCCTCCCCAATAAAAGGATGCGAAGTCTCATTAAAACCTATGTAGACATTCTCGTAACCCCTGTTTTCAAGACGATTCCTATGTTCATCTATGGTTACCTCATTATACTCATATCTGGAACCGTGCCCGATAATTAATATAGCCCTTTTTGTCATTCCATCACCACTCCTTATTTACTATCAAGTCAAAGCTTCATACCTCCAGCCGTATCTCTCGATTTCTCTAGTATTATATTTGCCAACGCACGATATGCAGAAGCCTGATCAGATTCAGGTGCCCCCTCCACGACTGTCTTATGTATGGCCTCACAATCCTGCACAACCGGCGATCTTTCAATACGCGCAATAACGTTAGTACCAATCTCCACTGCCGCTTTCGACACCAACTCATCCTCGTTCGCAACATTACGCGAATTCTGTATCAACCCATCTAAACGCGCATACCCTATTCCTGAAAAATTCTTAATAGCCATCGCAATATTGCTCGCGGCATATAGAGCCATAAGTTCTCCAGACGTCACAATAAATATATCATTTGCATATCCATTCCGCATAGGCATAGCAAAACCGCCGCAGACGACGTCTCCGAGAATATCATAAATTATTACGTCTGGATCACACTTTTCTATCGCCCCCACTTTCTCTAACGTCTCGAATGCTGTAATAACACCTCGTCCCGCACATCCAGTACCTGGACTAGGGCCTCCACATTCAACACAATATGAACCTCCATACCCAACAGATATGATGTCGTCCACACCGACATTCCTACACCTCTTTACAGCTCCAAGGACCGTCTGCTGTTTGCTATTTCCCGTCAGCAAGCTCGTAGAATCAGATTTTGGGTCACATCCAATCTGTAACACCTTAAATCCCATATCAGAAAGTGCAGCAGTAACGTTAGAAGAAATTGTCGACTTCCCTATTCCTCCCTTGCCGTAAATGGCAATTCTCCTCACAGATCGACGGAATGGAAAGACTGTTTAATAATTTTCTGGAAAATACTATACTAGCGCAGTATCCAAAGAGAAAACGACTATAGGCATTTCACTATTCCGTTCGATACATAACCTGGCATCCAAGTCGTATCTGTAACCTTTACACTCAGAATAATTGTCACATACTTTGTATCCATATCTTTTAAGTTGTGTTTATAATGGGGCTCTGATGTCGTCGGAACTTATTCTCGTAGGTCTTGGTCTTAGTGGTGTCGACGGAATAACAGTAAAAGCTCTGAAAGCACTAAAGTCGTGTGATAAGATTTATGCCGAGTTTTATACTTCTTTTCTTGTCAATACAGACGTTAGGGATATCGAAAAAGTAATTGATAAGAAAATTGAAGTACTGCATCGAAAACAGGTTGAAGAAGAATCCACCATTATAGAAGACGCTCAAACCATGTGTGTCGGATTCATAACCGCAGGTGATGTTATGGCGGCTACAACTCATGTCGATCTTAGGATACAAGCGAAGGAACTTGGCATCCCGGTCCGTATTTTCCATGGAGTATCGATCTTTTCTGCATGTCCGTCATCTGTTGGTCTTCAACCATACAAATTTGGAAGGGCTATCACTCTCCCCTTTTTAGAGGGAAACTATCAGCCACGATCTCCTTACGATCACATTCTAGAGAACAAAAAAAGAGGGCTACATACAATGATTCTCCTTGACATTCATGCCGACGAAATGAGATACATGACGGCTAAGGAGGCGATCGAATGGCTCATCATGGGCGAAAAAAAATGGAAGGCAGGGCTCATAAATGAAAACACACTCCTTGTAGTGGCATCTCAAGTTGGATCTCAAAATGAGAAAATTACTGCAGGATATGTCAAAGATCTCATCACTATGAACCTAGGTGAACCGCTATTTACACTTATTCTTCCAGGAAATCTACATTATATGGAACAATATTCACTCGTCTATTTTGCAAAAGCTCCTGAGGAAATCATCGAGAAAAAATAAGTACCAATCCACAGATAAGCCTCTGACTGCGCTAACAGAAAGGCACGACTCAATGACTGCCGTATGTATGGAGCAGCCAATAGTGACCTTACGCCTATTGGGAACTTGTGGTAGTAATGATGAGGCATCATATACAATGACCAGAAGCCAACTTAAGGTCCGATAAATGCCCTCTGTGCAGGTCAATATTTCGAGACCGTTTTATAACGAGCGATGAAAAAATACGTTAGCACATGAGGGACACCCTCTCGTATACCAAAGCAGCAAAAACTATTGTACAGCGACCGGCGGGCTTGTGTCAACAACGTCTTTCCTACACAAAATAAACATTCAAAAATATCATATACACCAAAAATCACAGAAAATGAAAATTATTCGAGTCTGTTGTCTGTTGATATACTTCCAAAGTAATACGCACCCACATGAGCAGTGGCAAGTTATCGGAGGACGAAATTGTAAATAAAATCCTTGCTGTGATAGAAAAACAGTACGGATTCATTCCATTAGTAAACCAAGTCCTATCTGAGCGTCCTGATATATTCATACCCTCAGTTAATTTCGCACGTGCCGTTTTAGAGAACGACAATCAAAGATTAGATAACAAAACAAAATACCTATGTGCAGTGTCCGCAGCCACCGCATCCGGAGGCGAATACTGTCTCGAAGTACAAACAAAACACGCACTTAGTGCAGGTGCAACAAGAGAGGACATCTTTGAAGCGATCCTGATTGGTTCGTTTATAACAATGACAAAAGCACAATCGTATGCTTTTCGAAAATACAAGTCTATATTCGACCCTAAACAATAGGCACACTTCACTAACCCAGTTATGTCCTCAGCGCTCGCACTCTTATGCATCTATGTCAGAAATTATTTAACGAAAGACAAGGTGAGGGTAGTGCGGTGGTATAGTGGTAACAATCACACCCGAAGCTTCAAAATTTATCAAGGACTTTCTTGAAAAGAACGGCAAAACGGGGTACGGCATTAGGATGTATATGACAGGTTTGTCATGTTCTGGGCCCCAATTCGGAATGGCACTTCAGGAAAAGGCTTCGAATGGAGAAAATACGATATCTGTAGGAGGGCTAAACTTCTTCTGCGATGATGAAACTAAAGAGGCTCTAGATCCGTGCATTATTGAGTTCATCAACGATGTTAACTTTGGCACAGGTATCACTATCCGTGACCCCAACATAAAAGGTTGTGAGTCATGTGGTGGCGGCTGTCATTAAATTCTGGAAGTCTGCGACGCATACACTTTAGTTTATAGGTTTGCCGTCGCATCTCCAATTAAAGTAATGGGGAAAATGTGTCAATTAGCTTTATTTCGCACCCTAAAATTAGGCCCAGTACTATTGAAGAACGGGCATACCAGAAAGACCTTGCCGCAAGATGCCTGGAAAGCAACACATTGGTAGTTCTTCCAACAGGATTGGGAAAAACCGTCATCGCCGTGCTAACCATAGCAAATGTTTTGGAATCTGGAAAGAGCGCACTTGTACTTGCTCCAACAAAACCTTTGGTAGAACAACATCATGCAACAATGTGTAATTCTTTCGTCAATGTAAAAATTGGCGTAATGAACGGTAATACTAACTCAACAGAGCGAGTAGAAATAGTCAGAAACAATGACATTGTTGTATGCACGCCACAGGTCGTTGATAATGATCTTAAAAATGGAAAGTATGATTTGAGCAAATTTGGACTAATTATATTTGACGAAGCCCATAGAGCTATTGGCAACTACGCATATGTCAACATAGCAAATTACAGCCATTCGTTGTTTATGGGGATAACTGCATCTCCAGGATCCAGTAAGATAAAGATGAAGGAAGTCTGCCGGAATCTTAACATTAAAAAAGTAGAATATAGAGGTGCAAATGATTCGGACGTCATACCGTATATATTTGAAATTCAAGTCGAAAAGATTTTTGTGGATCTTCCTAACGATATCAGAAAATCCATTGATCTTCTTAATAAGACAATGAATCCTTATCTTAAAAATTTAAAACATCTAGGGTTTCTAGACTCTGATAAGTTCACATCAGTGAAGCACATGTTGCTCATAGGTGAAATTATTCGTAAAAGAATTTCGAAATCAAAAGACTCTTCAATAATTTATGGATTAATCGCACAATCAGTGTGCATAAAAATACAACACGCAATTAGTCTTGTTGGAACACAGGGTACCACTATACTTCGATCATACATAAAAAAAATTAATGAAAGTACGAACAAAGTATCCAAGATAATTTCCTCGTCCGATCCATACAAAGAATTGCAAAGTCTTCTTAAAATTACAAAAATTGAGCACCCAAAATTTGGACGAATAATGCAACTTGTAAATGATTGCATCAAGGAAAATGTCAATAACAAGATCATGATTTTCAGTCAATATCGTGAAACATGCGAGCTTCTTACAAATAAGCTGTCTAAAATATGCGGAGCAAGAGTCACAAAACTTATTGGACAATCAAATGGTGGCTTAAAACAAAGAGAGCAAATACGTCTTCTTGACGATTTTAGAAATGGTGTATTTAACATCCTCGTGTCAACTTCCGTAGGCGAAGAAGGTCTTGATATTGAAAACACAGATATGGTGATTTTTTATGAGCCAGTTCCATCTGTTATAAGAACAATCCAAAGAAGAGGTCGTACCGGCAGAAAAAATTTTGGAAAGGTATTTGTATTAATTGCTAAAGACACTGCAGACGAAATTTTTGAAGAAATCAATCAAGCAATGGAAAAGAATATGAAAAATAACATGGAGCTCCTCAACACGTGGATCCACATAGAGCGTACTGAAAAACAATTACGTCTGTCCGACTACTAATTTTATAGGAAGAATATACATGCCCCGCTCGTGAACTTTGCCAACATTGCGGAAATGTTTAGAGTACTAGAATCGACCGAAGCACGTTTAGAAATGACCTCAATTATATCAAATTTCCTCAAAACTGTCCCAAAAAATGAGCTTAGAGATGTTATTTACATTATACAAGGAAAGCTTCACCCAGATTTCTATCAAATAGAATTTGGAATGGCAGACAAACTCGTCCTAAAAACAATTTCCCTTACATCTGGTGTACCTTATGAGATTGTTGAAAACTTATGGATAAAAATTGGTGACCCAGGGGAAGTCGCAGAAAAACTCATTAAGGAAAAAAAACAGATAACTCTGTTTTCTGAGGCTTTGTCAATTGCAAGAGTCGTCAAAAATTTAAAACTTATTGAAACATGTGAAGGGAAAGAATCACAGATACTGAAAACAAAATATCTTGCAAGTATGCTTCACGATTCTGGACCGGTTGAAGCAAAATATTTGTGCAGAATAGTTTCTGGCAAAATGAGAACTGGAGCATCAATAATGACTATATTGGATGCTATAACCATAACCTTTGCCACAAAAGAGGAGAGGGCCGAAATTGAAAGAGCATTCAATATTACGTGTGACTCCGGCCTTATTGCTGAAACACTAGCAAGGAGTGGCATGAGAGGAATACATGCCATTCACGTCAAAGTTGGAAATCCAATAAAAGTCATGCTTGCTGAACGTCTTTCATCGCTTTCTGAAATCATAGACAAAATGGATGGAACATGTGCTATTGAATACAAATATGATGGAATTAGAGCGCAAGTTCATATTGGTAAGAATTACGTTAGAATATTTTCAAGAAGATTAGAAGACCTCACAAACAACTTTCCAGATATTACAAAATCTTTAACAAATCAGTTCAAAGGAGAAGAAGTAATAATCGAAGGTGAATGTGTAGCAGTCAATTCCGAAACTGGACAAATACAATCATTTCAAGAGATTGTGCGTAGGAGAAGGAAATACAATATAACTGAAACGGTAAAAGACATACCAGTCAAAATTTTCATATTTGATATGCTCTATTTAAATGGCACAGACCTCACTTCAGAACCATATCCTGAAAGAAGGAAGTTGATCGAGAAATGGTTCAACATTACGGGTATCATCCAGATTTCCTGCATGAAAATTGTACACTCGATGGAAGAAGCTGATAAATTTTTTAACAATGCTATCAAAGAGAGATGTGAGGGAATCATTGCAAAATCTATAGGCAATGAGTCGGTGTATCGAGCTGGATCAAGAGGATTTCTTTGGATAAAATATAAAAAAGATTACTGCGGAAACTTTGTTGACTCATTCGATCTCGTCGTTGTTGGTGCATTTTACGGTATGGGCAAACGTGCAGGGAAATATGGCGCATTGCTTATGGCATCATACGATTCAGAATCAGGAAGGTACGGTACTGTCTGTAAATTAGGAACAGGTTTTGATGATAGCTTCCTAGATAACATGCCTAGTATACTGAACAAATACAAATCAAATGAAAAACCACATCTATTAGACACAAAGATAACACCTGACATTTGGTTCCAGCCCGGTATTATCCTCGAAGTTGTAGGAGCCGAAGTCACTATAAGTCCCAATCATGCTGCGGGCATGAATATTATAAAAGAAGGATCAGGAATTGGCATAAGATTTCCAAGATTTACCGGACGCATCAGATATGACAAAGAACCAGAACAAAGTACAACAGTATCGGAAATGATCCAAATGTATAATGTGCAATTTACTAATAACAGCCCATCAACATAACAGAACATTTTTCCATCGAAGAAACATTTAAAACAACAATCGTATACGCGGTCCATGGAGCTTAAACTCATCGAAGAAACAGAGGACTCGATTAAAATTGGCCTCATCAACGCTGATACAACACTCATTATGCCCATCATTGAGGAACTTAATACATACAAAGACGTAAAGGTCGTCAGATTTATCGAAGAACATCCGGAGCTTATCATGCCCGCGATATACGTTAAGATGTACAAGGGCAGCGCTAAAGACGCCGTCATCAAGGCCGCACTTTCTTTATCTGAATATTATAGCACAATTTCACAGTAATAGCGACAATCACATGTATCGTACATGCACAACTAAAGAAGCCATTGTGGGCATGCGCTACTATCTAACAGACACAGATGGCACAGGTGGACGCATTAAGGCTCGCCCAGAAGATTTTATCGTAAAAGAAATGTCACTATATCCACCAAAAAAAACTGATGGTCATTTTGTTATAGCAGAAGTCACCTCTAAAAACTGGGAAACCAACAGACTTATAAGACTTCTCTCAAGAACCATGCGAATATCCCGCGAAAAAATTGGTTTTGCGGGCACAAAGGATAAAAGAGCCATAACAACACAAACTATGTCTTTTGATTGTCCATTGGAAAACATGTCATACGTAAATCTAAAGGATGTGGAATTTAGCAGCATCTATACATCAAATAGAGGTGTAAAAATCGGAGATCTTATTGGAAATAGGTTTGACATAAATGTAAAAAGATGCGCTGCAGGACCGGATAAAATAGCGCCCATTATCTCTACAATTTCTTCGGAGATTGCTGAGATAGGAGGGTTTCCTAATTATTTCGGAGTTCAAAGATTTGGTGTAAATAGGCCAATTACTCATCTTATAGGTGAATTCATCATTCGCGGAAATTTAAAGAAGGCTGTTGAAACGTATCTATCACATCATTCTGATGATGAGGACACAGAAGTACAAGTTATGAGAAAAAAACTCGCTGAATGTGATGGCAACTATATGTCCGTCATCGATGAGATGCCTAAAACCATGGGATTCGAAAAAATTATTGCAGAACACCTCGCTAAAAAACCTGAAGACTACGTGGGGGCCATTGCTAAAATGCCATCTAATCTGCAAATGATGTTCGTTCATGCTTACCAATCGTATCTTTTTAATCTAATGCTTAGCGAAAGAATGGAACATAACATTCCATTAAATGATCCAATTGAGGGAGATACTGTTTTACCACTGGATGAAAACGGATGCCCTATGCATGAAAATCCTATTTTAACCACTTCTAAAAATATTGATCTCGTAAAACACCAAATTTACAATAGAAGAGCATGTATTGCCATCACTGTCTTCGGAGCCAATAGTGTTTTTGCTGAGGGAGAAATGGGTGAAGTTGAAAAAAAGATTATAGAGCAACAAAAAATCACAAGGGATGATTTTATTACTACCGGCCTTCCTCACTGTACCTCAAAAGGAAGCAAAAGAGAAATCATTTGTCCTATATGGAATTTCGAGTCAAAAATAAATGATGAAGGATACAACGTTAAGTTTTCATTACCTAAAGGTAATTACGCGACATGCTTAATGCGAGAATTTATGAAATCGGAAATGATCAACTACTAACACTAGATTCATACACGACAATATGCCAAAAGAACGCTCAAAATGTTAGAAAATTAATCTGTCTTAATATGTAATTTAATCCATTTGCCATAGTAACTAACAAATGTGGATAATCTAAATCCTACCTGCCTTCTCTATTACTTATATAACACTCGAACTTGCTACTGCATGATACATAAAAAAATCATATCACATTTTTGTATTCAAGGCACTTCACCTAGAGACAAGACATATGTATTTCACTATAACCACTCTCAAAGGACATAATTTTACGATCTTGAAGTAGTTTGTTAACGTAGTGCATTATCAGATCTTCTATCTTCCAGTGCTAATGATACCGACAGGCATGTCAGGCCCGTACTTCACTTTATTTTCAAAAATTTTTAAAATAATTGCCGGATTTGCTCAAAGTTTCGATCGTGTGTTTTCCAATATTATCTTAATATACTGTTCATCATAGCCTAGCGCAAATATAGCATTGCACACGCTCGCCGCGTCTTCATATTTCTCTAAGCCACTATACGCCTCATACATCAATACTAGAATCTCCACACTATCTGGATCAAGACGATTCGCCTTACTAAGCTCATCAATAGCTTTATCGTACATTTTTCTTCCAATATAAAGCTTAGATAACAGCAATATTGTGTCAAAATCGTCAGGACTGTTTCGCAGTATGCCTCTGCATGTAGCAATAGCTACATCATGCATCTTCAGATGAACACATATATCTCTCTTAATTTTTCTAATATTCACATTGTTTGCGTCAATACTAATGGCCATATCAATGAATATCAGCGCATCCTTCTCATATCCTACTCGGGCCAGAATCATTGCTTTACGCACCAACGCAAAAATGTTGTCCGGATAAACTGCAATGACATTATTTAATGAATCAATCGCACTTCCATACTCTTCCTTCTTTTCCTGAATAAGAGCTTTAGAAATCCAATAGTCTGGATTTTCAAGATCCATTAAAACTGCTTTATTAAAGGATATCTCTGCATTTTCATAATCTCCTGCCATCTCTTCAGCCAATCCTTTAGAGTGCCATATTGCATGGCTGTTATACTTTGTATTAACCGCCTTTCCATACGATTCTGCAGCTTCTGTATATCTCTTAAGTGCGAATAGTGCGTTACCTTTAATGACCTGTACATTAGCAATATGCCCATACGAATCGTCATATTCACTAATGAAATTAACAACATCTTCATTTCTTCCACTAGATATCAGAGACGAAATTATCTCCACAAACAACACCGAATCTTTTTTGATGTTTAATGCCCTTCTATACATGTCAGTGACATCTCTTTCCCTTCCCATCTTTTTAAGAAGTTCCGCGCAATTTTTCAAAATACTTGTATCTCTTGGGCTATCAATAAGAATTTGTTCACAAATGTAATATGCAGCCTGATAATCGTTTAACGACTCATATAAGTCCTTCTTAAGAGTAAGTGCAATACGGTTTTTGGGATCAGTCCGAAGAATCGTGTCAACTATATTAT
Organism: archaeon; assembly: GCA_024399215.1. Classification (GTDB taxonomy): domain Archaea; phylum Thermoplasmatota; class Thermoplasmata; order Methanomassiliicoccales; family Methanomethylophilaceae; genus Methanarcanum. The sequence continues at coordinate 21,133 of JAKSHT010000003.1, read as the reverse complement.
TCGCCCTACTCCTTTTTATTTTACTAAACCTACCAGTTGCAGACATACATACTCTGGCGTAATGAATTTTATACATCACATTACGCGGCTCTTTTTTACAGGCTTTCCTCGCTAGTGATTCTGCACTTCTTAATCTAGTCGCTTTAAACTCATTCAATGATTGGTAATAATAAATCCTAGCATCATCTAATTTTTCTAGTTTCGAAATTAATCCATTCGCCTCTGAGTGCATTCCCATTTCAACAAAAGCTGATATTGAGGTTATATATGCTCCCAAGTCAGCATAGTCTGTCGATAAAAATAGGTTAACTACACTGGTCAAGTGATAACAATCTTTCTCCCTGGTATACGCCCTTATCATTATCTCAAGAAGCCTACGATCATAACTACAAACAGAACTCAATTCATCACATACAAAAAGTGCCTCCTTGATCATGCCTGCACAAATATAAGAGTCTGCGAGCTCAAGGCAGATAGAAAATGTTTCATCCGGTTTCCCTACAACTCTTTTATAATCAAATATAGACCTCTGATAATCCTCATCAGTCTTATAGAGCCTAGCAGCAGCTAGTACAAAATCCTTGTTTCCAGATATATATTCCGGAGAGTTTACGACTGCCTCTATCACATTAGGTAAATTGTCCTTCATATTGACACAAATATTATACAACCGGCTCAGAGACCCAGTCTCCGTTTTATTCTGACAAGCCCCCACTTCTCCATTGAAAAGCATGGATATGTATTTTCTTAATATCCACTCATCATTGGCATCAATCTTATACAATTCATCGTAAACAAAAATAAGTCCGCCATCAAATCTATACGCCTTACAAAAGTGCTCTTTTGCAGAATTGATGTTTCCATGATGTACGTCTATCAATCCGTGAACAAATTCACATTCTGCTAAGTTAGAGATAGAAGTTATTTTACCTAATATAGCCTCTGCTCGGTCATACTCTCCTTTAGAAATAAGGAATTTGGCAACATTAATCCTAAAAATACTATCATTGCTACTACATCTCTCCAAGAGATCAGAAATGACATTATTAAGGTCATCTACAAGACAATTATCTACAACAGAAATTATTTTTGATAAAATTATAGAGTTGACATCTCCAGGCCTAGTGCATACTTCTCTAATTTGCTTCTTGAGCCTAGATCTCCACATTGTCGCCATAAATCTGCTTATTAAATTATTCCCTTTGTTAGCCAAATTTCCTGTACTGCATTCCACATTACACAAAGTCTTCCAAATCTTAAAATCAGAATTCTTAGTGAATACCGGAGTGGAATCATCCATAGATAAACCTGAAAGTATTCACATCTTAAATACGTGACATAAACACGCCGCTTGTGCCTAGTGACTATTAAATACTGGTTCAAAAATAGCGCGGGTAGTTGCATCTGTGATCTAGGGGCTAGGATTCAAGCCTTCCAAGCTTGTTGCCCGGGTTCGATTCCCGGCGGATGCACCATCCCAACTTAGGATTTATTTCTCACTGGCGTTAGTACACTCCCTAGCTCAAATGGGAAATCACGAGTCTATTTCCATGAAAGACTATGCGGGCCTGAAACAGATGGCCAGTGACATGCCCCATATAAGTTATAAGTAATTTTTAATAAATTATTTATTCTGTGCTTCTGATGACCCAAGCATGTGCGAATACAGTGCAGTAACTAACGAATGTACATGCCCCAATCCCGAGTGTCCTAGACACAACAAGTGCTGTGAGTGTATCGCTTTTCATAGGGAGAAAAAGACCAAAGTGCCATTTTGCATTAAAGATATTAAATGGACAAGCCAATGGTGAGTCCCTATCTAGCAAGATACATTCTGAGTCATTTAAAGTTCAAGTACGTCTCACTTTCTCGTGGCGGCGCTTTTCGATCGTCGCCAGACAATTTCTGATACTTTGTGTTCCGGGGAACTTGCATGATAGGAGCGGTAAATAGCGTACTTGATAGGACACGGATCCTGTTAGGGGATAGTGGAATACAGCGTTTAAGAAATTCGTTCGCAGTTATTGCTGGTATAGGCGCTGTTGGGGGATATGCATTTGAGGGTTTAGTAAGGGCAGGCGTCGGACATATAAGAGTTATTGATCCTGATATTTTTAGCGAAACTGACATAAATAGACAGATTTTAGCAACAGATGAGACCGTCGGCTGTTTCAAAGTAGAAATTGCTAAGAAACGTGCCAAGACGATAAATTCGAATATTACTGTCGAAACAATAAAAGCAATGGCCTCAATAGAAAATTTGGATGAAGTATTTTCTGGGAAGCCTAACTATTTCATAGACGCAGTCGACACAGTCAGAAATAAAACAGTATTACTCAGAGAGGCAGTACGCAGAAACATTAGAACGTTTTCATCAATGGGTGCTGCTCTACATTCAAATACTGATATGATAAAAGTTTCGTCACTCAAGAAAACAAAAGTCTGTCCTTTGGCATCTCTGATAAGGCATAACCTAAGGGATTTAGATACGTCAAATATTACCTGTGTCTATAGCGAGGAGCAGGTAATTACAAAGCCACGGAACAAGGACATCCATGGAAAAAGCATACTAGGATCGCTTCCAACCATCCCAGCAATATTCGGAATGATCCTTGCGAACGAAGTCATAAAAGACGCAACAGAAACCTAGTGCTTTATCTCACGACGCCCTAATAAGAATTCTAATAGTTCTTCCCGCTATGCTCCAAGACATAGCATCATCTCCAACCTCACATGGGAATTTGATATCCTTAGCTCTTACTTCCTTACAAATAAATTCCATCAATGTCCTGCAGGCTTCAACAATATTCTCGTCCGCACTAATTTCTACATCGACAAATTGCTCTACATCAAATTTCATGTCCTTGCGCATTTGTTGAATTCTTCTGATAATCTCTCTCGCATGTCCCTCTGCTTCAACATCTGGTGTAATATCAAAATCTATGGCTATCTGCCCGCCACTGTATACACACATCGTCTTTTCAACAGGCACATTTTCAGCTATTGTATAAACAATTTTTTTGACATTACATTGCTGTCTCAACACGCCCTCAAACATCTTGATGGCATCAATCGACCCTTTATCTTTTCCAATAACATAAATTTGTTTCAGAGGCCACCTAAGTTTACTGCCCACCTTCGCTCTTTCAGAAGCAATAATTTCAGCAAGTTCCCTAATAACAGACATCCCATATTCAATATCTTCAGAAATATACGACTCATTTCTTACTGGCCAATCTTCCATATGTATTGTATCCAATTTTCCCCCCATATGTTGATAAATTTCCTCAGCAATATAAGGCGTAAATGGGGACATTACAAGGGCAGTTTGCATGATCACATAATATAACGTGCAGTAAGACGCCAACTTATCCGTTTGCAAATCCACATCTTCCGTCCAACTTCTCCCTCTAACAATCTTAACATACCACTTTGAAAGATCCTCAACAATATAATCCTCAATTGCCCGCGCTGATTTGTGAAGATTTCTCGACTTAATACCTTCCTCAACATCAGACTTCATTTTTTCAGTGCGGGAAAGTATCCATTTATCCTCATACCGAAGACAATCCTTCATTATTGAGAGCGTAGTACTTTCCGGGTCAAATTTATCAATTTCCATATACATCGACGCGAACTTTACCACGTTCCAAAGAGTGTTAAGTACTTTCCACGCATTTTTCGGACCATCTTTAAGTGGAGGATTTTTTCTTAAATCCCATTGAAAACACATATCCTCCCACGGGGCATTTGCCCTTACCAGATGAAATCTCATAGAATCGGCACCGAATTCCGAGATAACCTCCCTGGGCTCTACTACATTTCCAAGAGACTTAGACATTTTTTGCCCTTTGGTATCTAACACCCAGGCGTGCATCATGACCTCATCATACGGTGCTCTATCAAATGAGGACACCCCGGCACCAAGCTGCGAATAGAACCATCCTCTAGTCTGATCATGCGCCTCCACAATAAATTTGCAAGGCCACCATTTATCAAATTCTTCTTTTCTTGCTGGATATCCAAGGGAAGCCCATGCTGCTATCCCAGAGTCAAACCAGACATCAAGAATATCCGGCACTCTATTCATGACCCCTCCGCACATTGGACATTTAAACTTAACATCATCAATCCATGGCCTATGGACATCCATGCCGTCAAAATACCCATCACAATCCTTAAGATCGGAAATCTGGCCGATAATTTTCTTTTCCCCACAAGAGCATTCCCAAATTGGTAATGGTATGCCCCAATATCTCTGTCTAGAGATACACCAATCTCTCGCATTTCCAACCCAATTCTTTTCTCTGGTAGATCCCGCCCAACTAGGCACCCATTTAACACGATCAACTTCGTCAAGCATTTTCTGTTTAACTTTAGGAATTGAGAGGAACCACTGTTTCGTATTTCTATAAATCACAGGCGTCTTACATCTCCAGCAGTGCCCGCATCTATGTTTAGCTTTCCCTGAATTGAAAAGTAATCCCTTCTCTACTAAATACTCAATAACATCATTATTCGCGGTCTTTATCTTACGACCACTCATCATTGGAAATTCTTCCGTATATCTCCCAGATTCTTCGACTGGACAGAATGGATCCATGTTGTACATTTTTCCTGTATCGTAATCGTCAGGACCAAATCCGGGCGCAATGTGAACAAGACCGGTATTGCTTGCTTCAACATAATCTGCATTTACTATCTTAAAGACGTACTCACTTCTCTTAAGATATTTTTCATCAATATCAAAGGGAGGAATATACGCAACTCCCACGAGATCTTTACCATTAATTCGTTCTAAAATATTAAACTCGGTGAACTGCCCCTTATTTTTCACGTACTCAATCTGAGATTCCATGCAAATGACTTTTTCACTTTTTTCACCATCGCCAAGTACAACTCGAACATAATCTTCGTCTGGATGTGCTGCGACAGCCATATTAGCTGGCAATGTCCACGGCGTTGTAGTCCAAATAAGTAGTGATGTTTCAGAATCATTAGCCAGTGGAAATCTAACAACAATCGATGGATCGGTTTCGTCCCAATATTCCACCTCAGCCTCTGCTAGAGCGGTTTCACATCTGGGGCACCACGTAACAACCCTACTTGATAAATCTAACATGCCCTTCTTATGTGCCTCTTGAACCGTCCACCATGCAGATTCGATGTATTCGTTTTTGATTGTTTGATATGGATTTTCCCAATCCATCCACACTCCACGTTCTTTAAACTCTCGAGTCATCTCCCCCTGAAGTGTAACTGCGCGTTGCTTGCACGCACTGATAAAGCTACCCACTCCAATCTTATTCTCAATCTCCTTTCTGGATCTGACTCCAACTTCATCCGGTTTTCCGTCTTTGTTGACTCTTCCAGGAACTCTAATCATTTTTTCTACCTGAATTTCAATTGGAAGACCATGCATATCGAACCCAGGCTGATCTCTAACATTAAATCCGTTCATTCTCCAATATCTGAGAAATATATCCTTTATAGTTTTATTAAGGGCAGTTCCCATGTGCACGTGACCGGATGTATACGGGGGGCCATCAACAAAGTAAAAATTCTCTCCATTCTCATGGAGTTTTTTGGTTTTGCGATATGCATCTACAGAATCCCAATACTTCTGAACCTCTTTCTCAATTACTGGCGCCGCATAATTGTCACGAACTTGTTTTATCATCGCGAGTCGTCCCCATGCCGAAACTAATTTATTCGAATTGAAACTACCTACGTCAGTTTTCCTTATAATTGTTTTCCAAAGGGAGCATGATTAGGTAAGAATAAATGGATACAACAGATCATGGACCTTAGCAGAGAAGAGCAACAGACTCTAGACGGAGAGTTTGGAGAGGGCCCTCAACAGGCAATGGAACTTATTGTTGCATTAGGAAAAGTCTACGGCGCAGAAAATTTAGTAAATATTACTTCAGCACACCTGTCAGGAGCTTCATATAAGACTATCGGCGATGGGGGACTTCTTTACCTTGAAAATATGGTAAGAAAAGGTGGTAGGGTCAAGGTGATATCAACTTTAAACCCTATCGGAATGGATAGAACTAAGTGGGCCAAAATGCACATATCTGAGCCTTTTGCAAAGAAACAGGCCAGAATACTGGAATTATACAATGCAATGGGTGTCAAAACTACTTGCTCATGCATCCCATATGTTGATACAAACATACCAAAATTAAACGACCATGTGGCATGGGCAGAATCATCGGCACTATCTTTCGTAAATTCATACATCGGTGCAAGAACTAACAGAGAAGGCGGCCCTGGAGCATTAGCAGCCGCAATTTTAGGAAAAACCGCGAATTATGGGCTTCATCAAAAAAGAAATAGGAGGCCCACCGTAATAATTGATACTGACATCGGCAATTCAGTTTTCGAATACTCTTTGTTAGGTCATGTAGTAGGCTCTATGATAGGAAATGGTATTCCTTACTATAGAGGAATCACACCCGGAATTGAAGAAGTAAAGGCCATGGCAGCTTCAATGGCATCTTCAGGAGCAATAGCATTATTTCATGTAGAGAATGTTACGCCAGAATACAGAGATTTCGACATATCCGACATTGATACTATATGCATTGGAAAAAAAGATCTCAAAGCTGCATATGAGGATCTGAGCAATACAGACAACGTCCAATTAATAGCATTGGGATGCCCGCATCTTACAGAAAAAGAAATGCACGAAATTGCATCATTATTGAAGGGGAAGAAAAAAAAGAGTGACGTTGAAGTATGGTTTTGTACATCAGATGCCATCAAAACAAAATGTTCCGATGACGTTAAGATAATGGAAGAATTTGGCCATGTATTAGCAGATACTTGTGTAGTAGTTTCTCCAATTGAAGGAGTATTTTCAAAAACTGGAACAAACTCATGTAAAGCAAGAAGTTACCTCTCAACACTTTGCTCTCAAAAAGTTATGTGTCGAGATATTGTGGATTTATTGAAGATAATACAATGATACTAAAAGGACGTATGATTTCTAAAGGATGTGCCGAAGGCAATGTTCTCAAATTTAACAGATCGATTAGTTTTCTCGGAGATGTAAATATATCAACTGGCAAAATGGAGGCCGAGAAGGTAGATATACAAGACAAAATTCTTGTATTTCCATATGGCAGGGGAAGCACTGTAGGTTCCTTTGTTATATACAATCTTAAAGTTCATGGAAGAGCCCCTGTGGCCATAATTAATTCATTGGCTGAAACGATTGTAGCCACTGGTGCCGTAATCTCTTCTATTCCCATGATAGATCTTGTTAACACTGACTTGATCATGAATGGAGACTACGTAATAGTCAACGCTAGCGAAGGAGTGATAGAAATAAAGAATGTTGAAATGAAGGATCTAATATCGTCGATAATAGCCGTAGACAAAAGCATCATACTCTTTAAACAGCCAGAATGGCACGATTTATATCCAAAAGGATGGGCTCTCTACACTAGTGATGTCAAAAAGAACGAAACACTAGAACATGCTGCCATAAGAGGAATCAAAGAAAAATTCGAGGAAAATGCCCAATCATTCAAAAAATTGCCCGATTCTATTATGATTCGAAAAGGACAAACTGTTTGGAATGTACACTTTTTCATTTTCTACATGGAGCGACCCATTTCAAGTATAAAAGGCAAGAATATCGAATACAAACCATTCCGTCTTGACAAAACATCAAATATAGACATAGATGACAAGGTGCTCAAGGTTATAAGGGAGCTGTCTAATCTATAGTCATAACCATGCATCCAGCAACTTTTGCTGCTTCATGGTCCTATTCGTTCTTCTAGAACGTTCAATTCTATCTAGCGATAGCTTAACACGCTCTTTCGAAAATCCATATTCAACCAGAAAATTAATGGCCCCATCATAGTCTACATCTTCAAATTCGAGATTATAATTATCAACATAAGGGCCAGAAAGGAAAATATCACGAATCTGCTGATATTCTGAAATTTCAACATTAAGGCTTTTTAACACATTCTCTATATTTTTGTGATATTTAATCAACTTAAGACCTTTCTTTGGACCAATCCCAGAAATTCCAGGATTAAAGTCAGTACCCATAAGAATACATACGTCAACGAGCTGTTCTCTCGACACCCCCAACTCTACAAAGCACTTTTCTGTGTTTATCATTTCGACTTCGACGTTTCTATATTTGTCTTTTCCAAGAATCTTCCTTCTTCCCGAAATTGCTATATTTCTCACAAGTCTCGGCGCTCCAAAGAGTATCGAATCAAAGTCTTGTGAGGCAGAAGCCCACACATCGCCCTTTAAGCACATGTATGCGCTCTGCGCCTCACCATCATGAATGGCATGCACTACGGGTGTACCAAGAAGTTTCAAAAGTCTTTCAGAAGAATCCGATATCTCAGCTGTTATTCTAGATGTTTGCTGAGCCTTAGAAAATGCCCTTTTATTATCTCCTTCGCTTATGGCTCGCTCCCACTCCTTAATCGCCTCCTCTCTCCTCTTCCTTCGTTCTTCGATCGTTCTTAATTTTAACCTATGAGGTTTTCCATCGAATACAAATGAAGGCTCTATTCCAACCTCTGTAAGACTTGTAATCTTGTGAAGAAGGCCAGATAAATGTGACGTTACTCTTCCATTGCTATCTACTAAAAGACGGCCATCCGGCTGTCGGATTGCAGAAAGAAACTGATGAATAGTATTGTATGCATCTATTGCAACAGGCTTTCCCCGTAGATCTGAAATATCAATATTTCTCGATTTAACAAGCCCTGAAAGATTCACTCCCATCGAACTTCACGTTTCACTCTTGAACACATGCAACAATACTCCAAATAGCCCATCGAGCAGTATTAGGAGAGTTACTATATAGATAACCACAAGATTAATTTTCATGAGCGCTAATACTACCAGCGCCACTGACAGTACTCCAAAAATAATCAATGAAAGTGAACTACCTGAAAGTTTAGACATTTAATATCCCACCGTACAAGGCAGAGATCAAGCACGTATTAGATATAGCATTCCCTCAAACGAAGGAACCATCAGCCCCAACGGGTAGCTTATTTGACTAGCAAACTGTAGCAGAAACTCACACACCAGACTTTTCAGTTCCGCATTTCTGTAAACAAATTCCTAAAGGATGAAAACTCTAAATCTAAAATACGTGCCAATCCTCTATCTCCCTAGTCAAATCACTCGCTTTAAACAGATAATTTCCAGATACCAATACCGTTGCGCCAGCCTTAACACACATTCTACCAGTTTCGCGATTTATCCCACCATCGACCGAAATTTCATATTTTAGTCCATATTCCTCCGCATATTCCCTAAGATATGCAATCTTTGTAAGATTTTCCCCAAGAAACGATTGTCCACCAAATCCTGGGTGTACAGTCATGACGAGAACCAATTCTACCTCATTAAGATACTGAACTATCCTTTGCACAGGTGTTTCGGGATTAAGAGCAATACCCGCCTTCTTCCCCAATACATGTATCCTATCAATCGTATCCGTTACATCGCTCTTCGCCTCGCAATGTATAGTCAAACAGTCTGCACCCGCTTTTGCGAAGTCGTCTATATATTGTATCGGATTTTCTATCATAAGGTGTACATCAAATGGAATATCAGTGAATCTTCTGATGGAATCTATAACAGGAGGCCCGATAGTTATACTAGGGACAAACACACCATCCATAACATCAAGGTGGACGCAGTCTGCACCCGCTTCTGCAACTCTGGAAACTTCCTCGCCAAGCCTAGAAAAATCTGAAGCTAGCATCGATGGAGACACCTTAACCATGTCTTAAGCCATCACCAACAATAAGACAACTGCCAAAGTTTTATTTCTATTTATTTACACTCGACAGAAATATTTCATATTTTCTCGACTGCCGTCTCAAAGTTGATAAATAAATAATATCTTCTAGACAACATGGCACCTCATACGGAAAAGGAGAAAACGTGTGATGCAGAAGCTTGTAACAACATTGCGGAACGATCTATAAACATAAACAAAATCGCAAAATCGTCGTTAAATCTTAAAAATAAAGATATTAGACAAGTACACTTATGCAAGCAACACTACAAAATAGTGAAAAAAGACACCAAGAAAGACATATTAGATTACATTCCCTGAAAGCAGTACAATGTTAGACGTTCTGTTCGTTGGTACTGGAGCATCCGTTCCATCTAAAACTAGAGCCCCGCCGTGCATTGCAATAAGGCAGAGCAATCACATTACTATGTTTGACTGTGGAGAAGGCTCACAGAGACAAATGTTGGGATCCCAATTTTCAATTATGAAGATCGAAAACATTTTTATTACACATCTTCACGGAGATCATATTTTGGGTGTACCCGGATTAATACAGACCATGAATTTATTGGGGAGAGTAAACCCAATTTCAATATATGGGCCAATTGGAACCAAAGCGTCTATGGCCCATCTTTTAGATGCCTGTAATGAAGAGCTGGGATTCAAGATAAATGTGATAGAAACAAAACCTGGTAATAAATTAGACATTGATTACGCATTAATTTCGACGGTTAAAACTGAACACAGCGTTCCATCGATGGGATATGTCTATAGAGAACCGGACGCTAGGGGTTTATTTAATGTTAAAACAGCTTTGAATCTTGGTTTAAAGCCTGGTCCAGACTTTGCAAAAATCGAAATTGGAAAAACAGTCAATGGAGTCCATCCATCTCAAATTATCGGGCCATCAAGAAAAGGATGTTCTATAATGTATACGGGAGACACAAAAATGTGCAGCTCGATATTAGAAGCTGCAAAAGGAATCGATATGCTCATTCACGAAGCTACGTACATAGATAAAGACGCCAACCTAGCAGAAAAAAATCTTCATTCTACTGCAAAAAACGCTGCGGAAGTGGCCAAATCATGTGGGGCGCGAATGCTTGCGTTGGTTCACATAAGTAATCGTTATAAAACTAATGAGAAGTCTCTATTTGAGGCAAAGGTCTCATTTAATAATACCATCGCGCCGTCTGATCTTGACATGGTTTCTATATCGCGCAATAGCTTTAGAATAGATGCAGCACATAATACCACCGAAGAATTTTATTCAGATAATTTTGTCTGAATAGTTCCCCATCGACTCCTGGTACCGCACGCACTCCCCCACTATGTTAAGGATAGCACGCGGCATTCCTGCGTAACATCTATAATCACATCTGTCCTCCTTATATTGTGTGATTTCTCTTTTAAACCCATGATACCACAATTACACTCCTTACCGACAAATCTTTTCTCTCCTAACGTTTTCATTACTGTAACAAGTGATAATCAACAAAAAAGCTGCACACTCGCATTGACCATAAAGACTTAGGGTTTGTTCTAATTTGTTATTTTTTCTATGTATGAGTATTTATATTAGCGCCATATATATCAAGGGAAAACGCGTATTCTTTGTCTACAGTGTGAAGGAGAACGGCGAACGTGTCGCGAAATGTTTATGTAGAGGACGTAACGGAGATTCCCACACCACTCAAGAATGTTGAGATCGTTGAAAGAAAAGGCATCGGGCATCCTGATAGTGTAGCGGACGGGTTAGCTGAGACAGTTTCGAGGACTCTCTGCAAGCTGTACAGAAAGGAGGTCGGGGCGATTCTTCACCACAACACAGATGAAACACAAGTCGTGGCTGGTAGAGCGGCACCTGACTTTGGAGGGGGAGCAATCATAGATCCTACGTACATTCTTTTAGTTGGTCGCGCAACAACAAGTGTGACTGTCAATAAAATTCTTAAAGAACTTCCTTGCAAACCCGTCGCTCTCAAAGCAGCGCGCGAATATCTGAGGAATTTATCCCCCAACCTTGATATCGACTCAGATGTCGTCCTTGATGCAAAATTTGGAATGGGATCTGATGATCTCACAGGAGTTTACAAAGCATCCGGTATTCTCGCTAATGACACATCATTTGGAGTTGGCTACGCCCCATATTCAGTTACGGATAGGCTTGTTCTTCAAACAGAAGAATTTATCAACAGTAAGGCATTCAAACACCAGTTTCCAGAAACAGGTCAAGATGTCAAGGTTATGGGTTCCAGGATTGGAAAAGATTTAACGATGACAGTCGCATGTGCAATGGTAGGCAGGCATGTTCCCGACAGATCACACTACGAATCTGCTATCAGAGACGTATGCGACAAAGTAAGGGAAAATGCACTTGATATAATAGACAAAGCCGGGGAAGACATCAATTTTAAACTAAGAATAAACACAGGAGACGACTACTCGAACGATGTTTACTACCTCACGGTTACTGGTCTCTCTCAAGAGATGGGAGACGATGGATCTGTAGGAAGAGGAAATAGATGCAACGGCCTTATTACCCCATACAGACCAATGTCCATGGAAGCAGCCTCAGGAAAAAATCCTGTAACTCATGTTGGGAAGCTTTACAATATTATGTCAAAACTCATTGCTGAGGATGTTGCCAGAAAAGTTTCTCCAGATGTCGAGGTCCGTGTCAGAATCCTTTCATTGATTGGAAAACCAGTATCCGATCCACTCAATTGCAACATTCAACTTGTATCTAAAAACAGAAGTAGCGAGTTTAATAAATGGAAATCTGAAGCAGAATCTATAGCAGAGGAATGGTTAGGTAACATTGACAAGGTCACGGATCTCGTCATAAACGGCAAAGTGAGAACGTTCTGATAGCTATGAGGATAATTAATAAGTCACAGCATGGACCGATGTCCCGCTTTACCGATGCCAATGTCTATTGGGCCCTCTACACCCTCTCCGACGGTAGAAAATTAGGCCGTAAAAAACTTGCAGAAGAATCGGGTGTGGGAGAAGGTAGTATGCGACGCATTTTAAAGCTACTCCTGGACAAAGGTATGGTTCAAGTCAAGCGAACTGGTACTACCATTACAAAAACAGGACTTAGCTTCCTAGGCAATATACCACTCAAAGTTGTGAATGTAGATATTGGAGACGCAGTTGTTGGCTGCTTTAGTCAAGCGATAATGGTTTATGGCGCTGGCAGTAAGATAGAAAACGGGATGCAACAAAGGGACGTTGGCATCAGAGCAGGTGCTAACGGCTGCACTACAATTGTCATCAGAAATGGTATATTGATGATTCCGCCAGATTGGAACTTAGATGTTCAACGCCCTGAAACTGCTAGAAAAATACGTATGGCTACAAATCTAACGGAAGATGACGCCCTAATTGTAGGGGGAGGTTCTAATAAAAACGCAGCGATCGTTGCAGCTCTAGATGCAGCATTTGACCTCTTATAACTATGAAGCACCTTATTAGCAGTTCTATTTATGATCAAGTTGTAGGGACGAATTTCCCAGAATCAATCGAGGGGGTGGAGTTACTAACGGGATACAATTCCATTCCTGAGTCTTTTTTTAGAAATAAGGTAGTTTCTGTTCATTTGCCATACTCAATTGATTGGTATTCCGCATGGTCAGGCAATAAAAAAATACCTAAAGAAATTTCTGACGATAACATAAAATACATATTCTATGGCCGTGACAAAGAAGACATTATATACAATTTACACTCAGCCTTCAGGCTAGCATCAACACTAAATCCGAAATATGGAGTTTTACATGTAGGTAATGTAAGTATATCAGAAGTTCTCAAGCCAACGTATTCCGATAGCGATGATAAAATCCTATCTGCTTTCATTGAAGTTGTTAACTCAGTGATTGCTCTGTTTCCTAGCCCGGAGCCCCCTTTCCGCATATTATTTGAAAATCAATGGTGGCCAGGGTTAAGAATGCTTGATAATACCAATTACAAAACACTTTGTAACAAAATTGAATTTGAGAACTGGGGATTATGCTTCGACACAGGACATCTTCTAGTTGCCAAAAAAGGTGCACGGACAGAGGGCCAGGCAATAGACATATTAGAAAATGTCATTGATAAATTCTCAGATGATGTGTTGAAGTCTATTATGACAGTTCATCTTCATGTAAACACATGCTATGATTATCTGAAGAACTACAAAGCTCCACATGTAGAAGATATGCCAGTAACAGAGCTTGTTAACCTTGCCTACAACCACGTATGCCAGATGGATCAGCATAGACCTTTTACTACAAAACGCGTATCGAATTTAGTACGAAGACTAAACCCAGATTACGTAACACATGAAATGGGAGCTTCTAACTACGAACAGAAAATAAATGACTGTATATCTCAAATTTCTATTTTGTAGCAATTGGATCTAAAAAAGAATTCAGCATATCAAGCGCATGCGCGCACGATGCCCAGACTTAGTGTTTTACGGTTAGGCTCTTAATAACATTCCATTATGTTCTTTCAAAAATCCTCAGCTAATTCACGATAATTTTGAAAATTAATGCCTCGCTTTATAAACTACTCATTAAACATAACAACGAAGACTACTACTATATGACGGCCCGAATATTTTATATATTATCTCAAATGGTGAATTAGCCGTAGTATTTAGATGTCCAGGAGACCCATATCCTTAAAAGCAGCCGTTAGAATTGCCTCTTTACGTATTGCATCATTGTCAAAGTTAGCTTTCGAATCTTTAAGAAATGGTAATAATGAATTGGCCAAGAGGTATATTTGTCTAATGAAACGTATAAGTCAAAGAATAAATGTTCCGATCCCAAAAGAATTTATTTTTTGCAAGAAGTGCAATATTCCCCTTATAATCGGAAGTAATTGCCGCGTTAGATTAAACGCCAATAGAGTGAAAATAACATGTCTAGGCTGTGGCAATATTAAGCGTCTTTCATATAATGAGAGGTAAAAGGGTGACGGAAAAGTTAGCTAGGAAGGAGGTAATGCGTCGAGCATTAAAAATTGAACCGACAGTATACATTGGAAAGTGCGGTCTTAAGAGTAGTGTTTGTGATGAAATTAAAGGTCAACTCAAAAAGAATCGTTTAATAAAAATGAGGGTACTATCGAGAGCGAGGGATAAAGATGATGGCATCATAGATAACGTCGCAAAAATGACCCAATCCGTTATTGTAGACGTTCGCGGCAATGTTGCAATTATTACAGATAAAAGAACATGGAAGTCTCTGTGTCAAAAGAAGTTTGAGGGGGTTTAATGTTAGATATTGACTTAATCCGACAAAATCCTGAAAAAATTAGGATTATGCTAAAAAATAGGAAGAAAGACGAGTCCGCTTTGAATAAGTTTCTTGATGTAGATTCTAAATGGAGGGCTGTTGTAAACGAGAATAACCGTCTTAGAGAAATCCGAAATAGCGTTTCCTTAGAAATTTCTAAGATGAAGGGTGAAGAAAGAAATTCCAAAATTTCTGATATGCGCAAGGTTTCTGATGAAATTAAATTAAATAATGAAAAAATAGCAGAGCTTGAAAACATTAGAACAGACTGTCTCCTCAACATTCCTAATATTCCACATGAATCAGTTCCAATTGGCGATGATGATACAGAAAATGTTGTTGTCTATGAAGTTGGAAAAAAGAAAAAATTCAATTTCAAGCCTAAAGAACACTGGGAACTTGCGGAAGCGCTGGATATAATCGAGTTCGAGAGAGGAGCTAAGATTGCGGGAAGTGGATTTTACGTTATGAAGGGCGACGGGGCCAGACTTGAACGCGCTCTCATAAACTACTTTCTTGATGTACATCATAGACAGGGCTATACTGAACTCATTGTTCCTGCTCTCATTAATAAAAGTGCGGTTATTGGAACTGGACAGTACCCCAATCTCAAAGATGATATGTACTATCTAGAGAAAGACGATATGTTTCTCAATCCAACAGCCGAGGTTCCAATCACAAATCTCTTCCAAAATGAAATCCTTGAAAAAGAACAACTTCCTATATACTATACAGCAAATCTCACGTCATACCGACGCGAAGTCGGAAAACATGCAGATACAAGAGGAATTATTCGAGTTCATGAATTTAGAAAAACCGAAATGGTTAATTTTGTCTTACCCGAGAATTCTTATGCAAGACTTGAGGAACTTAGAAAAAATGCGGAAGATATAATAAACGGTCTCGAACTGCCATACAGGGTACTTCTCCTATGTACCGGAGATATGAGTTTTTCATGTTCCAAGTGTTACGATCTTGAAACTTACGCGCCGGGAAGTAATAAATGGCTAGAAGTATCTTCGTGCTCTAATTTTACTGATTTTCAGGCACGGAGAGCGAAAATTAAATACAGGCCAAAGCCACACTTAAAAAGTGAATTTATTCATACACTCAACGGATCAGGGCTTGCGCTTCCTAGAACGATAGTTTCTATCATAGAAAATTATCAAAATGAGGACGGAACAATTGAAATTCCGAAAGTTCTCAGACCTTATATGAACGGACAGGAAATAATTGGTGGCTAATCCTTAAATGTCAATTCTCTCTAACTCTCGTATGAGGTTAGCAGCGCCAATACTTTCTCCCTCTTTTTCTAACCTTGTACGTAGAAGTTTTTTGGCTTTTTTGAGTCTTGACGGATGTACACCACACTTTATTGAAGCATGTGCTTCCATATATGCCCCAAGCAAATCGCAGAGTTTGATGTCAACACCATTCACACATCCAAATTTCTCATCATATCTATTCTGAAAGGGATTACAAACTAAGAATTCAAACTCATCACGGCAACACTCAGGTATAAGCGGCGTAATTTTCGAGTTGACGAGCTCGAACTCGTACTCGTTTAAAATTTTTTCTAGTCCATGTATATTCTTTACAGGACTAATAACATCTTTAGTCAACACTTCTGGAAGATCATGGAACAGAGCAGTGAAATAGTCATTATAAATTTGCTTATTCTCAACATTACTATCTAAATCGTGCAGAAACATTGTATTGGCAACTATTAATGAATGCCCTAAAACTGTTGTAATTGGATATCTTGGAACCCTTGTCCACCTTTGTTGAAATCTAAGTTGTCCAACCAAATCAATGAATGATTTAGATTTAGACTCCATAACCTTTTTTACTCCGATCATACCTGCAAATTCCTTTATTTTTCTATTCAATTCAGATTTTGTATGGTTTATATCGAACGAATGTTTGTTCATTTCATATATAAGATCGAACTCCCATTTCGTCGCAAGGTAATGAGCTGCAGAAACAATTCTCTTTTCAATCGATTCATTAGTATTGTGAAGATACATAACAAAACGATTCAAAAATTCAGGGTCAAAGTCGAATACTTCCTCCTTTACTTCTGATAAAACATATTTATTAATTTCTTCAGACCTCTCCTTTTCTATTCTATGAAGAACCTGGGGCTTCAAATCAGTTAAAACCACTCTTTTTAGAAAGGAAAACATCATATCTTCAATCAAATTCTTCCAGTTAATTTTTACTTTATTTTCATGCTCCTCATATTTTCCAAGAATCCAGGCAATAGCAGCTTTATGTGCTTGCTTGTCTACTTCTGTCAAGTCTATTGGACGCAGATGATCATTCCATCTATGTATATTAGCCGCATCAAAAAAACAGTAAACTAGGCTCATGTTTAACATCCGACTCATAGCCTTTGTTAACACTCCTGTGGGAAAAAAATATTACGAAAGCGGCTATCAAAAAGTGCACATTGAACTTTCGACAGTTTCCATCCTAGATTTTCTATTAAACGCACTATTTATCGTACCTTGTGCTTTTATCACACATCACTATAACCTTTTACCTTCCTAGGAAGCATATTTCGATCTTTGCTAGCTGATTTGTAGATGATATGTATTTTTAACCGTGAATCTTTTAGATAGCATGACAATTTCCCGAATCATTAACATAACTGGAAATAAACGTCAATGAACATTATACTTAACATTAACTTCAAGAGAATATTTACTAGCATTCTGCTAATATCATAGTAAATGCGTAGTTATTAGCACTTCAAGGTTCATTCATATGAAAAATCAAAACAGACAATAAAATATACATATCGTACTGGAGAGCCGATAGTATGGAAAGGAATAGAGATAAAGAGCGATCCATTGATAAAACATCTAAATTAAAAGAACCAACGATAAAAATTGATCCAAATACAGGTTTAATCGAACGTGTCTTTGAAAACGATGATGTTAATATTGATAAACAACTCTGGGAAAAAAATTCGAATAGATCTCAGGCACTAGCCGATCTTTGGTATGATGATCTGCAAAAAAATCTAGAAAAAAATGATAAGACTGACACTATAAAGAATCGCCTTGCCTTTCTTATGACTGTCAATAATGTTATAGACTTAATTATGGGATCCATTCCTGAAGAATTAGCAGTTGAAATATCATATTTTCTTGACAATGCCATAGCTATGGCATTAGTTAACAAACAATATAACGTTAATATTATAGAGGAAGAGGAAAAGGCCATCTCTGTTGTTAAAAGAGAGGATTACAATACTGATGATGACTATATCCGGGCACTTGAGGCTATTGAGGATCATTGGTGGTCAATTGGGCAACCCGCATTAGAAATGCGCAGTGCAAATGATGCTATAATCGAAATGCTAAGGAAGTACAAATTAAATGAATGACATAACGTACAAAAAATTCACTGCCTCATCACCAGGAAAATTTATTCTGATGGGGGAACATGCCGTTGTGTATGGTAAACCGGCTGTGGCATTAGCAATCAATAAACGTCTTACTTGTACCATTGGCAAGAGTGCTGAACTTACACTTAACGGATCTCGTATTGCCCTAGATAGCAACTCATATGTCAGTAGCATCCTCTCCGCGAATAATCTCGCTACCGCCTCCATAACTATAAAAAGTGAGCTCATTCCTGGTTCTGGCTTAGGTTCATCCGGTGCCCTATGCACGTCTTTATTAACATCTATAAAAAGCATGTTTGGAAAATCATACAATAAAAAAGACATAGCATCAGAGGCTTTTGAAGCTGAATATAAAGTGCAAGGTAGAGCAAGTCCTACAGATACATCATGTTGCACATTCGGAAATGGTATCGCTGTCAATTGCCCTAAAAATTTAGGTAAATATCTTTGGACTGCTTCTAAAAATGGTAATACATGGGACATTTTTGATATCTCTATTCCGAAGATGACATTTGTAATTGGCTATACCGGAGTAGAGTCTTTAACCGCATCTCTAGTCGATAAGGTTAGAAAATACAGGGAACAAAATTCATTTGCAGAAAACTTAATTGATGAAATAGGAAATATCACGATGGATGGCATACGAGCATTATCGAAAAATGATCTGGAGCATCTTGGCAGACTGATGACACAAAACCATAATTTATTATCGGCCCTTGGTGTTTCTTGCAGGGAGCTTGACAAACTTGTAGATGCTTCACTGGTTCACTCCTATGGAGCTAAACTAACTGGTTCCGGAGGAGGAGGTAGTATGATTGCGCTTACTGATGAATCCAGCAAAGTATGCCAGATAATTAACCTCCATGGAGGGATCCCACTTGTCGTGAGTACGAGTGTAGAAGGGATAAGAATAGAATCTGGAAACCCAATACCGAATTAAAAGTTCCTGCCATATTTATATAATGCACTCCAGTCCCGCAATAATATTTGGCAGTCTTTCTTTTATTATTTTGAGTAGATTTTGTATGTTAACCTCCTCAGCGGACAAGTCTCCAATTCGTTTAATTATATCGTCTAATTCTTCATCAGTTAGTGTCACAAATCTTTCTTTTACCATCCAATTTCTGCAAAGCTTATCTTCCATGTCATTACGCCACATTTTTTCATACGCAGCAAGCACCTCTCTAGAAAAATCCATTTTTCTAAGACAATTAACAGAAACCTCCCCAGCAAATTTTCCTGATTTACAAGCGTGTGCTATCCCCCCTCCTGTATTCGGATCGATCATTCTTGCTGCATCTCCAACAAGAATAAGGCCGTCTGTCGTAGTTCTATCCAATCCAGGAATAGTCGATACCATTCCGCCTGTAATCTCAAGAATCTGCCCATTTCTAAAACGGGGGTCTCCTTCGATAAATTTATCCAGAAAATATTTAGGATCGGCCTTATGTTTACATCTGCTTGCCATAATGCCAATACCAACATTGGCCACATTTCGACCCTTTGGAAAAATCCAAATGTACCCCCCAGGAGCCATTGAGCCAACAACAAATTCACACAAGTTTTTTTCGAATACGATATTTGTCATCCTGTACTGAATACATGTATCGACATCGTTAAGATCAATAGAAGTGTCGATACCCGCCCATCTTCCGACTTGAGATTCGTAACCATCTGCCGCGATGACACACTTTGCATAAATTTCGATTTTTTCTCCCATCGACCTGGCTCTAATACCTATAATTTTTCCATTATCATCTTTTAAAATACCAGTACAGCCAGTACGCAACATAATTTTAGCCCCGGCCATAGATGCCTCTTCCGCAAGATATTTATCAAAAATGTGTCTCTCGAGTATGTATCCAACCTCTGTATCTCCATTCTTTTCGCCGAATCGGAGAGTAATTCCAGATGGTGATTTGATAATTGCACCTTTTATACTAGAGCATATCCACGTAGGATCCGGTTTGATTCCCAATTCTACAAGCTCTTTCTTCGAAATACCCTCTGCACATCTGAGAGGTGCCCCTATTTCTGCCTTTTTTTCAATGAGAATTACTTCTGCCCCATTTTCAGCCGCATATTTTGCAGCCATACTTCCACCAGGTCCAGCTCCTACAACAACTATATCACAGTAGTACCTCAACCCAATTCCTCCATTGATAATGCACCTACCGGACATATTTTTATACACGTGCCACACCTCGTACATGAATCGTAGAACTCGAGGATGCAATCATTTAAGTATATGGCATTTGCCGGACACGAGCCCACACATCCTCCACAATGGAGACATTTATCATAACTCACATTCATCGAGACACCTTGCTTATACACAACCAAACAGGCCCCAAGAGGACAATGCTCTATTTATTTAGTGAGTATCAACACCTTTAGATTGTTGTTGCAAATATATAGAAAGCGGGGTGTAACAGTAGAGGCCTACTAGCCTTTACTTACATAAATACTGATGCATGCCAAGTAATGCTACAACTATGTTGCCACAGAAATAGCGGTCCCTCACTTTCAATTATCTACTCAATAAAACAGTCAGTACTAGAATCACATTCTTCAAAATATCCACTCCATAGAGGTTATGAGAACACACGTACTGTTATCATTTCTTTT
>JAKSHT010000029.1 GCA_024399215.1 archaeon | reverse complement strand
TGATATCCATCAGATTCATAGCCCCATTTCCGAACATGGCGTCAAACACACGTAACTCTCTCTCACTCAGTCTCGATGTATCAAAACTTTCGACAGCTTCATAATAGTCATATATATCAGTGAGCATAATCCTATCTACAATTCCCTCGCGCCCGGAAACGAACTCTGATAGCGGGATTACCCTCTCTGGCCCAATCTCAAACAGGCCATTACTTAGCCTTATTCTTGAGTCTCCTCCCAACGCCAACGTGTGCATATCTACTGCCTTTACGCGAGTCTTCCACCCTCCAATTGTAGCACCCTCAAACTGAATTTGTGGAAATCCGCTTTCCATGATAGCAATATCTGTAGATGTCCCACCTACGTCAACCACAACACAATTTTCGCAACTCGAAAGTATTTTCCCGCCCATACACGACGCAGCAGGCCCAGAAAGAATTGTCTCCACAGGGTATTGTCGAGCCTGCTCGAGAGTCATAACAGATCCATCACCTTTATAGGCCATGATTGGAGCCCTTATATTTTTCTCTCTAAAAGTCTCCTCAACATTATCGAAAAATTTTTTAACGACAGGAATTAACTTTGCATTTAGCACTGCAGTTTCCGCTCTCATATCTATGCCCAACACTGCTGAGAGCTCATGGCCTGCAATTGTTGGAAGACCCGTTATTTGCATCGCTAACTCCTTCACTTTCTTCTCCTGGGAAGGGTTCACATTTGCAAATAACCCAGATATCGCAATAGCATCCACCCCTTCGGACACTTCTTTTATAGCTGCAACAACTTCGCTTTTGGACATGGCTGTCATAGGTCTGCCCTTGCTATCACATCCCCCTTTGACAAAAACGTGTTTTTTCTCCCCAAAATTAACTTCGCCAACCGGATTCCAACCGATAAAAATCAAGCCAACTTCTCCACCATGATTCTCGAGAATAGAATTCGTTGCGAGTGTTGTGGATATCCCAACAACAGATATATCTGAGGGCCTAACATCCGTAGATGCAAAAACCGCATCAACTGATTTGTATAATCCTATGGACAAATCTTCATGAATTGTCCTAGATTTCTTCTTTGCGATGACAGAATAATCGTCAAGGTCAACAATGACTGCGTCTGTAAAAGTTCCTCCGGTATCAATACCTAATCCATACCTCACCGGAGACGTTTGTTCATGGTCTTCAGAGTACGTGTCGGATTCAACCAAACCCTCATCTTTTACTAATTTTCCTAAATAACCAGAAAACTTCTCTCTTCTTTTTGTTTCTTGATCGTATCTTATCGTTTGAAAATAAACGCAATAATCTTTCCCTGATCTTTTTACATCGAAGAATTTTCTCCCAGACAGCTTCTCACGCTGAATCCAATCCTGAACCCATTGGTCATAATCTGAATACTTCGCCACACTACCCAGCCTGCGGCAACGTACCGACCTGTACTGTATAATAAAGAAACGCTCATGACAAAAGCGCACACAGTACGCATAGAAGAAATAAAGAAGTTTTGAAGAAAAAGTTTATAGGTCGACGCTCCAAACCGTATGATTAAATCCCAAGGAAATTCGACGCAACCTTCGATGCCTCAACAGCGTCGTAGGACCACCCATCTGCACCGATCTGATCCGCAAACTCTTTAGAAGTAGCCCCGCCACCGATCATTGTCTTAATCTTGCCTTTGAGACCTTCCTCTTTGAGCATCTTCTCGCACTCCTTCATTCCGGCAAGTGTCGGTGTCATAAGAGTAGACTCTGCGATAATCTGCGCACCCTTGTCTTTGGCCTTGTCAATCATGTCCTTAATTGGGACATCCTTACCCATGTCGATGATTGTCAATCCAAGACCTGTAAGCATCGCCTTAACGATATTCTTCCCGATATCATGGACATCTCCTTCGACAACACCTATGACAACTGTTCCTTTCGTCGTCCCACCAGCGCCCGTAAGCATCGGAAGAACAAGATTCAAGCCCATGTAGAGCGTATTAGCTGAAAGTAAAACCTGTGGGAGGAAGTATTGCTTTGCGGCGTACTTATCACCGACAATTGCCATCGCCTTGGACAAGCCGTTAAAAATAATGTCCTTCGCGTCGTGCCCCGCATCGAGGCATTTTTGTGTCGCGCCCTTTCCTTCTTTAATCTTACCCTTGACAACTATGTCTATAAGTGCGTCCATTTCTGCGCTCATTTTCACACCTCCACCTTGCCACCAAGATGGGCGTCTCTGCATTTTTATCTCTAAATATAAAGAGTGCCATGGATGGATTATATATCCACTATTCTCCCTGTCGCGCGCCAATCTTCAACCCAGCTCATAACGAGTTACAGTTCCATTTTGCTTACTTCTCCTAATTTTCCAAGATAAAGCACTCCAAAATCTGACACTCCGTAAACGTCCGCATCATCAGTATATGATGCTTTACAAGCTGGAGATATGAACGTTTCTGGATTCCCTAATGAAGATCCTGAAGATAGGTTACTGAATGGGGGTATGACAATTATTCCCTCTCTTTTCAAATGAAGAAAGCATTGAAGCTTTATTCCACCACCTACCGCCCCACTTATCCTTACAGATGGGTGTTCATGGCCTATTATTACCGGCCTCTTACCCGAATCCAAATGTCCATGTTCCATTCTAAAACCGTACATATCAATATAATCGACAGCTTCAACGTTTAAATCTTGAAGAACAGACTGAATAAAATTATCGTGATTTCCTTTTATTATGATGACATCTGCAACATCTTTAAGCAAATTTATCGTTCTGCATACCTCTTCTCTAGCTTCATAACTAGCTCTTCTAAAGTCATGCTTGATATCCCCAAGAATAACAACTCGTTTTGGATCGTATTTATATACGACCTTGTTCAAAGATTCCACAACGGATTCTGTATTAATCCTTGGAAGATACACCCCTTCCTCCTCCAAAGCTTTTTCATACCCCAAATGAAGATCGCTCAAGACAATTGTTGGCCCCTCGTCCAATACAAGACACTTGTCCTTGGTCACGCGAACACCTGGCATTATCTCTATAGAATCCATACCCTTGAACTCATGGCTAGACATACTTAAAAACCCGATAGAGAGCATACCAATGAAAACACCAATACACACTCGAAACACATCTCGAGAGCCACTACGAATTATTTGTTAGCTGACTTAACGTTTATATATACCAAATCGAGTGGTCAAACGGCGTGGCCAGGGTGGGGTAGTCTGGTTATCCTGGGGGATTGTGGATCCCCTGACTCGGGTTCAAATCCCGATCCCGGCCCTTCTTCATGAATTCTAGAGGGCGGTGTCTATGTCATGGAATGGGAATCTTGTTAGACTTGACGAGAATAGATGGCAAATTCCAAGTAATTACATGGAAGGCATGAAGACAGACGCAGTGATTTTTGCTAACGATTCTATGGTCGAGCAAATCAAAGCTGACAGTGCCCCTCAACAAGTAGCTAACGTAGCGTGCATTCCAGGTATAGTTGGAAAATCAATAGCAATGCCAGATATTCATCTAGGATACGGCTTTCCAATCGGTGGAGTGGCAGCAGTCAACGTAGATGACGGTTTCATTTCCCCTGGAGGTATCGGTTTCGATATCAACTGTGGTGTCCGCCTTATTAGAACAGACCTTCTAATAGAAGACATTAGCAAAAATATCGACAATCTCATGAATGA
Organism: archaeon; assembly: GCA_024399215.1. Lineage (GTDB taxonomy): Archaea > Thermoplasmatota > Thermoplasmata > Methanomassiliicoccales > Methanomethylophilaceae > Methanarcanum. The sequence goes on along the minus strand of JAKSHT010000029.1, from coordinate 2,580 downwards.
ACTATTTAAGAATATCCCATCAGGTCTTGGATCGAAAGGTCTCGTCAGTATAAACCTGAGAGAAGTCGAAAAAGTGCTCATGAACGGTTCAGAATGGGCGATTGAGAACGGGTATGGTTGGGAGAAAGATCTCGAATTTACAGAAGAATCTGGAAAAATGCTTAGTGCCGATTCTCAATTTGTTAGTGAAAAAGCTAGAAAGAGAGGTCTATTTCAACTCGGATCACTTGGTTCTGGCAACCATTTTCTTGAGCTAGACGTTGTAGACAAAATATTCGACGAGGATGCTGCAAAAGTGTTTGGATTGAAAGAGGGACAAGTCACCATTACAATTCATTGTGGATCTAGAGGATGCGGATACCAAATTGCAGCAGATTATATTCAAGAAATGGAGCATTACGTTAAGGAAAACAATATTACCATTCCCGATAAACAACTTTCTTGCGCCCCTTTAGAATCAGACATCGGAAACAATTATTTCTCTGCAATGTCGTGTGGCGCAAATTATGCCTGGGCAAATCGTCAATTGATCACACACTGGATTAGAAAATCTTTCGAAAACGTCATGAATAATTCTTCAGAAAATATGGGCATCGACGTCGTCTACGACGTTGCACACAACATTGCAAAAAAAGAGCGGCATTCTGTTGATGGGAAAGCTACGAATGTCTTAGTTCACAGAAAAGGAGCAACAAGGGCATTTTGCGCTGAAAGACCAGAAGTTCCCATGAGATATCGTACCATCGGACAGCCCGTAATCATCCCAGGAGATATGGTCACCGGAACATATGTGTTAGTCGGGGAAAAAGGAGCAATGAACGAGACATTTGGATCATCTTGTCATGGCGCAGGAAGAAAAATGTCACGCAAATTGGCTGCAGAATCTATCGACGCTAATAGCGTTAAGCATGCCATGATGAATGATAAAATCCAATTCAAAATTGGTAACGATTCAGGGATAGCAGAGGAATCCCCACAAGCTTACAAAGATGTCAACCAAGTTGTGTCTGTAATGTGCAATTCAAATCTTGCGCACAGAGTTGTAAAGTTAAAACCAATCGGAGTTGTGAAGGGGTAAATAATAAATTCCGTCCACTCTTTTCTCAAAGTCACACCCCCTTACACATAGAATGACGTTTTAAACTCCGGCTTCTTCCCCCTAGAGTTACTTATTCGTCAAGTTTCCAAAGCCTATCGCTGACAGTATGTAAAATTCTGATAGCTTTCCCTTTTTCTCTGGAAATCATAGAACTTGAATCCCGCATAGCTATCCCAACAGCCAAAGGCGCTCTATTTCTTACATCTCTAATCCATACCATGTTGCCCTCCTCAATTCTTGGATCTGCATCAACGATGCCTGGTCCCATAACATCAGCACCATTAACAACATATGGAACAGCCCCCATATCTACAGTGACAGCATACGATTCAGGTTTATACTTTAAAAGTCCCCTCACCGTAAGAAACGGTTTTCCTTCATAAATCATGCCCAAGACCTCATTATCTACAAACACAAAGTCGAAGTATGATCCCTCCGCAAAATCCACTACATTCTTTTCCGTAAAAACTTTGACACCGAACAGATCCTCAAGTCGCCCTTTGAGATCTTTAATCTCTTTCTCTCTCATCCTTTTCCTTTTGCGTACTCTTATGCCCGCCATTAACCACAACCATGATCTCGAAATATAATAAGCTGAGACTCACAACTAAGCTTTATTCTTCATCTAACTTCCACATTTTATATTGTAACGAAATAACCTCACGTCGTTCTCTAGAACATGTAGAAAGTCAAGTCAAGACTATTAATTTTGAAAACATACGACATTACAGCAATCTTTGTAGATCCAAATAAAAACAAACACAATTTAAACAAGCATAAGGCCCCACTGATCAAATTTCCAAAAAAAATAAAAACTTACTATTATCTGTGAAATCAGACCCACTAAAATAAATAAATCTCTATCAAAAGAACACTCTTGCAATCTTCGTAAGTAGTGAAAATTATAACGAAAAACTGACCTATGATGAGCTTCATTTGTAATTGAAACTCGCTCACGAACTGGAATACACAGTGAAGACAGATAAAAGGAGCTCTCAGATTATCAAAGCCCCTTATCTCCCCACATCTCAACTCCGCAATTTGGCCAATATGAACGCCCACACGGCGCAGTCGAAACATGTGGGCCTCAAATAAATCAAAAGAAAGTTCTACACATTGCGCCTAAGAAGTTGTCTCGTCATATTTTTCGCTATCATTCGGAGTACGGATACAGAGTCCTCTCTTTTTTCATACCCTAGGTAGCCCGCCTTGTTATTATTGGCGATACATGTAGGATTGCTCCCAACAACAACCATTTGATTTGAAAGCATCCAATTAACAAGTTCAGCGTATACACTTGAACCGCCATTCTGATCTTGTATAACCAATGCCGCTCCTATTTTATCTTTTAATGGAAAATCACTAAATTGACACACACGCCCAGCACGTTCAAGAAATATTTTGAGTTGCGCCGTACAGGAGCAAAAGTAAACAGGTGATGCCAATATTACACCATCTGCCAACTTCAACTTATCTAAATA
>JAKSHT010000028.1 GCA_024399215.1 archaeon | reverse complement strand
GTGCAATAAATAACTCTTTTGTCGTAAATAAAACATAACTGTATTTTTTTATCACTGAATTTACACATGCATCATAAGTCCTATTCCAAAGTTATAGGCTTCCCTTACAAACCAAGTACGTATGTGCTTTCACAAAGAAGCTCCTTGCAATATACGACAGCCACTAGAAGTTACAGGAATGAAAAACATTCTCGAAGTGATTGTAAACACTACCCTAGTAACAAAATAATTAATAAAAAACCTTGAAGTCTTTGCAATCGAATCCTAATTTTCTAATGCGACTATATGCCTACAAGTAACATAATATACAAATCATTCCTTGGATAAACATAATAGCCATAATATTTCATATAAGGCTCATAATGACGAACCAATAGATTCTTATCAATTAACAATACAGTTACATGCTCAAAAGAAGCAATCCACAGAATACTTGAGTAGTAAGAAATAAAACTGACTCAAACAAAAAATAAAAATCAATGTTTTACTTTAGGGAAAACCACTGTATTCTTATATGCAACTACGGCAGGATGCACTATATATTTAGGAAAATGTGATATTAAAATCGGAGACTTCATGAACAATAGTCTTGCAAAAAAAACAAGGGGGTATATTGACACGCATCCAAGTATTAAGGATTGCATGTCAAGAGGATTAATCAACTATTCATCTCTCTCAAGAATGATCGTAAAAGATCTTAATCTAGATAACGAAAAAGCCGTGATGATTGCCTGTAAAAGATATGTAAGCAAACTCAGATCAACCCTTAGTTTTGAATCATGTGTTCTTAAAATCCTAAAAGACAGCTATCTAGAAATGCGAACAAAAGCATGCATTATCACTGCAAAAAATGATTGGATTATTCTACAAAATATGAACAATCTTTTCAAAGATCTATGGAACAAAAACTCTTTTATGCAAATTGTACAGTCCACGTCTGCCCTCACTATAATCGCCGACAAAACTCTTAAAAATAGAATTATTGACGCTGTAGGGCACTACAACGTAATAAAAGTCAAAGAAGGCTTTGCTGAGGTTGTGGTAAGATCTCCGGAAAAAATTATTGACACAAACGGAGTGGTTGCGTATCTCGTCACAAATCTTTCAAATGCTGGGATTAATATCGAGGAGGCTGTGAGTTGTCATACTGATACCATATTCATTGTCAATGAGTCAAACATAATAGATGCATACTCTGTTATTGCAGATTGTATTCAAAATACTGAATAAGAATAAAGAACTGGTACAATGGACGGAAGAAAAAATATTGTTGAGATAGACTATGACGAGAAAGTCATCTATTTCGAAACATGGAAACCCAAAAAGATTTCGGGCACAAAAATTGGAGGTATTTTAGGATATAGTGAATTTGCAACGCCCTTTAAAATAGCCTGTGAAATTGCTAGAATATACCCTGGGGATAAAGCCAACAAATATATCGAGTTCGGAAACATGCTGGAACCGTTATTACGAAACTATATAGGGCAGAATGCGACAAGTATGCTTTCTAATGTATTAGAGGTTCCTAAAGGATCCAAGATTGCAATTGAATTACCAATTGAGAAAGAAAGATGCCAGTACGATCATTTTCATAATTGCAAATTGTTCGGAGGAATGGTTGATGGTTATGTAACAGTAGACGGAAAAAGAGCAGCAATCCTTGAAATTAAAACGTCTCATGATAGAAGTAAGTGGGTCAACAAAGACGGACAATTCCCCGATGTTCCAATGACATATCAGCTTCAAGCATCACTTTATGCTGAACTAGCAGGCCTAAATAAAATAATTTTTCTCATAGGATTTTTAGAGGAATCACATATAACTCGTCCATCTGTTTGGAAACCCTCCAAGGAAAACACCTTTATCGTACCACTAAACAAATTGGAAATGTCAGAGCCAATGACTAATGCCAAAGAGTGGTATAGAAAATTCATTCTAAATGGTTGCACACCAAAGTGGGACAACGAGAAAGATGCAGACTTACTAAAATATCTCGGAATAATTAAATGACCCTTTTGTCCGCACTGCCACATGCATGCGTCCCGCAAAAGACATTAATCCAGATAAGGATGCCCTTCTCAAAAGACCTAGATTAACATCTTCAAAGCACGCAACCGCCAGTAATATGCTATCAACATTTTTGTATCCGTACGAATAGAATTAAAACCGATACACAATTCAAAAACAATTATAAAAATAAAATTAATCCGCTATCGGCCCAAATCTTATTCAAGAAATTAGGGCCCAAATACGCAAAATACCAGGCGAAATACAAAGCATTATAAAGAACCGTTCAACTAATAGTGACAGCATCGTAGCTGGAAACAACGCAAAAGGTGCAATTATTTAATATTGAATATAACCTTCACTTCTCTTTAGGTACATTGTAGGCAACAAGAATAGAGGCATATTTTCCGTTAGGTTTCAATTCATGCCATTTTCTAATCATATCATCAGATGTAGGTGACGGGCTACATGATATAACATCCCTAAATCCTTCTGCCTCACTGAGCTCAGGAAACGGAATAGGCGGCATAACAAAATTCTCACCTTGGCCGTTAGACGGCATCACTGACGGGAACATGACAAATCCATCAGAAACGAAGATAGCGTCGCCCATTTCCAAATATTTTTCAGACGTCTCCGGAAAAACCTCAATGCCCATGACTTGGCCATCAGTAGATTTCAAAACTACTGTTGGTTCAGGAGGGGGCCTAAATCTTGGGTCTTTTATGATACAAATAACCTTATCACGCTCGAGAGCCTGATTCACACCCTCATTTATGACTGAAACTTCGCCCGCAGCCTTTACAGCAGACTCCTCAATCTTAACTCTCTCCAATATATCTCTGTCGAGGTAAAACGCATCGACCACTCCATCTAGACTTCTAATGATCTCTAATGCCCTATCGCCTGCCATGCCACCGCGATCAGTAACAAACTATAATAATAGATGTTCACACATCAGTCGCGTCCTTATCAGGGTGAAACGTTACGCTGTTGAACCCCACGTTTTCGGATAGATTCTTAGATAACATCCCCAACTCCAACCATGCCGCCTCAAACACAGCAATTGGTGTCAAGCATGGAACAGAAAGCGACGACCTAATATCAGGATCAACAACTTTGCTCCCAGAAAAATTTACAACATCGTTCACTGAAATAATTTTCAATTTTTCAGCATAATCTTTAACGTTCGGGCAATCGCTAACTATTCTAACATCAAGATTACCATCACCCCTCATCGACACTGTAACTTTGTTAGTTTTAGAGCAAGTTCTCATGTGCGCAACGACTGTATTCACCATGTAGCAGAAATAACTTCAAAGTATATATCACCAATAATACTGCGAGATGCTCAGTTGAGAGCAATCCAGGTGACTATGTGCCTAACTAAGTTTATTGTTTGAGAGTAATACCGAGAGCATCAAAGCGCCAGAAAAATTCCTTCCTCATATATGCCCTTAAACAGCGCGTTCTCTTCCCTGTATCCAATTTACGTTCTAAGATAAACATATCAACACGTTAAAACCCCTCTCAAGTAGCACCCAGATATAACAATCTGCACATAGAACAGACTGATCATCGATACAATATGGCGATAACCGACCTAACAAACTGCCATCTAAAACATAACAGCGTGATAGGCCGCAAGGGTAGACGTCCGCTTCTACATCAGGAAAGCTGTGCTCCTTCTCAACTCCGCTACCCTGCGAACTTTGGTAGCTCAGAGTAAGATTGCTCCCTTCAGGGCCTAATCCGGTCCCCCTGATTAATGACGACCAGATGAGCCTCCGACCATCCAGTCCGACAAACACCAATCCCGCAAGACAGAGCCTCATCGTCGTCACACAACCATGATGTTTCCCAAAGTCGCCGCCCCATGCTGTCACCTCCGCATATTGACGGTTTCGGCATACGAGGATACGCCAAGCATCCCGGTCAAGCCTATCACTCCCCGCAATACACGCCGCCTTTATTAATTGCTTGCTGTACAAGGATTCTACACTAAGCCGATAACACAAAAACATTTCACAGATAGCGTGCCGCAAAATCTTTTTAGACTACAAAATCACCGCAGCGTCATAGTTCCGACTATTCTAAGTTTTCCACCTTCGAGATACATCATTATTGCCTTGTCATTTGGCTTATGAATAATTTCCCCCCCAAATTCAACATCTAGTACTGGAAATCTAAAATCTCCATTATCTATCGATGAAATAACATGACATGAAACCATTTGCATCCAGTGCCCAACATGCATGACCATCCCATCTTTAATTTTGGAAGGCCAAAATTTAACAAGTGTTGCTTCCGCTCTGACTCTCTTCGTCATTTTAATAGATTGATCCGTTGTTATTACATACCCTCTATCTAATTCATCAGACTCAATTCCTCTAAGTGCGAGTCCCACATGATCCCCAATGACGCAACTATCAGCATCGACATCATGTTTTTGAATCGATTTCAGAATAACTTTCTTCTTGATAGGATAAACTTGCATTTTATCGTGAATCTTAAAATAACCGTCAACAACGGGCCCAAGTATTACAGTCCCAACACCCTTCACATTAAAGTGACTATCTACAGAGCATGAGCCGCATGTCTCGTCACCTATTACCTCTTTTACACTATGAGCGATACCTAGAAGCATTTCCCTAATTTTAATTGGGTCATCATCCAAAAATTCATATTTTTCTAGAAGCGTTCCTGCTAAAAGAGGCTTAATCTGTTCAGGTTGAATATAATTTTTGAGAATTATACATCCTTCCCCTATTTCAGAAGAATCGATCATAACTATAATCTCCCCGAGCATCGAATCAATTTTTTCAATAACAAGAATCGCATATTTTGCCATAGATGTCGCGTAAAACAGCGATGATAGCTTTTCAGGGTACTTTGTAGGTTCTATCAATGTGACTGAATCAATACCCCTCTTCAACTCAAAAAAGGTTATATCGGTAACTGTTCCCCTCTTTCCTATACTGTTTGCATAACCATTGCTTCCAGCAACTACAACGTTTATATTGCCCATATTGTCACATGTTCCCGCTTATAATGTTCAATTTGAACTTTAAAATACCTAAGCTACCTCGTGCACTACCAATTTTAGGAGATACAAAATTCATCCCAACTTCTCCATACCCAGTACAACCTCTGACTTGCTTTCGTCTTTCGAAACACTAGCTCAGACTACCTTTAATTATTTACTTATTTGTTAAAGAATACATTCTTGTAAAAATATTTGAATAAAATAACAATACCAATTCCACAGCTAATCTCGAATAACAAAAAGGTGGAAGTTGACAACAGCAGAGAAAATAAGGTGGAAATTGGCAGTAGCAAAAGAAATAAAATTCCTTTTGGCAACTACCAAACAAATTGCCGAATCGGTCACTATAGCCTATATCGACCAAAAGAAAGACCCACTCGTGCAGTATTTTTGGAATATATGGAACAGAGTTAAAATTGCAGAAGAAATTATGACATTTTACGAGCGCTATTGGCGTAGTCCCGGTTTTTCAGCGGCTAGTAGAAATAGTATGTCAGAACTAACAAAAGACCTTTTCATCGATCTAGTTTCAATGGTAGAAAAAGCCATGAAGGATTATATTAAAACAAACGCCATTTTCGAAGCAGAAAAAGAAGAATCTCTAAAAACAGGCAACCATCTCCTCATCCGAAATATTATTGACCATTCAACACAGAGAAATATACTAGATCAAGACACTTCTAAAGAGTGGAACAGTATACTTACCATACGAAACATCATCATCCACAACAACTCCATGTCTGATAGATGCAGAAAGTTCACGGTAGCCGGTATAAACATCTCAATGAGACCAAAAAAGATAATGAAAGGACCGTCCAACACATTCATTGTACTATCAAGCCGAGTAATCGAACTATTCCACTCGTGGATCAAAAAGATCAATGGAAGACTCTAATTATTTCGGAACTACCCCCTTGCCAACCATACCAACTGCAATTTTAAGCATCTTTTGCATGCATGGCTCAGCATAAAAATCCTTTCTGTTTGTTAAAAACTCATAAATTGCATCCGGATCTTTGCCCTTCAAATCTTCTATCTCTCTTATTCCAAAAAGATACATCCCTAGACAGCACTTCTCGCTAACAGACGGTATCTTCCTAAGTTTAGCAATAACATCCTCCTGCTCACCCATACACAGGGAATAACCACATACAAATAATTATCTTACCTCGTCTCATAAAAAGTTTAGTATGCTACAGTTAACTACTAGGTCAACTAAATACGACACTACTAAATTTATAAATTTATAACTCGTAGTGTTCCATTACATCTACAGTAAGTGTCCCTTTACAACAAAGAAAATAGGCGGACACGAATCTTAAGCTTAACTTCGTCTACGTCAAGTGCAAAACCTCTCTGGAATTTATCGTAGGCTTGATAATTTCTAAATCCTCACATCTTG
>JAKSHT010000027.1 GCA_024399215.1 archaeon | reverse complement strand
TCAAAATAGCTTCTGGTGAATTCCAATCACCAAACTGCTCTTGAGCAATGTTGTCAGGATTAATATACAAACTATCTGCCGTCCACTCGTTAGCGAGTAGTCGTAAAGTAGTAGAAGTTTTCCCAGAGCCATTGGGACCAGCCACAATGCAGAGTGTCGGACGAATATGGGTCATACGGCTGAATGCATTCTGATTTGTGCCAGACGATGCAGATGTTCTGCTTCCACACGTTTAGATGATTCACGAGCAGACTCTGCTACCTGCTCCATAATGGCTTGTAGCATTTCGTCCGTTGGTTCCTCCATTGATGTGAGGCGATATGAGTGTAACTTTTCTTCTGACATAGAGTTGTATTTAAGAAATTTAGTGTTCTCTGAACGGCTTAGTTGATGCACTAAACATAGTTCTTGTTTATTAAAGCGATGCTGAGTGTAGCAGAGAGTCGCAGCATGTGACTGCAAAGGTACATTTTTTTTCTTAAATATAACTCATCTCAGAAGATTATAATTAAGATTTAACTCAAGATTTAACACTTTTGAATCTAGTTTATAACAAACAACTATATATATTATAATTATGAATACATCGTGAGCCTTAACGAAATAAAAAGAACAGGTATGCACTGATGTCGTTTTGCATACTTACAATTACATTCCTGTTACATAATTATTGCGAGAACTACAAGAATGTTGTAGTATGTATATGTGTATGATTATCAGTATTTTGTTGCTTGTGTTTGGCGTTGAACATTCCCTGGCTGATTGGAATATGAACATACTATAGTTACATAATAGTTACATATTCCTATGAGTCAATCATATCACCTATTCCTGCAACAATCCCTGCTGATAGAATCCATTTGCAAGAAGACTTTCTGAGAATTACATACAAGTAAACATTATTGTTTTCTGGTATTCCTTTTCATTTTCTGAAAGAAAAAATGGAAATTCCTACATTCATTTATTGGTAGCAAAAATATGGCAACTGATAGAACCGAGGTTCATCCAGTTTCCAGATTTCTTTTTAGGGACTTAATTCTTGGTGTACTTCTCAATCACACAACTATGTTTCTTGCTGTCCTTGTCGTAATTGATGCCAACTAGAAGGAGGTTGTCAGAATATTCCAATACCTTACCCTTGTAATCCTTACGATGAATCTGAGAAATTGCCGTGTCAGCATCTTTGTCGTATTTAAGCTCAACAATCATTGCAGGACTGTCTAAATGTTTGCGAGGAATGAATACTAGATCTGCAAAGCCTTTGCCTGTTGCTAGTTCACGATGAATGATATAATCGTTTTTGGCGTAAATGTAGGCAATTGACAGAATACACGAAAGAGAGTTCTCATCATTGTAAGAAAGAATGCTAGTATTCTCATGATGTGCTGTATCAATGATACTTGCTACTTTTTCTGTATCGCCTGAGAGTGTGGCATCGAGGAGTTGCTCTGAGGATTGGATAATATTTACAATCTCTTTCCAGTTATTTGATTTTACTGCATTCACCAGTTCCCCAGCCACTTCCTTGTTGGGAATATAGCACTTTCCTTCATCTGAATCATATGCAAGATATCCAAGGTGTATTAAGACTGTGAACACATCATCCTTGCAATTCACAGATGACATGTCATTGGCAAAACCTGTTGGATCAACAGAACATTTTACATCGGCTAACATCTTGACAACATCGTCTTTCAATCCTTCATAGTTCAGATTGATGTAAGAGGCAACCTTGTCATAAGCACCTGTTGCAGCCCAGTAACTATTATATCTCTTTCTTATAATAGCTTTCATAACAGAACTTGGATTGAAAATGCATGGCACATCCCCGATTTTGTATCCGTCATACCATTTTTGTATCTCCTCAAAGTCCATGCCATTTCTATTGCACAAATCATGAACTTCGTCTTTGGTGAATCCAAAATATGGAGCCAAACTTCCTGGATCAACCATGGAATATTCCCAGAAATTATTAAGGGCAGATTCTGTCTGATATTTTACTATAGGGAGGATGCCTGTGATATATGCACCAGCAAACACCAAATCTGAATCATCGGTCTTGAACAATCGGCGTAGGAACATTATATACTCGTCCATTTCTGGGCAGTAAGTCTCTAATGAAGAGCCCTTGGACTTTTGTCTTGTTGGAAATTCACGGCATATTGCGTCCCATTCATCGATAATAAAGAAGAAACGTTCTCCTGTTTGCCTGTAAATGGATTGAAGACATCCCATCAGGTCATCATCTTCCTTGTATGTCACTTGAGGGAATACGGCTTTTAATTCTTCCATCATAGCATCCTGAATGCTCTTTACGATGCGACCATGAAACTTGGGTTGAGATGTAAACGATGTGACATCAAGAAAAAGTACATTATATTTGTTGAGATGTTTTTCGAATGAAGCATCCTGTGCAATTTTCAAGTCTTTGAACAACTCGCGCGAATCACACGACTTATCGTAATAAGCATATAACATCTTGGCCGCCATGGACTTACCTGAGCGACGGAAACGTGTTACGCAAGAGTATCTGCCTTGTTTGAATAAACGTTTATTGATAACGCTTATCAATCCAGTTTTGTCAACGTAGTCAGAAGCAATGTTTTCTGCAAATTCAAGATTACCTCTGTTGATGTATATGCCCATGTTGATTATTTTTTTAGTTATGTCGCAAAAATGACTTTAATTGCAGCGTTTGCGTACAAAGTTAATGAAAAATCTCAAATAATCAATCAAAAGTCTTCGGTTATCATTATATTATTTGTTTTTTATTCAGAAATCAGGTTGAGTGTAAAGTCCAATCAACTGTTTTGAGTCTGAGATAAAGAAAAAAGGCTTGAGTCTGGGTTGGGGTTTGTGTTAGTACTCGTGAAGTTTGCGAGGGAGGAGATATAGGAGGAATTTTTGCAATGTTAACATGTTAATTCTTAAGAAAAAGTTATCTTTTGTTAATGTCGCGTGAAAATCTCACGTGAAAAATTCACGGATTAAACATTTTTCTGTAACTTTGCATTCGACTAAACGGAAAAGTCCCAACGGTAGTTATTGAAATACAGAATCGTTCAACTTTAAATAAACACTTCAATATGATACTCAGAGTTATCCTTAAGAACTTCCTCTCGTTTGACGATGAGGTTCAGTTTGATATGTTTCCTAATCTGAAAAGGACTTCATTGTCAGATCATATCTATGTCCATGAGCAGAAACTGCCTGTTCTGAAGATGGCTGCTGTGTATGGTTCGAATGGTGCCGGAAAATCAAATCTTCTTAAGGGATTGAATTTTATGAAGGCATTAGCAGTCAACAAGGAGTTTTTGAATAAGATGTCTGTTGCAAAGTACTTCTATGCTCTTAAGAAAGATGCCGGCGTTCATTGTATATCGCTTGCTATTGAGTTTATTACTAAAGCAGGCAAGCCATATTTGTATAGTGTTGATATTGCCAAAACAGGAATCGTGTATGAGTCTTTGATGATTTCTGGTTTGGGGGCTGGCGAGAGTGTAGAGGTATTTACTCGGCAGGATGGAAAGGTGACATACGGCCAAACTCCTTCGGCAGAGATTCAGAAGATGGTTGAAGGGTGGATGGAGAAGAATCCTTTTGCTTCTCTTTTGAATATCAACAACGACATGCCTGTATTGGGCGATGAAAATATTGATGCAGCTAGAAAATGGTTTGATGATGAGCTAGTGATTGTAGGACTACATTCGTTCAACCCTTCTTTGATCAGTATTTTCAAGAATAGTGAAAGAGTTAGGAGTTTTGCATCAGAACTGTTCAATGCTATTGATCTTGGCATTACTGGTGTAGATGTGCAGACCGAGAACTTTGAGGATTGGGTTAATACACATGACACTGGTAGTCTGCCTATGGATAAGGTGAGACAAATGCGCTCAGGTGTACTGTCTGAGGTTGTTGATTTCAGGAACACACGTGCTATCAGTGTAGAGAAGGGGGTGCAGAAGATCAGTCAGATGATGTTTGAGCAGTTTGGTCAGGGAGATTTCTCTCGCCATATGGATATTCAGGCTCAGTCGGATGGTACAGTGAGATTACTCTCGCTTGTGCCTGCTCTCTATGATGCCGTTAAGGGTGGAAAGACTGTCATTATTGATGAACTCGATCATAGTATCCATCCACATCTGGTTCGGGAGCTGGTCAGATACTTCTCTTCACACAAGACTACTGGCCAGTTGATATTTACTACTCATCAAACATGCCTGTTGAATCAGGAGTTCATCCGCACGGATGAGGTTTGGTTAGTAGAGAAGAAGGATGGTGCGAGCCGTATGTATTCGCTCAACGACTTCAAAATTCATAATACTATCAATATCGAGAATGGCTACATGGAAGGCAGATATGGAGCCATTCCGTTTATTGGAGAGTTGAATATGTAGCCATTGGGAGGTCATGGGGTATGGATTTGAAGAAGTTATCATATTCAAAGGTCTCTTCTGAACAGCCTTTGCGAGAGGTGTTTCAGAAGCATTTGCCTTCTGGGACGCGTTCGAAGAAAGGGCTTGATGTTCCGGCTCTTCCGGCTGCATATACGAAAACTGATGGCATTTTGCCTGTCAGTCTTGTGTTTGTCATCTCAGGTGGTGAAAAGAAGGAGAAGAATTTCTTGATTGAATTGATCCGACAGAAATCATTCCATTCTTTGCGAGTTGCTTTCCTTAGTAAAAAAGGGCAAGGATTGCAACCCTATCAGATGCAAGATATCTGGCAGGACATTCAGAAAACTGGTGAGTTTGTGATCAATGGGCAAACCTATCGTTTGGACGAGACCGATAAAGTTTTCTTGCTTACTGATGTAGATGAGTATTATGACCAATTGCTTAAGATTATAGCCACTGGTGGTACTGGTCAATGGATAATCAGCAATCCATGTTTTGAAATGTGGTTGTACTATTGTTATCTGAATGATCCAGAAAACGATCTTGCATGTCTAATACCTTTGACTGTAGATAAAAGAAGTCAAAAGTTGAAGGGACTTGGTAAGACCCTTGTTCCTGGTGGCTTGAATCCTGTTCTTGCGTTCGAAAGGATGACTGAAGGTATAGCCAATAGTAAACTGCATTATGCCATGGACGAGAATGGCGTTCCTGTGTTGTTCGCTACTCAAATGCATGAAATGGCAGAATGTCTTGTGAATACTTTGAATGCTAATGCTGACGAGTATTCAGAATATGTAAAGGCTAAGGCTGAGTTCAGGGAAAGGATGAAGAAGAAATGATTGGTTATTCTATTTTGAAAAAGTAAAAGCGGACGACAGAAGGATAAATTTATTATGAAATATATTAAGGTTCTATGAAAAATCATTTTCTTCTTGTTTGTTTCACAAAGAACGAATAGGTCAAGGTGTGAGAGTAATTGAATTAACTGAATGGCTAAATTAAATTTCGCTATCTGAGTGTGATTCTCAGGTAGCGAAATTTGTTTTTGTGTGTTTGCCTAAATAAATCGGACGATTTATTTATCCCAAATCGGTGTTTGAGTTCTAATGGACTTTTAGGGTTTATCACTATTTGAAGAATTCAATTAGGAGATAGATAACTGCGATGACGAGTAACATAATGATACCTACAAGTATATACCCCTGAGGCCACCATCGAAGACGCAGAACGTCAATGTTTTTCTCAATATCTCCGTATGCTCTCTTAAGTCGGATAATCTCAGCTGAGGTGCATTTGTGTATTTCATCCTTGAAGGATATAGTCTCATTGCTATAGACATCCACTATTTTCTTCAGGCTGGCAGGTTTTAACTCGACATAGACCTTGCAGTTTTTCTGAATACTTTGAATGAACTCATCCTGTCTTTTCTCAAGTTTATTAATGTTGTCAGTAAGACTGTCGATAAACTTCTGACTAAGATCCATTTTCTCCAGAATCTTGTCATAGTTGGAAAGCAACTTCTCCTGAGTCTGGAGAAGTCGAAGAGATGCGTCATCCTCTGAAAATGGGGTAGAGGAGACCTCTGGGGGGATGATGTCCTGCTCCTCGAACAGAACATCATCCTGAAGTTTCTTTTTTGTTTTTGTCATAAAAGTATATTCTCTATTTTAGTGTTATTATTTTTATCTGTGCCAACCACCTCGTCTTATACGAGGATGATGCCTTGGCGCACAAAGTTGAGAAGCCTTGCGAGCACATCGACGCATCCATTCCTCATAGTCATCCTTCTTGTCCTTGCCCCATCCCGAAGTGTTACCACCTCCACCGCCATGAGATTCAGCAATGGAAGTTGCAGCATCAACATAACCGAAGAAAAGAGCAACTGCAACATAGGCAATGTCCTTTTTGTCAGGAGCAACGTAATCCACTTCTTCATTCTTATAGTCATTAGGATCGGGAAGAAAGATTTCCTTCTGAAGGATATTGTCAAGATGCTTGTCGAAAGACAATATCGTGCCATTCAACTTATTTCGGAAAGACGGCAGGATTGAAGCGAAATCGTAATGAACCATCTCTGGACGATGTGTCGGAATCGTCGTAACGAATCCGTGGGACTTGTTGCCATTTGAACCGACAGTACTGATTGGCTTCTTTACCTTGCCATTCGCTTGTCCCACCTTCTGCTGATCCAATTCAGGGTGAAGTCTCTTCCATGTACCTTCAATCTTACCCCATGTAAGACC
>JAKSHT010000026.1 GCA_024399215.1 archaeon | reverse complement strand
CAATTGTGCAGGTAAAATCATCGGCGGACATCAAATTTTGATGCTTGCCAATAGTGATGATGAAATTAGCGTTGTTACAAAGCCAAGTCGTTTGTTATCAATCGGTATGACTCAAGCAGAAGCGGAAAAATTCCTAAAACTAAGAAATCTCGTACAGGAGAGGACTGGAGATACCAGTGACGATGCTATCGTTGTGGAACAAATACCAGAAATAACTATAAATGCACTAAAGGCAGGAAAAATTGAAACCTTTGGATGTTCGAGAGACAAAATCTATGGGGTTACACTTAATAGAAAGAAATCCCCGATGAGTGTACACTACTTCGAAAAGGTTACGGGATTAAGTCATAAACCAGTAGGGATACTTACAGTGTTTTTTTCCTTCGAGGGCATGAATATGATAACATTTAATGGCGATAATTCCAGGGCCAGCGATCTGTATCCAGATGACCCATTTAAGAAATGCAGGCGTGGAGATATAGGTTTAACTAATAGAGCAAGGCCTCAAGCAGGACTTATAGGGATAAGATTAGACGATAGTAATGAATACGGTCCAACAGGCGAAGAAAAATACGGAACAAATATTTTCGGAAGGTTTGTAGGCGACCTAAATAAAATGCTTTCTGAAACTGAAGACAGATCTGTCATTTATATCAAAGAGGAAAAGCCATGAACAAAGAAAGAGAAACAAGGCTTCTTATGCTTTCTCCGTCGTCTCGTATAACTCCCAACCAGCTTTATTGCACCATTCACGCAATGAAAGCAGAAATTTCTGTGAAAGAAACGTGTTATGGCTGCCTCATAGAAGGTCCAAGTGAGCTCGTAAGAAAGATCCGCGACGAAGTCAAAAAACTTAATCCTAACGAAATTTTTTCTAAGATTAGAGCCTACCCTATCGGCGACCCAAAAAGATGTCGTGCTCAACATGGTAGCCGGCCAGGATTCTCTCAACTAGAAACTGAATGGAAAGCACTCTCCTACGTAGAAGCAGGACTTAATGCGATAGATAAAGGAGAACAAGTTCCTGAATTGCCTAGAAAAAAACAGATTTCAGTTGCAGAATTTCAAAGAATATGCGAGGTAGACTAATGAAGATATTTATTGATCCTCCAAACAGTCTAATATTATCAGACATAGTGGAAAGATTTGGGCATGAACCCCTCACCATTATGGCAGCACTTCAGGAGAAGGTAGACAGTATTGAGATTGACATGCCACCAATGAACGTTTCCCTCGATGATGTAGTTAGAGGACTCAAGTATGCAGGTATAGAAGTTCCATCTGGAATCAGGGGTCGATTAGCAATATGGGGAACACTCATTGAAGAGGCAGATGCTGCAATTATAATGGATGATGCCCCGTTCTCATTTGGGTGCGTCGGATGTGAACGTTCCGATCTAATGGCTAAATATCTAATCAAAAGACGAGGAATCCCTGTTCTTCATACAATATATCCAAAAACAGAGGAAGAAGGAAAATTTTTTGTTGCTGAAACAAAGAAGTTTCTCGAGAATTTGAATACCAAAAATCGGAGATGAAATAGTGATTAGAATTGCACAACTTTCATGTGGTACCGAATATAGCGGCGTGCAGTGTGAAATAGAAAAAGCTGCGCATAGCGTTGGAGCAAAAGTGGTTTATCCGGATATCTCAACAGATGATATTAACGATGCTGTCGAAAGATTTGGGCTCAATCCGAGATCATCACAACTTAAACTCATGATTGCAAGGGCTGTGCAACTTGCTGACGGTCTATACGACGCAGATTCAGTTTTCATTGCTACATGTTTTAGATGTGCAGAAGCGGCACTTGTTAGAAACGAACTTCGACGATTCATTCAGGAAAATACAAGACTCCCAGTCGTAACGTATTCCTTCACAGAAAGACTCAAAGCGGCACAGCTTCTTACACGAATGGAAGCATTAGTCACTACTGTTGAAAGAAAAGAAATCCTCGCTAGAACAAAACAAACTGGTCTTACGGCAGGTATTGACTCTGGTTCAACAACTACAAAAGCTGTTGTTATGAGGGACAATACGATAATCGGCAAGTGCTGGTCAACAACCGGAGATGTTATTCAATCAGCAACTGAAGTTTTGAATGAAGCCTTAAAACAAGCGGGAGTTAACATCAACGAAATTGAATCCATCGGTACAACAGGATACGGACGTTTTACACTCGGAAAACACTTCGGAGCAAAGTTGGTTCAAGAGGAGCTCACAGTCAATTCTAAGGGGGCAGTATGGCTTGCTGACAGGCAAAAAGGAGAAGCAACCATTATCGACATTGGAGGAATGGACAACAAAGCAATAACTGTCCGTGATGGCATCCCTGATAACTTCACAATGGGGGGCGTCTGTGCAGGAGCATCAGGACGTTTTCTCGAGATGACAGCAAAAAGGCTTAAAATTAATATAAAAGACCTTGGCGCGTACGCCGTTAGGGGAGAATGGAAGAATGCTAGGATGAATTCTTATTGTTCTGTCTTCGGTATCCAAGACCTTGTTACAACTCTTGGAGAAGGAAAATCATTTGAGGATGTCGCAGCGGCGGCATGTCACTCGGTTGCTGAACAAGTGTACGAGCAACAACTTCAGGAAATTGACGTCCGCCATCCGATTATACATGTTGGAGGAACATCCCTAAATATTGGCCTCGTGAAAGCAATTGGCGAAGTTCTCGGAGAGCATCCAGTTGTTCCCAAAGATTCCCAATTTATTGGAGCAGTCGGAGGAGCACTGCTCAGTTCTGGATTCCTATGAGGCATTCATATGAACATTGAAGTAACAGGCCCAGACGTCTATGCAAATGATACCTACAAAACATTATTCAAATCCATTATGAGCGACGTCGGGAAGGCAATCATTGTGGATAAAGCAAAGATCGTCCTTAAGCCTGATATTCCACTCTTTATTTTTAGTGTCCGATTAGCAAATAAGGCTGTTGGCAAAACTATAATGGATGTTGCATCCATAAGACAGGAGGGAAAAGAAACGCATCTTTGCATTACCGATGAAAAGTTCGCGCCAGAAATACTCTCGCAATTATGGAAAAATTATGGAAGAAATAATATCGATCAACAAACCAGATTCGATCTTGTAGTTAACAATGGCAATGCGAACAAAATTTCCAGTTTATCAATATCTTCCGAAGAAGATTCATTAAAAGAAATTATAGGAGCACTTTGGAGAATAATGCCAGAAGGTATCAGAAATAGACATAATATCTCCGATGCGAATGTTATAACCATAATTGCCACGGAGGAAATCATGAGACCGGAAATGATAGAGGAAGGAAAACAGATTCATAGGTCTCTTGGAGGCATGTGCTAATGTTTGATGTTATGATGTACGATGGGGGAGTATATCGCTCCAAAGAACTCTACGAAGCCATAGAAGACAGTGGAGGAGTAATTCTTCAGGAAGTAAAAAGCGCTCAAATGCTGTCTGTTGTTATGTCAATCCCGAGAGAGGATAGAGAACATTTGTCCAAAGTCTGCACAGAAATTGGTGGCCAGGTTAAAAATGTTCCACTAGCTGGAACAGAAATAGCGGTTGTAGGGTGCACGTTGGGAAGACATCATATGCCACATCCTATATGCGACATAGCTGAAGAGATCAGGGAATATGGAGGTATATCTGCAGTCATGGGGCTTGCGAGAGGTCGAGGGAAAACAACTTCTCAGATATCCTTATACGAAAGAGGTATCCTTGAAGAATACGACGCAGTTGTTTTTATGTTGGGCAATTTCCAACATTGCATAGAGCATAAAAAACATCTTTTTGAAAATATACGCGTTCCTGTACTATTAGTCTGTGGTCCTCAACCTGAAGGAATCAGTGACTGTTGTGAAGCAATTATATCAGGCGTTGGACGCAAAGCTGAAAGAATGAAATCTGCTGAGGAAAGGAAAAAGCTTGAAGAAATTGGATCTGCCATCAGCAAAATCATTGAACAAAAGAAGACGATATTAGATGAGGATCCACTCTTCATTCACCCTGCGGAGCTTAAACAATTACTAGAAATGTACGAGCCAATTAATATGAGTCTGAGACCAGCACCAATTGTTCTCCATCTCGATGGACTCAGAGTTAAGATTCCATATGAGAAACACAAGAGTTATTTTGATAACCTTATCGTTTATGGTCGTAAACTCAGCGATATTGCTAGAATATCTAAATCCAAGATCAATGATAGTAGCACTATAATTCGAATAAAGGCCCTATCAGAAGTTGAGGCTAAATAGTGGTGTCCACCGGGTTTTCTTATATTTCATAAGTCGGTCAATAGACATTTTTCACTTAATCATTCTCAGACTACTGTCGTATAATACACTCGAAAGATACTCCACCAGCCAAAAAGTTGTGCCTCAAGTTGAGACACATATATTTTAAAGTACTAAGTCTAGAAGGACAACACCTACAAATTATAGTTGTGAATCTCATAATCTAGATCTAAGACATGGTCTCATTGGGCTCTGTCCAAAGAATTATTAAATAGTGCTATAATAACGGAACAGTCGAGAATCACTTGATAAGTGGAGGGTTTAAATTGGAAGGAAATGGCGATGAGCAGTTATCACGCAAAGTTACACCTGAGATTATAGACAAGCTTTGCGAGATAGTTGGAAAAGATAATGTCAATACAAGCGAGATGGACAGAATGCTTTACAGCCATGATCTTGCACCTCTTCCAAAAGAGGCGGGATTCGCGTTCAAAAATATTCCTGATGTTGTTGTTAGACCTTCAACGGTTAAACAGCTCTCGAGGATAGCTATCCTCGCATTTAAAACAGGAGTTGCACTTACGCCAAGAGGGGCGTCTACGTGGGGTCTTGGAGGGTCAATGCCCGTTGCAGGAGGCATCCTCGTCGATATGTCATCCAAATTTAACAAAAACATTACCGTTGACAAGGCTAATATGACCGTCAAGGCAGATGCTGGATGCACATGGAAACAAGTGATGGAGGCATGCGAAAAGGAGGGCCTATTCGTTGGTTCAACACCCTCGAGTTTCCCATCAGCAACCCTTGGAGGCTGGGTTTCAACAGGCGGAATTGGTATCGGAGGATACAAGTACGGTGGGGCAAGAGAGAGTATCATGAACCTTGAGGTCGTTCTCTCTGACGGAACGATTCTCAACACAGGCTACGATAATGTCGGAAATAACATGTCCGGCTATAATCTTAACCAACTTTTCGCAGGTGCAGAGGGGACGCTTGGTCTCATAGCCTCGGTTACGCTCAGAGTTTATCCCAAGGGGATTCTTAGATTCCTAGGATACGACTTTAACTCCCTAAAGGATATGCACCAACCCATCCAAGATATTGTTCAACACCCTAGCATTAAGCCCCTTCATGTAGCATGGTCTGATGAGAATCACTTCAAGAATCAAAGAAAAGCTGGCATCCATGCACCTGATGTAAAGAATCTATTCCTAGTAACACTTCAAGGAGCGTCTGAATTTGTAGATCTCGAAGAAAAAGTCATCGATGAAATTGTCACCAAAGCCGGCGGAAGAAAGGTTTCTCCAGATATTGCGGAGCACGAATGGGAAGAAAGATGTTACGAATATAGATGCCGTAAAGCCGGAGTAGGCTCAATTCCAGCAGAAGTCATTGTAGAAGTACAGCACTGGGGAGAATTTGTAGATGAATGTTACAACGGCTACGAGAAAATGAAAATGGAACCAGGTGGCATAGTTGGCATGATTTCAGACCGTAGCACTGCAATGTTCATGCCATACTACTTTAAAGATGATGAAACACTCCTGGGAATGACTGCTTTTGCTTACAATTTCTATATGGGCGATAGATGTGTGAAATACGGCGGACGTTCACTTGGGCTCGGAGTATTCTTTGCATCAAACCTTGACGTCATCAGAGACAATGGTTCGGCAAGTCTTATAAGGGACATTAAGACGCTCATGGATCCTCATGACATCATGAACCCTGGCCACCTTGTTTGTGGAAGGACAAGATTCGGGATTACTCTTGGTAAAAACCTAATGAGTGTCGCGTCAAAGCTCATGTGTTATGTTAAAAGAGCCCTTCCAAAAGACACTACATTCCAATCAAACATTAGCAGGTTCTACTACGACGAACTCGAAGAAGAGAAAAAAAGGTCACTTGTTGTAGAGTACGGGAAGGGAACACAGTAATCAGAGGCTTCTGCCTCTACCTTTTTCATAGTTAAAACAAATCTATGAGAGAGGTAACGGAGTCCACTACAGTCACATCTTCGTCGAGAGCATCCCATTTGGTTCTTCCATACCTTCCTGAAGCAACGCCGATAAATCCAGCGCCCGCATCTTTTGCACAGTAATAGTCCCAGACGTTATCTCCAATGTAAAGTATCTCTCTAACACTAACGCCTAATTTATGCGCCAGAAAATCCATGGCTATCGGGTTTGGTTTCTGATACCCTACAGGATGGTCATCAAAAGTATCTATCGCGTCCATATATCCGATGATTTCACATTTTTTCATGACACTCTCAACATATTTTCTCTGACCTCTTGTAAGTAAACCAATTAAATATCTCGCAGATTTTATTCTCCTCAAGAGTTCTATCGTTCCAGAAAAGCAATTTGCGGTACATACCGCCCTCATTTCGATATCTTCAGCCCTTTTATTTATAAGATATTCGATCTGACTGAAGGTATATTCTTTTCCAATCGTTCGAAAATATTCTATGCTTTGACGAATTACAACATCTGTTGACTCAGTAACATTAATTTCTTTTACGGGAACGCCTAAGGACACTAATGTATCAAACTCAGCCCTGTTTAAATCGTCATAGTTTATTTTCGTATCAACAAGCGTTCCATCCATGTCGAAACCTATAGCCTTGTACTTAGAATCAATCTTCACGCTCTAAGGGATGGTACAGGAAAATAAAAGGTATCAGGTGGGGATAGTAGCCCCTCTTCTGTTTCAAGCGGCATTCAACTAAGCACTCTACCCGCC
>JAKSHT010000025.1 GCA_024399215.1 archaeon | reverse complement strand
AAGAAGAGCAGGTTAGCGAGGAGGAAGCAGCAGCTGGCCTTAGCGCATTATTCGGCTAAACCAGACCCAGCTCTCACTGCAAACCTTTTCCGTATTTTCCATTTCCGATAATTTTTTTGTTCGTTCAGTTGGTGTCGGCCAAACTATCCGTCTGTTGTCCACCTATAGACTTCATTTAGGCCGATTGAACTTCTGTCCCTCAATCGCCTTGGCAGCATCGCCGATTACACCCATTATAGTATTGTATTCATACTTTGTTGGAATGGCGCGCCCCATCATTTTTCTAAACATGGATGACGTACTTTTTTTCCTTACTTCCGGATATGATATGGCTTCAAGTAAATTGTCAAAAAAGCTGAATAACCTCTCCTTTTCTTCATTATCAGCAGGTGTAGGCGGCTTTATCTCAAACCCAAACATCTCATATAGAATCACGCCAACCGCATGTGAAAGATTAAGGACGGGATATTTTTCACTTGACGGAATGTGTACAAGCATGTCACATCTTGCCAATTCATCTTGCAAAAGACCAATATCTTCCCTTCCAAAAACTATCGCTACCTTTTCCGTATACCCTTTTAAGCGTTTTGCAAAAGAATGTGCAGACACAGGGATTCTAACATAATTCTTATCTCCTTTTGTAACAACTCCACTAGTCCCAACTACGAAAAAGCAATTACTTAAAGCATCATCAAGACTTTCAACAACTCTCATATCATCAAGAATAAAAGCCCCATGCTTTGCTCTATGATAAGCAATGTCCCCCACCTCACATGGACGAATCAAACACAACTCATGGACATCAAAATTAGCCATAACTCTTGCAACAGCTCCAACATTCCCTTCAAATTTTGGCTCAACTAATACTACACGCACATCAGGCATCGGGCAATCATATGAAAACTTAATAATAACATTGGCGTACCGAAAAAAACATAATCTAACTTTATAGACAATGATTTAAGTACCGTCTACCACTAGCTCAAAATGTGACAATTTCTCAAAGCCATCCAAACTATAAAACTCTTATAATCAGAGAACGCCTCGCAAAGATGGTTGACAACGGTCTAGTAGACAAAACAGGGCTAATATCACATGGCAGAGGTGAAGCCTTCGATTATTTAATGGGAGGAAAAACGCTAGAACCATCTCTAGAATCAGAGAAAGTGGCCGCCGCCCACCTTTTAAAAGCTAAAAAACCACTAATCTGTGTAAATGGCAACGCTGCAGTATTAGATGCAGAAAAATTAATTCAATTAGCTAACACTATTCCCGCTCCACTTGAAGTAAACCTGTTTCACAGAACAGAAGAAAGGGTAGAAAAACTCATAGAATACCTAGAATCCAAAGGTGGAAAAAACATTCTTGGAAAACTTCCCACTGCTAAAATTCCTGGATTAGATCATAGTCGTGCCTTATGTTCTGAAGATCTCTACAATTGTGACTGCATTTTAGTTCCAATAGAAGACGGTGATAGAGCAGAGGCCCTAGTCAATATGGGAAAAGTGGTCATTTCTATTGATATAAACCCTATCTCCAGAACGTCTAAGACAGCCACAGTTCCAATTTCCGATGAAATGAGTCGTGCCCTAACGAATATCATTATATTCATAAAAGTTCTTAAAGGCAGAAATAATGAGATTGACTCCCTGATCACATCCTTTTCCTGCACTCAAAATAGAAAAGCTGTCCTTTCTGAAATTTCAAAATTTTTGAAATTACAATGAATGCACCCGTAAGGTTGAATATCGTACATAAAATCAAAACTTTCGCATCTATTTACAGGCACATATCTTGAAATTCTGAGACATACCCGACATTTACCAATTTCAATAGAAAATAGATAAAAAACGTCAACATTATCCACGTTAAGGTATTCAGACAAATGTTAGTAGCAATCACAGGAACACCGGGGGTAGGAAAAAGTACAGTATCTAAACTTCTTTCAAACAAATACAATGTTATCGACATCAACTCCTACGCGAAAAAAAATGGACTTCTTGAAGAATTCGACACGAAATTAGAAACATATAACGTGGATGTCAACAAATTAAGTGATTCCTTAAAGTTCAAAACAAAAAAAAGTGAAATTATTTTCTTAGATGGCCATTTATCTCATTTCGTAAGTTGTGATTTTATAATCGTCTTGAGGTGTGATCCTAACATAATATACGAAAGGCTAAAAAAAAGAGGATACAGCACGCAGAAAATTCAGGAAAACGTTCAGGCGGAAATACTGGACGTCATTCTATGTGAATCCATGAAATCAGGCATAACAACATCAGAAATCAATTGCACAAATCTAACGCCTTCCGAAATTGTGAAAATAATAGAAGAAACCATCAAAAATCCAAATTTATTTGCCCCAGGATGTGTAGACTGGAGTCATGAAATAGATAAATGGTTCTAATTCGTAAAGAACTCCCATCATTAAAACATCTAGACAAATATCGTATCGCGGCAAACCCTCAATCTCTTCGATGTTCACTGAATCTTACTTGATCCCTTTTTCAGTATCCACTTTTACCCTATAATACGTAACAGGGTGACCAATTTTTCTACTATTACACAAACCATCCGGGTCATAACAAATTCCATTAGTCTTCATTGTGTTACATCCAGGAGGCACATACCCACTAGTGCCATTCAACTCGCCAGTTATATGTTTAATTTGATACAAGGTTTTTAACTCATCAAAATCAGGCGATCTAGAAAATAATGCAAGAATCTGCTTCAAGTCCATACCTACAGTATGAAGAAACGATACCAGTGCAAACCTCCCACTATGTGACAAGTTAACACCTTTTTGTGCATTCGTAATTAGAACTTTGATACACGGAGGCAAACACTGATCTTTCAGTTTTTCAGGAAATTGCGAATTAGATGCACCTTTTATACTTTCAAAAAGACCCTCTATATACCCAACGTCCTCTCTAATAGTATATCTATATTCTTCAGGTACTTTCAACGGAAGTTCTGACTCTATTTTATCTTGCAATGCATTCTGAAGGAGGCGACTAAGTTTACTCTTTTCAAGATACACATATCCTTTACGCAATTCTGCGTTGACAAGTTTCCAATCTCTACTTTTAATTCTAGAAGAAAGCCTCAAATAATCTACAAAGTACATCCTTAACCTCTCTCCATCAAAGGCAGTATTAACATTGAGAGCCGCTGAGATATATCTAACAATATTTCCATCCTCAGCTTCAAGAAGCTTTTTCATTTTTACTGACTCAGATAAAGCGTACCTTCTGATGAGAAATTTATCATTAATGCATGAAACCACTACCCTCGCATAAACATATGAAAGTATCTCCGTTAACAACTCATACTCATTGACTAAAGGTGTGCACGAAACTTCCGAGTCTCTAATAGTATCCTCCAACCTTTGTATACCTCTACGCCTCGGACTTCTAAACACATCAGAAGAAATCAGCATTGACGCGTCCATATTGATATCAGATATTATTTGAGCTGTGTCACTAATAAATGGATACTTAGCTGCCAATCTCCTGTCCACACGAGCAAATACCATTCAAACAATAAATCATGTTGGCTCATCAATCTCCAAATATATCAGAAAATACACAACCAACTCATCGCACATTTCTGTAAACACACTCACTCCCACGGTCCAAAACAACATTTTATGTCAATCTAAACACCATTTAGTGCGTTTAGCAAATCTATAAAATACTATTCTATACACCATTTTTATATATGCTGGACTAGTCGTCCCCGCGTGAAGGGCATTAGAGTGGGCCACAAGCCTTTGGAGAATCCAGATGAAGACGAAACACGCGTACGCCTTCCAAACATAAAAGAAGGAGAGATGTTCGGCGTGGCGGACCAGTTGCTAGGGGCATCCAAACTCAGAATCATGTGCGAAGACGGAATTCCAAGAATTGGAAGAATCCCTGGCAAAATTAAGAAGCGCATGTGGGTTAGGACAGGCGACCTTCTCATTATCTCAGTCTGGGATTTTCAACCTGACAAATGTGACGTGAGATTTCGATACACTAAAACGCAAGCCCTGAATCTTAATAAAAGAAATAAAATTCCAAAAAATTCTGACATCTTCTGAATAGGAAATCACATGTTATACGAAGAAACTTATTCCTATTTGGACAGGTGTGTGGATTCCCTCAAAACTAGCAGAACTCGCAGCAGTGACAATAAAACATATGCTGATGTCTTCGATAAACAAACCTTGCTAGTTATATATGACCTCATGAACGCAGGATATATTGACTCTCTTCATTATTTGATCTCTACGGGTAAAGAGGGCAATATTTTTCACATCAAAGACAAAAACGAAAAAGCATACGCTCTAAAAATATTTAGATCACAGACCACCACGTTTAAAAACATCTCAAAATATATCGATGGAGATCCAAGATTTAAAGGCCTTAGCGGTAGCAGAAGAAAGATTATTTCCGCTTGGGCTAACAAAGAGTATCGTAATCTCCAAAGATATTCTAAGAACGGAATACGTGTTCCAAAACCAATCAAATGCGAAAAAAATTGCCTTTTGATGGAATACATTGGAGACAAGGATAAACCAGCATTAAAACTCAAAGATGCCGTCATTGAAAAACCGACCATTGTCTATAAAAAAGTAATTTCTTTTATCATCGACGGATACAAAAAAGCTCACCTTGTACACGGAGACATGAGTGAATATAACATACTATACTGGAAAGGAGAACCCATACTGATAGATTGCGGTCAAGCAATCACAGCAGATCACCTAAATTCAAAAGAGTTTCTACTCAAAGATATTAGAAATATCAATAAATTCTTCGAAAACCGAGATGTCAAGATAATTGATGATGAAAGGATTCTACAGAAAGTACTTGACGGAGAAAAGGAAGATGCAATTCATTAAGATACCTCAAGACAGAATCGGGGCAATAATTGGAATCAAAGGCCAAACAAAAAAAATACTCCAGGAAACCTCTGGAATAAGGTTCAGCGTTGATGCTGAAGGTGAAGTTTTAATTCACGATGACAACGTAAAAAATCCCCTATTAGTCATCAAAACTATGGATGTTATAAAAGCAATCGGGAGAGGATTTGCACCAGATCGAGCCATGAGATTATTTAATGATGACGAATACCTTGAAGTAATCAATCTTAAGAATTTCATATCCAAAAAAAGTGGAAGGCTAATAACAGTTAGAGGCCGGATAATAGGCAAAGAGGGAAAAACACGTCGCATCATAGAAAACCTTACAGGAGTGTACATTACCATATACGGCAACACAGTTGGGCTTATTGGAAACTCTGTTAATCTCCCAATTGCAAAGCATGCGATTCAACTTCTTCTCGAAGGAAGTGAACACGCTACAGTATATCACTATCTTGAGAATCAAAGGTCCCGGCTTAAAGTCGCTGAAATGGGATTTGACATTTAGGGCAATAGCATGGAAGAATGGATTTCTAAAATAGCAAATAAAGCAAAAGAACTGGCCAATATCAACCTTTGTGACCACTGCCTTGGAAGAATGTTCGGAAAAGTCGGCACAGGTATGACCAACGATATTCGCGGTATGAAAATACGCGTTACTCTAGAAGAGATATTTGTCAGCACAGCGAATAAACCAGATGAACCATGCATTCTCTGTAAAGGCATATTTAACGAACTTAATCGATACGCTGATGCCATAGTAGAAACCATATCCGCCGTTGAATCTAAAAATTTTCTAGTAGGAAGTCGTGTAGATCCAGAAATAATAAAAAAAGAAAAAGATATCCAGGAGAAATTTCAGCTCAAACAATGTGAAAGCATTAAAAGTGAAATAAATAGAGAAGTCGGAAAATTGGTACTTTCAGCAATTAACCGTCCCGTCGAGTTCAAATCTCCACAAGTTGTCGCATGCGTAGACACACGTTTCGCAAGCGTTACACTTGATATCGCTCCAATATTTATCCACGGGTATTATAACAAACTAAGTCGTGAAATTCCACAAACCATATGGCCATGCAGAATATGCCACGGGAAAGGGTGTGGCAGATGTCATGGGACTGGAAAAATGTACCAAACATCCGTTCAAGAAGAAATTGGTAACATTGCCTTAAGAATGTTTAATGGAGAAAACCACTTCTTTCATGGGATGGGAAGAGAAGATATAGACGCATTGTGCCTAGGAAAGGGAAGGCCCTTCGTTCTTGAGATTAGTAATCCCCGCATTCGCGAAATAGACCTTAACGATCTAGAAATACAAGCTAACACATCAAAAGTTGCACAGTTCCATTGTTTACAATTTGTAGACAAAGATACCGTTAGAAAAGTAAAAATGGCCACTCCCACCAAAGTATATAAGCTAAGAGTAAGAGCAAATAGTAAAGTTAATAAAGAAGCAATTGATGAAGCGATATCATCGCTCAGTAACGTGTGCGTGAGTCAACGAACTCCCAAGCGCGTAGAACACAGACGTGCCGACCTCGTTAGAAGTAAAATGATACACTGGATCGAGGTTGGGAAAGTCGAAGACTGCACGTTTGACATTGCGCTTGAAGCAGAGTCCGGGACCTACGTAAAAGAGTTCATATCGGGAGACGGCGGGAGAACAAAACCCAACTTCTCAGATGCGTTGGGTGTCCAGTGTACAGTCGAGGCATTGGACGTGGTGGCTATCAACGAGGAAATAAAATGAAAGCATCAAAAGGAACGAGAGCCAAAACTCGTACAATTCTTCAGAAAAGACCCAGAGACCGCGGCCTTTCGCCAATCACAAAAGCGTTTCAAGTTTTTGAAAAGGGAGAGAAGGTCAACATCGTTATCGACCCAAGTATTCACAAGGGAATGCCCTTCTCAAGGTTTCACGGCCTTACCGGCACTATTACTAACAAAAGAGGTGCTGCGTACGAGGTTAGTGTTAAGTCAGGTAATAAAGTCAAAATCGTGATTTCACGTCCCGAGCATCTCATCAAAAACATAAGTTAATGGGGGCGGCAATATGTCTGACCGGTATGTACCATTGGCAGAAGTAAGACAAATCCTATCAGAGTTAAAAGATGTCAGGCCAGAAACATCATTCGGCGTGTTTCAAGATTCAACATTGACGCTTGCTCAAGGTGTACCCATTTCTCTAGATGACGCCAATAAACTAGCTGCAGAACTAAAAACTCTGCATCTTGTAACAAGTGAAGGCAAAGAGTATAAGCCTAGTGATTCTGTTACCTATAAAATCGTAGATCTTCTTC